>JAGAAJ010000117.1 GCA_017615355.1 Prevotella sp.
CACCGGCCACACCATCCTGATGGGCCGCAAGACCTTCGAGAGCCTGCCCAAGGGTGCCCTGCCCAACCGTCGCAACTGTGTGCTGACACGCAGCCGCAAGCAGTTGGAGGGTTGTGAGTGCTTCGCTACGTGGGATGAGTTCGTCGCTACCTGCCGTCCTGATGAAGACGTCTTTATTATCGGCGGAGCCAGCCTCTACAAGAATCTGATTGACAAGGCCGACCGCCTCTGCCTGACCGAGATTGACGACACGCCGCAGCAGGCCGACACCTTCTTCCCTGACTACAGCGAGGGATGGCGCGAGGTGAGCCGTGAGGAACATCCTGCCGATGAGAAACATAGTCACAGCTATGCTTTCGTGGACTACGTGCCTCAAAATGATTTAAAATCAAAGTAAATATGGCAATTTATATTATTCTTGGAGTGGTGGTTCTGCTGCTGGCAGTTCTGTTGTGGGGCTATAACAGCCTGGTGAGGCTGCGCAACAAGGTGAACGAGGCCTTTGCCACGATGGATGTGCTGCTGAAGAAGCGCTACGACCTGATTCCTGCTCTGGTGGAGGCCGTGAAAGGCTACGCACGCCATGAGTCGAACGTGTTGATAGACGTGACGAACAAACGCTCCACAGCCAGTCGCAGCGCACAGTTGAACGGAGAAGTGAAGATTGGTGATGCCCTGAAAGAGCTGTTCGTAGTGGCTGAGGGCTATCCTGAGCTGAAGGCCAACGGCAACTTCCTGAAACTGCAGGATCAGCTGGTCAGGATGGAGGACGAGATATCGCTGTCGCGCAGATACTACAACGGCAGTGTCAGGGAGTATAACAACCGTTGCCAGGTGTTTCCGATGAATCTGGTGGCAGGCATGTTCGACTTCAAACCGATGCCGATGTTCTCAGTAAACAGCGATGCAGAGCGGCGGGCTGTAAACGTAAATATTTAGACCGCCATGAGCAAACTCAGATATCTTTGGCTGGCCCTCTTTTTCGCCCTATGCCTGCCGACCAGTGCCAACAGGGGCGGCTTCTATTACAAGAATATCTCGATAGAGGCTGTGGTTCATGAAAACAACGTGTGGGACGTGACGGAGACCTTCGACATCTTCTTCGAGGCGCCGCGCCACGGATTCTATCGCTATATCCCCAACGGCTTCAAGGTCAAGCACAAGGTGAAGGGAAAGAAGAAGGAGTTCCGCTATGCGTGCGACATCGACGATATTGATGTGGAGGGATGGAAATTTACTACCGAGGACAGCGACGACGATTTCTGCATCATCCGCATAGGCGATGCCGATCGTGAGGTAGAGGGCGACCAGCAGTATGTCATCAGCTATACCTACACCTATCCCGACGATCGGCTTGACGACAAGGACTTCCTCTTCCATACCGTGCTGGGAACGGAGTTTGAGGAACCCATCAATCATCTGGACTTCAAGATCACCTTTGACAAAAAACTGCCTAAAGACATCCGCAAAAGGCTGAAGGTGTTTGCGGGTGAATACGGCAAAACCGACGGCATGATAGACGGTCTGGAGGTGAATGCATCGAAGCAAGAGATAACGGGCAGTGCCGACAGCATTGCACCCCGTCACGGCGTCACCCTCTATGCAGAGCTGCCGGAAGGCTATTACGAGGGTGTGTCAAAGGCAAACCTCATCTGGTTCTACGTCTTCCTCACGCTGACCATCCTCACCATTCTGGCTATCGTTTATTTCCAGATGCAGCAGAAGACACCCCACATCACCAAGGTCATAGAGTTCTATCCTCCAGAGGGCATCAGCAGCGGCGAGGTGGGGACCATTATTGACGGAACGGTCGACGATATCGACATCGCGTCGCTCATCCCCTGGCTGGCGGGTCAGGGCTACATCAGCATCAAGGAGGTGAAACAGGGGAAGATTTTCAAGTCAAGAGACCTTGAGCTGACCAAACTGAAAGATTTGCCAAAAAACGCTCCCAGCTACCAGAAGAAGCTGATGCACTTGTTCTTTAGAAGTGTCGACGTGATCAGCTTGAAGGAAATAGGCGAGCAGCCAGAGCTGTACAAGGATATCAAAGACGCGCTGGGGAATTATTTCAAAGGCAGCCGTAAGCTCACCATACTGGAAAAGCCCTACTGGCTCTATGTGTTGCTGGCCGTCTTTGGCATGTTGATGTTAGGGTTTAATTCGGTGGTGACCACCTTCGACACGCAACTGCTTTGGGTGAGTGTCGTCGCCTTTGGCGTGCCTTGTTTGCTGGCTTCCATCTTCAGGGTGAAGAGCAGGTTGTCAGACCTGATGCACTCATCCTTATACCGCATTTTCTTCTTTATTGGCAAGGCTGCGCTGATGGTGGGCTCGTGGGTACTGTACAATATGTTTGCCGACTATGGCGCTCCCCTCAACCAATGGGTGGTGCTGGCGTTCTTCATTGTCTGCTTCATCCTCAATGAGCTGGCTGGGCGCTTCCATGTTGATACCAATTATCGTGTACAGATGATGGGACGCCTGCTGGGCTTCAAGGAGTTTATCGAAACAGCCGAGAAACCAAGGCTGGAGCAGTTGCAGGCCGATGATCCGCAGTATTTCTACAAGGTGCTGCCCTACGCAATGGTTTTCAAACTCAGCGACCAGTGGGAAGACCTGTTCAAGGATATCAAGGTGGAGAAACCCGACTGGTATGACAGCGCCACGCCCCTCATGGGAGCTGCCCTCACACACAATATGGTGCATAACTTCTCCTCTACAGCCAGTAGCGCCATCACTACCATCAGTCACAGCAGTAGTAGTGGAGGTGGGTTCTCAGGTGGCTTCTCAGGCGGCGGAGGCGACGGCGGAGGCGGCGGCAGCTGGTAATCTTTGTATTACTGCAAGTCGCATGATAACAGATTTAATTCACATAACTATGATAGGACTTAGAACAATGATGAAAGGAATTAAAATGATGTGTATGACAGCTCTGTTGGCGGGATGTAATGCCGCAACCGACATGACTCTGGAACAGCAGGTGGACGAGCTCTATGCGAAGATGACGCAGGAGGAGCGCATCGCCCAGCTGAGGAGTATGTACATGGACGAGCTCTTCGACGAGCAGGGACGGTTGGACACGGCGAAATGCCGCGAAATCATCCCCAACGGCATCGGTCACTTCTCGCAGTATTGCAGCCAGATACCTCGCGAGCCCAACGAGCTGCGCGACCGTGTGGCAGCCCTGCAGGACTGGCTCATCCACAACACGCCCAGCGGCATACCGGCCCTCTTCCACGAGGAGGTGCTGTCGGGCATCAACGCACGTGGTGCCACCATCTATCCGCAGCAGATAGGACAGGCCTGCTCGTTCAACCCTGAGCTGGCCGAGAAGAAGACGCTGCAGACGAGTACCACGATGCGCAAGATGGGTGGCGTGCTGTCGCTGTCGCCGATGGTCGACGTTTGCCGCAATCCGAGCTTCAACCGTCTGGAGGAGTCCTACGGTGAGGATGCCTACCTGTCGGCCGTGATGGGTGTGGCCTTCGTGAAGGGCCTGCAGCAGGGCGATCTGAAGAAAGGCGTGGGTGCCTGCTCGAAGCACTATCTGGGCTATGGCGGTGGCGGCGATTCCGAAGACAAGGAGCTGATGGAAGAGATACTGCTGCCTCACGAGACGATGATCCGCCTGGCTGGCAGTCGTGCTGTGATGCCTGGCTATCATGCGATGAAAGACAGAAACGGCGAGGACATCAAGTGCGTGGCCAATAGCAAGATCCTGGAGGATATCCTGCGTGGCTATCTCGGCTTCGACGGTATGGTGGTGAGCGACTATACGGCCATCGACCAGCTCAGCCCCAAGGACGAGCCGATTATCTGCGCTGCGGTGGCCATCAAGGCTGGCTGCGACGTCGACTTCCCGCATGGTGCCAACTATAAGTATCTGCAGCAGGCCATCGACAAGGGACTGGTGGAGCAAGCGACGCTGGAGCGTGCCGTGAAGAACGTGCTGCGCTATAAGATCCGCTGCGGTCTGATGGACGAGAATCCCTACCTCTACAGCAAGGAGAACATCGTCCTCGACACACCTGAGGAACGTCAAACGGCCTATGACATCGCCACGCAGTCCATTGTCCTCCTTGAGAACAATGGCATCCTGCCGCTGTCACACCTCTCACCTCTCAAAATCTTGTTGACTGGACCCAATGCCAACTCCATGTGGGCTATGTGTGGCGACTATTCCTTCCCCTCAATGAGCTATTTCTGGAAGAAGAACATGGAGGATTTGGAGCATCCGGATATCGTGACGCTCTTTGAGGGCATGAACGGACATAAGCCTGAGGGCGTCGACATTCTCTATTCACGTGGCTGTGACTGGACGGAGGAGATTGAGACGAAGTATCAGGAGCTGGGTGATGAGCGTGCCTGGGAATATGAGATACTGCACCGCAAGGTGGACTCTGGCGAGAAGGCCGACAAGGCCGAGGCGCTGAGGATGGCCCGTCAGGCCGACGTCATCGTAGCTGCCGTGGGTGAGAACGTGATGCTCTGCGGCGAGAACCGCGACCGTCAGGGCTTGCGTCTGCCAGGCAAGCAGGAGCAGTATGTCGAGGAGCTGCTGGCTACTGGCAAGCCCGTCGTGCTGGTTGTCTTCGGCGGCAGGGCTCAGGTCATCTCAGGCATTGCTGAGCGTTGTGCAGCAGTCATCCAGGCTTGGTATCCTGGCGAGGAGGGCGGCAATGCTGTGGCCGATATCCTCTTTGGCAAAGTGTCGCCGTCGGCCAAGCTCTCCGTCAGCTATCCTAACACCGAGCTCTACGAGCCCATCTGCTACAACTATAGTTCATATGATGCTTCAGGCACCTCTTCTCCCACCTCTCACCTCTCACCTCTCACCTCTAAGATTCAGTGGCCCTTCGGCTATGGCCTGAGCTACACCACGTTTGAATATGCCAACCTGCATGCCGAGGCTGAGGTGCCCACAAATAGCCAGTGCGTGAACCTCTCCTTCGAGGTGAAGAACACGGGTGGGGTGGCTGCCGACGAGATTGCGCAGGTCTACATCTCACCGCTCTCCTCTCAACACACACCTCTCAAACCGCAAACCCTGCAGGGCTTTGCCCGTGTCTCTTTGCAGCCCGGCGAGTCGAAGACGGTGAAGGTGAAGCTCTACACGGAGCAGTTCGGCTACTTTACCAACAATGGTCAGCCCCAGTGGAACGTCAGTCCTGGCACCTATGTGGTGAAGATTGGCGCCTCGTCGGTCGATATCCGTCTGCAGCAGCAGGTCACGCTGACGGGCGAGGCTGTCAACAAGCCATTACGTGTTCATTATTTCTCAGAGAGTACGATAAATTAGTGTCAAGATGAAAAAAATAGTGATTATGATGACTGCAATGTTGGGTCTGAGTTTAGGCATGCAGGCCGAAGGACAGTTGACGGTGAAGAAGGTGGCACGCAACGCCGTGCGCATCCAATATACTGACGGTCAGGTGGAAAACGACCTGCCCGACTGGATCTATGTGAAGCACGACGAGGTGGCCAACAGCGACCTCAAAGTCGAGGTGAAGGGGCAGCGCCTTGTCATCAAGGACAAGAACGGCAAGAAGGTGTTTACTGCCACACGTCATCAGCTGATAAATGGCGAGGCCACGCTGGCCTTCGCATCGCCTAAGGATGAGTGTCTCTTCGGCTTGGGACAGTTCCAGGACGGCTACAGCAATGTGCGAGGTCTCTCTCGCCGCCTGACACAGGTGAACACGCAGATCAGCCTGCCGATGCTCATCTCCAGCAAGGGTTATGGCGTCTTGTGGAACAACTACGGTCTCACCGACTTCAACCCCTGTAGCGAGTCGGTGCGTCTGAAATCAGGTTCATCATCAGGCTCTGCACAGGAGGTGAACGTCACCACTACTGAGGGCAACCGCCGTGAGATACGTCGCAACAATATCTTCGAGGCTACCCTCGACATCGCCAAGACCGGCGACTATGCCCTCTTGCTCGACGTAGGACAGGTGATGGCCCGCCGCCATAATCTTGTCATCGACGGCGAGACCGTCATCGATGCACAGAACCTATGGCTGCCGCCAACGACCTCTATCATCGTCAACCTGCAGAAAGGCCGTCACACCATCAGCGCCGAGCTGACGGGCGGCGACAAGCCTACATTATTCTATAAGATGGTGAACGACGAGACCGTCTTCCGCTCACCCGTCGCCACCGCTGTCGATTATACAGTGTTCGTCGGTTCACCCGACGAAATCATTGCCACCTATCGTGAGCTGACAGGCCCTTGTCCGCAGATTCCCTCGTGGGCGCTGGGCTATATCCATTGCCGTGAGCGCTTCCATTCCTCTGAGGAAATCCTGCAGACTGCCAACCGTTTCCGTGAGGAGCAGATTCCTGTCAGCGTGATGGTGCAGGACTGGCAATATTGGGGCAAGTACGGATGGAATGCCATGCGTTTCGACGAGGAGTTCTATCCCGATCCCAAGGCACTCACCGACAGCTTACACAAGATGGACATGCACCTGATGCTCAGCGTGTGGTCGAAGATTGACAAGAACAGCGAGGTGGGCAAGCAGATGACGGCAGACAACTACTATATCCCTGGTACCGACTGGATAGACTTCTTCAATCCTGAGGCTGCTGCCTCCTACTGGAAGAATTTTGCCGAGCGACTTGTGCCCTTAGGTATCGATGCCTGGTGGCAGGATGCCACAGAGCCGGAGAATGATGACCTCGTGGGCCGCCGTGTCAACAATGGTCGCTGGAGTGGCGAGCAGGTTCGCAACGTCTATCCCCTGATGGTCAACAAGACCGTTTTCGAGGGACTGCGTAGCGTCGGCGTGGAACAGCCTATGATCCTTACCCGTTGTGGTTTCCCGGGCATCCAGCGCTATGGCTCAGCCTTGTGGAGTGGCGATGTGGGCAACGACTGGGAGACCTTCCGCCGTCAGATTGTGGCAGGTCTTGGCGTTCAGGCCGCAGGCTTGCCTTGGTGGACGTATGACGCAGGTGGTTTTTTCCGTCCTGGCGACCAATACACCAATCAGGAGTATATCGAGCGGATGCTGCGCTGGATAGAGACCAGCGTCTACCTGCCGCTGATGCGAGTGCACGGCTATATGAGCAACACCGAGCCGTGGAACTACGGCCCAGAGGCGCAGGCCATCATTGCCGACTGTGTCAGGGAGCGCGAGCAGATGCGTCCCTATCTGGAGGAGTGTGCCCGTCGTGTGGCTGAAGAAGGCTATACGCTGATGCGTCCGCTGGTCTTCGACTTTGCCGACGATCCCGTTGCCCTGCAGCAGAAATATGAGTATATGTTCGGCCCTGAGCTGCTCGTCAGTCCCGTCACCGAGCCAGGTGTCACCGAGTGGCGCACCTATCTGCCCAAGAACGCCAAGGGCTGGCGCGACAAGCGTACAGGACAGCACTACGATGGTGGACAATTTGTCACCACAACTGTTGACAAAGCCCACATCCCTGTCTTTATCAGAGAATGATGTAAAAAGAAGCAGCGAGCCAGTTGGTTCGCTGCTCTTGTAAAGAAAAAGTTCGTTTTATTTGGCGTTTTTCTCGTTTTTTCGTAATTTTGCCGACTGAACGAACGAACTAACATTTTTATCTACAACAATGACGAGAAAAACTATGTCTACATTGCTGCTGCTGGCCGTGTGTTTACTGGCTGGAGCGGCTAATCCCTACAAGCAATATACCGACGGCCTGCCCTTCCAGATGGCTGAGGTGAGTGCTCCGCAGATTCCTCAGCGACAGGCCTCGCTGGCCGACTATGCGGCTGACGGCACTGGTCGGCAGCTATGCACCGAGGTGTTCCAGCGTGCCATCGACGAGCTGGCGCAGAAGGGTGGTGGACGGCTGGTGGTGCCGCGTGGCATCTGGCTGACTGGACCCATCGTACTGAAGTCGAACATCGAGTTGCACTTGGAACACGGCGCCGTCATCCAGTTTGCGGCTGACGAGAGCCTCTATCCCATTGTGACCACCTCGTTTGAGGGCTTGGACACTCGCCGCTGCCAGTCGCCCATCAGCGCCGTGGGACAGACGAATATCGCCATCACCGGCTATGGAGCCATCGACGGCAACGGCCAGTATTGGCGTCCGTTGAAGAAGTCGAAGGTGAGCGACCCGCTTTGGAAGGAGCTGACCTCGCAGCCCGGCGGCATGGAGTCGAAGAAGAACTATTGGGTGCCCTCAGAAGGTTTCGCAAAAGGCGAGGCGATGTCGTCGATGAACGTACCCGACAAGCCCCTTAGCGATGCGGAGTGGCAGGAGATCAAGCGCTTCCTGCGTCCTGTGATGGTGAGCCTCATTGACTGCAAGAATGTGCTGCTGCAGGGGGTCATCTTCCAGAATTCGCCCGCATGGAACCTCCATCCGCTGATGTGTGAAAATATCATCATCGACGATGTGCTGGTGCGCAACCCTGCCTATGCCCAGAACGGCGATGCTTTGGACCTCGAGTCCTGCCGCAATGCCCTCATCGTGAATTCTCGCTTCGACGCAGGCGATGACGGCATCTGCCTGAAGAGCGGCAAGGACAAGGATGGACGTCGTCGCGGCCGTCCCTGTGAGAACGTCGTCGTCAGCGGCTGCACCGTCTTCGCAGGTCACGGCGGCTTCGTCGTGGGCTCGGAGATGAGCGGCGGCGTGAGGAATATCATGGTGAAGGACTGCCAGTTCCTCGGCACCGATGTGGGCCTGCGCTTCAAGTCGACTCGCGGACGTGGCGGCATCGTGGAGAACATCTACGTGGACGGCATCTCGATGAACGACATCAAGACCTACGCCCTCACGTTCAATATGTATTATGGCGGCAAGTCGGTGGCTGAGGTGCTGGCCGAGGGCGGTACGGCTCCCGTTGCCGTTGAGATGCCAGTGACCGAGGAGACGCCCATCTTCCGCAACATCGACATCCGCAACGTCATCTGCTCAAATGCCGGCTATGCGATGGAATTCAACGGCCTGCCCGAGATGCCCATCGACGGCATCCACCTCAAGGACATTGTCATCCGTGCGAAGAATGATGCCACCTTCAACTACAGCAAGGACATCACCAAGGAGAACGTCCAAATCATCCTGGAATGAATGTCCTGACGCTTCCTGTTTTTGCTCAAAAATGTAAAGAAATCGGAAAGGACTGTAAGGGGTGAAAAGGGGGTGTTGACGAATTCCTCCGACACGCTTCGAAAAAATGCATTTTATATGAGAAGAGGTCTTTATTGGCCTCTTTTTTGTCTTCAAAAGGCCCTGAAACGTGGAGAAAGCTTAAAAAAATGATGAAAAAAGGCCGAAAATTTTTCTCTGTGTAAAAAAATCACTATATTTGCAGGTCAAATTGCGCATATATAGCAACAAATATTATAAAAATCAAAATGCAAAACAAAGGAATTGTAAAGTTTATTGCAGTCGCGCTCGTGCTCGTCTGCTGCTTTTATCTCTCCTTCTCGTTTGTGACTTCTCACTACGAGAACAAGATTGAGCAGATGCGTGCTGAGCAGGGCGATGCAGCTGCAAGTCGCTATCAGGACTCCTTAGAGATCACCAAAGTTTGGCTGTGGTCGTGGAACCTGAAAGAGTGTCGTGAGATGGAAATGGGACTTGGCCTTGACCTGAAAGGCGGTCTGAATGCTATCCT
Source organism: Prevotella sp. (assembly GCA_017615355.1). GTDB lineage: Bacteria > Bacteroidota > Bacteroidia > Bacteroidales > Bacteroidaceae > Prevotella. The sequence goes on from JAGAAJ010000117.1 coordinate 9,605, forward strand.
GGAAGTGTCGGTGCCTGACATCATCGACATGTTGGCAGCCAGCCACAATCAGGACAGCGACTATCGCAAAGTCTTTGAGGCCACTTCCAAGCAGGTGCAGGAGAAAGGCGAAGGTGATTTCGTGGACATCTTCTGCGATATGTGGGAGAGTCAGTATCCCAACCGCAAGCTGCGTGAGATTTTCGCTACGTCGCAGCTGCGCGACAAGGTGACCAGCCAGTCGGAGAACAAAGAGGTGCGCCAGGTCCTTCATGACGAGGTGACCTCCGCCATCGACAATGCTGAGAACGTGGTGCGCAACCGTATTGACAAGTTCGGTGTGGTGCAGCCCAACATCCAGCGTCTGGAAGGCCAGTCACGCATCATGGTGGAACTGCCTGGTGTGAAGGATGAGTCCCGTTATCTGAAGATGCTCGCCAGCAGCGCCAACCTGGAGTTCTGGGAGACCTACAGCGCCGCTGAAGTCACTGGCTATATCCAGCAGATGATGACCGAATATGCCGCTATGATGGAGCACGGAGTTCAGGCCGAGACGACTGACACCGCCAACGTGGCTGTCGCTGATTCGCTGAGCCAGGCTGATGCCGACTCCACCAATGTGGCAGCTGCTGCAAACAATGCCGACGCTTCTGACCTCACCGCTCGCTTAGGCGGTCAGCAGCAGACCAGCGGTGGCTATCAGCTGCCCAGAATCGGCTTTGCTCAGGGCAATGCACTGGTGGCTCATGTCTACAAGACCGATACCGCTGCCATCAATGATATCATCAAATCTGACATGGGTCAGCGCATCCAGCGTGAGAACAACTTCAAGCTGCTCTGGAGTGCTAAGGCTGAACCCGACCTTACCGAGGTACAGACTGGCGAGGTGTTTGGCCTGTATGCCATCAAGGTGACCGATCCCATGGGCCGTCCTGCCTTGGAAGGCAATGTCATCGTCAGCGCTAAGGATGAGTTTGACCAGCTGGGCAAGCCCGTCGTCACCATGCAGATGGACAGCAAGGGTACGGCTGAGTGGGCACGCCTCACGCGCGAGAACATTAATAAGAGTATAGCCATCGTGCTGGATAACGAGGTGTATAGCGCACCTAACGTGAACAGCGAGATCGACGGCGGTAACTCACAGATCTCCGGTCATTTCACCATTGAGGAGACCAAGGACCTGGCCAATACGCTGAACTCAGGTAAGATGCCGGCTCCGATGCGTATCCTGTCACACCAGATGGTAGGTCCGTCACTCGGTGCCAAGTCCATCCAGCAGGGTATCATCTCGTTCATCGTGGCATTCATCCTGCTGATGTGCGTGATGGTGCTGCTCTACAACTTCATTCCTGGTATGCTGGCCAACATGGCCCTGCTACTCAACCTGTTCTTCACGCTGGGTATTCTGGCGTCGTTCCAGGCAGCACTGACGATGCCTGGTATCGCAGGTATCGTGCTTACGCTGGGTACGGCTGTGGATGCCAACGTGCTGATCTATGAGCGTATCAAGGAAGAGATGCGTAAGGGCCTGCACATCCGTGAGGCTGTGAACGCAGGTTACTCGAATGCCTTCTCGGCAATCTTCGACTCCAACCTGACGTCATTGATCACCGGTGTCATCCTCTACATCTTCGGTACAGGTCCCATCCGCGGCTTCGCTACGACGCTGATCATCGGTATCTGCATATCGTTCTTCACCGCAGTATTCATGACTCGTCTCATCTACGACCGTCAGATGCGTAAGGACAAGTGGCAGAACCTCACCTTCAACACTCCGTTCTCGAAGAACCTGATGCAGAACACCAAGTTCAACATCATGGGACAGTTCAAGAAGTCGTATGCCATCTGGGCCATCGCCGCTGTGCTGTTCTGCGTGAGCTTCGGTGTACGTGGCCTGAGCCGCAGCATCGACTTCACGGGTGGCCGCAACTTTGTGGTGGTACTCGAGAAGGACGTGCCTGTCGAGGATGTGCGTAAGGTGCTCGAGGGTGCCTTCATCAACACTACCGGCAGCAACGAGGGCAAGCAGGCCAACACCAGCGTCATCTCGCTGGAGGGCAAGAGCACCGTGCGTATCTCTACCAACTGGAACTACGAGGACAACAGCCCTGTCATCGACGAGCAGGCTAAGGACATCCTCTACGAGAAACTGAAGGGCGCCGGCCTCATCACCAAGGCTACTGCCGATCAGTTCAAGGCTCCTGCCGCCAACGGCGTGGAGAAGGACAGCGAGATTGGTCGCATCGAGAGCGACATGAAGGTGGGTCCGTCAATCGCTAAGACGATTACCCGTGCCGCCTTCATCAGCGTGCTGCTCGCCCTGATCGCCATCTTCCTCTACATCCTGCTGCGCTTCCGCAACGTGGCCTTCTCCGTGGGCTCTATCGTCGCTCTGTTCTTCGACGCCCTCATCGTCATCGGCTTCTTCTCCGTACTCTGGGGATGGGTGCCCATGTCGCTCGAGGTCGACCAGACGTTCATCGGCGCTATCCTGACGGTGATCGGTTACTCCATCAACGATAAGGTGGTGGTGTTCGACCGTATCCGTGAGAATCTCGGCCTCTATCCGAAGCACGACAAGAAGCAGCTCTTCAACGACTCTATCAACCAGACCCTGGCACGTACCATCAATACGTCAGTGACGACGCTCATCGTGCTGCTCACCATCTTCGTACTTGGTGGCGACAGCATCCGTCCGTTCTCCTTCGCCATGATCCTGGGTGTCATCTTCGGCACACTGTCGTCTATCTTCATCGCTGCACCTACTGCTTACCTCATCCTGAACCGTAAGAGTAACAAGCAGCAGAAGAAAGAAGAGGCTGCAAAGTAAGGACGCTTCACGCAGTCAACTGCAACCTTAGAAAAGCAAGCCCCGGCCGCGCGCCAACTACGCGGGTCGGGGCTTTTCTATCATCCATTCTATGAGAAAACTACTATCTACTGTCCTGCTCTGTTGTTTGCTGGCCGTTCCCGTTTCCTTGAGCGCCCGCAAGCGATATATCATGGTCAAGCCAGGCGATGCGCAGAGCCTTTTGGAGGCCATCAGCAAGTCGAGCGTGATGAATGCCGATTCGATGTCGGAGCGGCTCTTCATCCTCATACCCGACGGCTTCTACGACCTCGGCGAGACGGTGCTCACAACCATCTGGGGACATAATGTGGCATTGATAGGACAGAGCATGGAGGGCACCATCATCCGCAACTGCCCGCCCGTGGAGAAAGAGGGCATTGGCACAACGGCGGTGTTTCTCAATCGCGGCGTCAACACCTATGTGCAGGACCTGACTCTGCGGAACGACCTCGACTACTATCACTCCGGAGCTGCCGGCCGCGCCGTCTGCTGGCAGGATAAGGGCAACCGCGTCGTCTTCAAGCGCGTACGCATGTTGTCCTATCAGGACACCTATTACAGCCACAGCGAGGAGTGCCAGCATTATTTCGAGGACTCCGAGATACACGGCACCGTCGACTTCATCTGCGGCGCAGGCGATGTGTACTTCAACCGTTGCCTCATTGTCACTGAGAAACGTGAGGCCAACGGGCATGGCCGCAATGTCATCGTGGCCCCTCGCACATCGACCACCAACTGGGGCTATGTCTTCCGCGACTGTACCATCCGCAACGACGTCTCCACCTTCCACTATGCCCGCGGATGGCACACCCATCCCCGTTGCACATGGATCAACACCATTCTGGAGTCGCCCGAGAAGCTCGAGCCCGAGCGCTTCGACCCGCAGAGTATCCGCTCCGAGGAGTGTGAGTTTGGCGAATACGGCACCGTTGACCTGCAGGGACACGCCCTCACCCCTGACTCGAATGTCATCACCCTTCATGGCAAGGAGGGCATTCGCACCGTGCAGACAACCCTCTCGGCCGATTCTGCCGCCCGCTTCACCCTGCGCAACGTCTTCCCCGACTGGCAGCCCGATCAGGTGGTACGCCGCCTGGAGAAACAGAGCCTCCGCCTGGCTCGCAAGCACTTCTGATTGAGCAAGGCTGCGAAGTAACAACATTTCGTTTCCCTCATACAGCGCTGGTTTTCATCCGAAAGCCAGCGTTTTTTCTTCGTGTCATCAAAAAAGCCCCCTTTTTGAGGGGGCTTTTCGTATGATCAGAGGAACTCGGGCAGCTGGTAGAGCTTGTTGCCGTTGGAACCCTTGATGAGGATGAGCTTGCCTGTGGGACGATGGGCCTGCAGATGGGCTTTTACATCTTCCACGTCGTGGAAGTGATGAGTGGTGAGAGGGGAGGTGTGAGGCGTGAGACCGCTGAACTCTTCTCCCACGAGCCATACTTCCTCGATGCCGCTATCGGCCAGGAGGTCGAGGATGTGCTGGTGCTCCTCGCGGCTGACGTCGCCCAGCTCGCGCATCTCGCCGAGGATGGCCATCTTGGCCTCGCCCTCAAGGGTGGGCATGAGGCGGAAATTGTCGATGGCGGCGGCCATGCTGGAGGGGTTGGCGTTGTAGGCATCGACGATGAGGCGGTTGTGCTCTGTCTGCACCAGCTGCGAGCGGCTGTTGGTGGGCACGTAGTTTTCCAAAGCATGACAGATGGCCTTGCGGTCGACGCCGAAGTTGATGCCCACGGCGATGGCGGCCAGGAGGTTGTCGATGTTGTAGGCGCCGATGAGGTGGGTGCGCACCTTGTGCCATTTCTGCGAGGCTCCTGTCTCTTCGAGTTCCATGAGGGGCTTGCGCCAGCGGAAGGTGAGCTCCGGGTCGCAGCTCACCACCTCGCCCGAGATGCACATGTACTGCTTCTCAGGGTCGGTGCTGTAGGGGGTGAGGAAGATATCGTCGTCGTCGCCGATGAGGTCGAGGAGGATGTCGTTGTCGGCATTGATGAAGATGGGGCCCTGGGTGTTGGCCTTCAGATAGTCGTAGAGCTCGCCCTTGGTCTTGATGACGCCCTCGAAGGAGCCGAAGCCCTGCAGGTGGGCACGGCCTACGTTGGTGATGAGTCCGCAGGTGGGCTCGGCCGTCTCCACGAGTGTCTTGATGTCGCCCGGATGGCTGGCACCCATCTCGATGATGGCTATCTCATGCTCTTTGTTGAGTCGCAGCAGGGTCTTGGGCACACCCACGTCATTGTTGAAGTTGCCCTCGGTGGCCAGCACGTTGTATTTCTCTGAGAGCACGGCCTTGATGAGCTCCTTCGTGGTGGTCTTGCCGTTGGTGCCCGTGATAGCGATGACGGGGATATCGAACTGGCGGCGATGCTCGCGAGCGATGTCCTTGAGGGCCTGAAGGCAGGAGTCGACAACGATAAACCCCCTCTCACTCCCCCCGGAGGGGGGAAGATTGTCAAGGGTGTAAACGGGGTATTGTTTTCCCCCTTCGGGGGAATTAAGGGGGGGCTCATCCACGATGGCGTAGGCGCAACCTTTTTCAAGGGCCTGGAGGGCGAAGCGGTTGCCGTTGAAGTTGTCACCCTTCAGGGCGATGAAGATGCTGCCTTCGGGGCAGTCGCGGCTGTCGGTGGTGATGCAGGGATGCTGTTGGTAGAGGTCGTAGAGGTTATTCATATTAATACCATTGTACGGAGTTGGAGTAGCTGGAGCGCTTGTCGTATTTCAGGGCGTCGGTCAGGGTGGAGGCGTTGCATCGGAAGCTGAAGTTATAGCTGGTGTAGGGTGCCAGCACGACTGAGCACGACATGTTGAAGCAATGCAGGTCGCGGCTGAGCGAGGCGGTGGTCATCGAGATTTTCTTGTAGTCGAAATCGTAGCCCGACGAGAAGCTGATGTTCCAGCCGTCGCTGATGCGAATGTTGCCGCTGATGTTGAGGTTTTGCGTGAACTTGTAGGGATAGCGCATCGTGTTGTAGTTGAAGCGCTTCACATTATTATCCTCGCGCATACTGATGCCGTAGCCGAAGCTGAGGCTCCAGGGCAGCGAGAAGGCCATGTATCCGTCCTCGTCGGTCTCGGCCTTGCCTGCTTTCTCGCGCTTGGCTCCATGCTTGCCTTTCTCCAGGTCGCGGTCGACGTTGGTCTCCACCTCGTTGTCGTCCTCGTCGTAATCATCGTCATCGTCGTCATTGCGTCGGCGGTCTTTCTTCTTGTCCTTGTCGTCGCGCTCGCCCTTCAGCCAGCGGATGAGCTTTGCTATCTTGTCGTCGCTGATGGTATAGCTGAGGTTCTGCGACATACCCTGGAAACGTCCTATCTTGCCCATTCCCCAGTAGGTCTGCGTCTCGCTCAACCGAGGCGTGGCCCCTACGGAGTCGGCTTCGTAGACATAGCTGGCGAAGACGGCGTTGAGATTGAAGGTGTAGCTCTTCGTCAGCTTCAGGCGGATGCGTGTGTTGAGGTCGCTCCAGGGACGTGTCTTTGCCGCCATGTTGTAGGACATCGAGGCACCCAGCTCGTCGATGATGCTCACCTTCTTGAAACCTGAGATGGTGTCCTCGTCGCTCTTGATGCGCATCTCGATATTGTTCGACATGTCGAAGGAGATGCTGCCCGTCTTGCCCTTGCCCGGTACGCCGTAGAGGGAGCCTGAGTAGGGCGAGTATTCCACCAGCGTGACGTTGCCCTCGGCATCGGTCTTCTGGTAGGTCTCGTAGTAGCCGTAGCGCTTGGCGCTGAAGTCGGGCGAATAGCTGAAGCTGAGCGAGGGCGTGAAGACGTGGCGGATGCGGTCGATCTTGTCGCCGAAGAGCTTGCGCGAGGGGATGTAGGAGCCGTAGAGCTTGGTGCTGGCCGACACGGACATGCTCCAGTTATAGACGTTGTAGAAGCCGTAGACGGTATCGTTCACCTCCTTGCTGGCCACGTCGTCCCACGACTTCATGATCTTGTTGGTGTAGGTGCGGTCGGTGAAGTTGATCGACGGGTTGATGTTGATGTAGTTGAGGAGGGAGAAGTTGCCGCTGATGGGGATGCTGTGCTGCATGCCGTTGCGCCAGTCCTTGATGATGTTGGAGTGCATCAGCTTGTCCTCCTTCGTAGAGATGGAGTTGGAGAAATGGCCGGTGTAGCTCATCGAGATCTTCTCATACCAGCGCTCCTTGCCTGCCATCTTCTTGCGCTTGAAGGGGTAGAATCGTGAGATGCTGATGTTCAGGTCGGGCATCGTCATCGCGATGGTGGAGTCCTTCATGTTCTGGTTGAGGTTCATCGTCGTGCTCAGCGACATGCCGATGCTCGAGAAGTTCGTGCTGTAGCTGACGGAAGAGGTACGCGTCGACTGCGTCATCGTCTGCGGGTTGTACATCGACGTGAGGTTGTTCTTCTCATAGCTGCTGGTGGCGAAGTTCACCGATGCGGAGAGGTTGCTGAAGGGGTTGGCCTTCGGGTCCTGACGGTGGCTCCATTGTATCTTGAAGCTCGTGGTCTTGGCATAGTCGGGCATGTTCTTCTCGCCTGTCACCGAGTTCTGGTAGCTGGCAAAGACCGAGCCGCTGTAGCGGTAGCGCTTGCGGTAGTTGCTGGCGGTGCTGATGCCCCACGAGCCTTTGGTGTAGATCTCGCCGATGAGCTTCAGGTCCATCTTGTCGCTGATGGCGAAATAGTAGCCGCCGTCGCGCAAGTAGAAGCCGCGTGACGTCTCGTCGCCGTAGGTGGGCATAATGAAGCCCGAGGAATAGGTCTTGGTGAAGGGGAAGAAACCGTAGGGAATGGCCAGCGGGATGGGCACGTCGCATACCACGAGGTAGGATGGGCCGAAGACCACATCCTTGCCGGGACGCACCTTTGCACGGCTCATGGCGATGTAGAAGTCGGGATGCGGGTCGTCGCAGGTGGTGTATTTGCCGTGACCCAGGAAGAGCTCGCCGTTGGCCCCGCGCTTGGCCACCTCAGCCGTCAGATAGCCGTCCTCCTGCTGGGTGTAGACCTGCTGGATAAGGCCCTTCTTCGTCTTGAAGTTGAAGGCCATCGTGTCGTTCTCGTAGGTGTCGCTGCCCATCTTGAAGACGGGAGTGCCGTACTTCTCGCCGATTGAGTCGACGGAGCCGGTGGCATGCACCAGCGACGAGTCGAGCACCATGTATATCTTGTCGCTCTGCAGGTCCATGTTGATGTACTCGACATGCGACGAGCCGTATAGCTGGGCCGTGCCTGTGGAGGCTTCGTAGATGATGGAGTCGTTGGCCGAGAACTTCACAGGGGCGTCGATGCCGTTCTTCTTCTGCTTGTTCAGCGAGTCGAGACGCAGCGAGTCGTCAATCACCTTGTTGTATTTGTAGATGGCTAGCTCCAGCGAGTCCATCAGGGTGGTGTCACGTTTCAGGGCAGCATGGGCAGGACGCGAAGGGTCAACTGGCAGGCTGTCGGGAAGGACGGGCTCGGCCTTTTCTTCCTTTTCCGAAGGGGCTTGAATCGAATCGGCTTTGAGGGAGTCGACGGGAGCGATGATGGAGTCGGCCTTCTCCTTGATGGCTTCCAAAGGAGCCTCTAATGAATCAGCTAAGGCCGCGATGGTATCGGCAAGGGCTTCTTCTATGGCCTTTATGGGAACTTCCGGCGTCGTGCTGTCAGAGGGCAGGACGATGGCGGTTTGCTTGGTCGAGGAGGGAACGGGCGTTGTCTTCGGCTTCTCTTTGATGAGCGACGAAGGCGTACAGGCCCACAGCAGAATGAAGGCCAGTACGAAGATAAAAGTGCCCGTTTTTTGTCTCACGGCTGCAAAATTACATAATTTCTTGGGGAGTAGGGGAGTGAATGGAGTTAAAGGGAGTTAAAGTAGCGTAGTTTTTAAGATTACTCAAACATTTTTGCCCATTCCATGAACTTCTCCACACCCTCATGGCCGAATTTCTCGAGACTTTGTGCCGTCTCAGCTACGCTGAGCACACGGTCGGGATGCGACTTCGAATAGAATTTGTCGGCATAGCACACCAGCTGCTCGGCTATCGTCTCGGGTACGAAGTCCTCCGTCGGCAACGGCAGCTGCTGGCGCTCAATCTGCTGACTGGTGAGGCCGGTGCCGGTATGACGCTCGCAGACACGGGCAAAGGCTTCGTCGCAGCCCTCACGTCGCAGCAGCTCAGCACCGATCAGACCGTGACGGATATAGGGCTCTGTGCCGTTGCAAAGGATGGAAGGGGCGTGGCACCAGCGAATGCCGATGTCGTGCAGCATTGCGGCGGCCTCGATGAAGTCCTTGTCGAGCTGCAGCTCAGGGTGTCTCTCTGCAATTGCCAGGCAGCGGTCGGCCACCTGTCGCGAGTGTTTCAGCAGGAGGCTGCGCAGCGAGGATGACTGCTGCCCGCCATCTTCTTTCTTGGGGTAATACTTGTCTATGATTGCTTGATAGTCCATCATTTCTCAATTATCAATTGTGAATTCTCAATTCCTGATTTGAGTCTGCCCCTCCGGCCAGTTGACAAGGAAAACCTTCTCCGTAGCACGGGTGAGGGCGGTATAGAGCCAATGGAGGTAGTCGGGTGTGAGCATGTCGTCGGTCATATAGCCTTGGTCGATGTAGACGTGTGCCCATTGTCCACCCTGTGCCTTGTGGCAGGTGACGGCATAGCCGTATTTCACCTGAAGGGCATTGTAGTAAGGGTCGCTGCGAAGGGCCTTCAGCCGGTCCTGCTTCAAGGGGATGTCGGCGTAGTCTTCCATCACGTTCTGATAGAGCTGTTCCTGCTGCTCACGTGTAAGTGCAGGCGCCTCCGTAGCCAGGGTGTCAAGCAGGACGGTGACCGTCAGCTCCAGATCGTCGTAGTCGGGTAGGGTGATGGTGACGTCGGCAAAGCGGAATCCGTAGAGCTCGCGTACATTTCTATATCGCTGCACCACACAGCTGTCGCCGTTGGCCAGGAAACTCAGCGGCACATTGCCCTCGTCGTCCCTCAGCTTCTCGCTCCAGTAGTAGTTGTTTCTGACAATCATCAGCTGGTCGCCTCGGCACAGTTCGTCCTCCCGGTCGAGCACCATGTTGCGGATGCCCCGGTTGTAGACGACGGCACGTTTGTTCGACCGCGTCACCACCATCGTCTCGTCCATCCCCACACGGTTGTAGCTGCTGGCCAGCGCCTCGATCAGCTCGCCGCCCGGCATGTTGACGATGTCGGGGAAGCCTTTGAAACGTATCTTCGGCAATGACATTCCTCTTTCCTCTCTCCTCTCTCCTCTTTCCACCATCATCCTCACCTGCGTGGCATTCCATAGGATGCCCGACTGCTGGCTCTGGCGCAGCACCTCGTTCAGGGTGGCCTCGTAGGTGTTCAGGCCTAAGGCGTGCAGCACCGCCGTCGACAGCGCCGGACTCTCCTCCTCGCCTACAGGTGGCAGCTGTGCATAATCGCCGATGAGCAGCAGCCGACAGTTCTGCCCCTGATAGACGTATTTCACCAAATCGGCCAGCAGCGAGCCCGAGCCGAAGGTGCTGCCCTCGTTGCCGCCGTAGGCCGAGATCATCGATGCCTCGTCTACGATAAACAAGGTGTCGCGATGCAGGTTGTCGTTGAGGCTGAAGACGGAGAGGTCGCCCGCCGTCTTCTGACGATAGATGCGGCGATGGATGGTGTAAGCCTCGCTGTCTGCATAAAGCGCGAACACCTTTGCGGCACGTCCCGTAGGAGCCAGCAGCATCAGCTTCTGTTTCAGAGAGAGCAATGCCTTGACGATGGCGGCGGCCAGCGTGGTTTTACCCGTGCCGGCAGCGCCTCTGAGCACCATCACCGTCAGCGGCGAACGGTCGCATAGGAAAGCCGCCACCTCATTGATGGCAGCGGTCTGCTCGCTCGTCGGCACGTGGCCGAATCTTTGCGCTATGCGGAATGCCAATTCTTGCGCTATCATGCTGCAAAGATACGAAAAAACTGCTATTCATGGCTTTTTTTTCTTTTTTTTCTTTCCTGCGATGCAAAAGTTGGAAAAAATATGTACCTTTGCACGTGTTATGCGACTGAGCGAGAAGATAGTCAGTGCCGTGCTGGTGCTGCTGGCCGTGGTGCTGGCGGTGCTATGTGTGCGCAGCATTTACTTTACTCAGCAGGCGGCAGACAGTCAGAACTCGCCTCTCACCTCTCATCCTTCACTCCTTGAAAATGGCAGAGACTAATAACCTTTCCACCCAACGGCTGACCATCCGCATAGGCCGCGGCACGCTGGCCATGATGGTGCAGCACACCGATAGCGATGATATTCTCTACGAGCCCTATGTGGTGCGCAGCGGCGTGTCGATGGCCGCCAATCTGCGCGAGGCCTTCAAGACCAGCGACTTGCTGCTGCAGGCGTCGCCACGTGTCCGTGTGCTCATCGACAGCGATGTGCTGATGGTGCCCGTCGAGCAGTTCGACGAGAAGACGATGGGGGACATGCACAATCATGCTTTCCCCAGAAACGAGCAGGACGCACTCTATTATAATGTACTGCCCGACCTGAATGCCGTAGCCGTCTTCAATATGAACAAGGACTTGCGGCTGGTGCTGGACGATCATTTCCAGGACGTGCGCCTCGTCACCGCCATTCAGCCCGTGTGGAGATACATGCATCAGCGCAGCTTCACCGGCGTTCGCTACAAGCTCTACGCCTATTTCCACGAGAAAAGGCTCGAGATTTTCTCTTTCCAGCAGAACCGCTTCAAGTTCTGCAACTCCTTTGACGCCAGCAGGCCCAAGGATGCTGTGTTCTTCCTCCTTTACGTCTGGAACACCTTACAGTTGCAGGCCGAATACGACGAGCTGCACATCATGGGTGACATGCCTGGCGAGAGTGCTATCCTCGACGAGCTGAAAAAATATCTGCAGAAGGTGTACGTGATCAATCCTGCCGCCGATTTCAATCAGCATCCTGTCACCGCCATCAAGGGAGTGCCATACGATTTGCAGACGCTGGTGGTAAGAGGCAGGTGATAACGGATATGGATATTTGCTATTGATTAACGGTTATTGTAAAGGGTGAGAATCATCACAGGCAAATACAAGGGAAGGCATTTTGATATTCCCCGAACCTTCAAGGCAAGGCCCACGACCGACTTTGCCAAGGAGAATATCTTCAATGTGCTGATGGGCTATATCGACTTCGACGGCACTCGCGCTCTCGATCTCTTCGCTGGTACCGGCAGCATCACCCTCGAACTGCTCTCACGCGGATGCAGTCAGGTGGTGAGCGTCGAGCTTGACCGCGACCATCACCGTTTCATCCAGCAATGCATCGCCAAGTTGCAGGGAGAAAATAATGTGCAATGTCTTCGAGGCGACGTCTTCCGCTTCATTAAGGGTTGCCACCAACAGTTTGACTTTATCTTCGCAGACCCGCCCTACGCCTTGAAGGAGTTGCCGCAGATTCCCGACCTAATTTTTGAGCACAATCTCCTTGCTCCCGATGGTGTTTTCGTCTTCGAGCACGGCAAGGATAATGACTTTTCGCAGCACCCCCGCTTTGTGGAGCACCGCAGCTATGGCAGCGTGAACTTCTCTTTGTTCCGCTAACTTCTTTCCTTACAGCAAAAACGGTTGAAGAACCAGCGTAGGAGGAAATACATCGTCACGCCTGCAAAGAATCCAGCAATGGCATCAATGGCATAGTGCGCCTGGATGTAGAACGTGCCAAAGAACAGCAGAACAGCAAAGGGCAGGAAGGCATAGAATAGCCAGCGGTTGCGACTCTCCCATGCCAGGAACATCACTACCACCGTGACACTCACATGACTGCTGGGGAAGGCGGCCGTGGGCCTCTCGCCGGCATTGTGGGTAAACTCCAGGATGTGGTAGAAGAATCCGTCAGTATCTCCAGGCAAGGGCAGCGAGAATTGCGGGTCGAGCACGTCAAACTCCAACTGACCGAAATAGTTCTGCAGGTCGGGGTAGATGCCGGCTGAGATGTTTTCCAGGCCGACAGCCTTGAAATAAAACTGAGGACCGGCTACAGGCAAGACGACAAAGATGACATAGGAGAGGAAGAAGGAGGCCAGAATGATGAAGGTGGTGCGCTCAAAATGCTCGTATCTCCAGAAGAAGTAGAACAGCGAGACGCCCACAAACAGGGGATAGTAGCTCACATAGCCCATCGTCAGCAGCTCACTCACGATTGGCAGGTTGTACACTTGGCTGAATACCAATGCTGGCTGGCAGCCGAAGAGGCTTTCTTCCCATCCGGCAAAGATGTGGTCAAGATTGAGGAATACGCGGTTCAGCTCGTAGGTATCTGGATACCAAAGCCCAAGTAGCGACATCTGGCCTGCGATGCGCAGCATAGTGGTCAGGCGGCAGGGCTTCAGGCGATACAATCCCCAAAGCGCAAACGTCACAATAAGAGCTTGGGCGCGTGTCCAAGCCATCAGACCGATGGTGGTGCGACTGCTGGAGGTCAACAGGATAAACAGCGAGGTAGCCAGCAGATAGGTCATCATCACCCATTCCACAGGCATCAGTCCACGACGGGGATGCTCCTCGACTGCAATCAGTTGCCTAAAGAACTTCATCCTTTTGCTGCTTCAGATATTCTTTGGGTTCGGTGCCGCCAATCTTCATCAGTATCAGGCCGATGACAATCCAGATGATTTCACGAACGCGGCAGATGATACTCTCGAAGATGCCCACCGCCGGCTTCAGACCCAGGGCAGCGGTGGAAATGACGATGCCGCCTTCCTGTACACCGAGTTGCATGGGCAGGAATCCGATGATGTTGGCCAGGAAGCTGGTGAATGCCAGGATAAGGATGGAGTGGAGATAGGTAAGTGCCAATCCCGACCATCCGCCGCCGCAGTCGATGCCGAAAAGCAGCAGCATGAAGAAGAACTCTGCACTCTGCACCACACGGGAAAAATACTCGAGTATCAGCGCTGAGTAGAATGACCGTTTGTTCTGCTTGTGCAGGTTGGCTATCTGTCGGTCAATCTTGTGCAGGGTTCCTGAGTGACGTTCGAGGAAACGGTGGCTCCAGCCTTTCAGGCCGGGTATCTTTCCTGCCAGGCGAATGCCCTTGACTGCCAATCCGTGCTTATAGCCCTTGGCGAAGAGATAGAATGCCAGGAGAAACAGCACGAAGATGAGGGAAAGGATGACACCCACCATCGTGGTCATGGGCAGGTCGCCTACAGCTACCAACGCCAAATAGATGAAGATGGAGATAAACCAGAACCAGAAGTGGGCAAAGATGTGCATCATGGCATAGAGGATGACCGACGATGCCGCATGATCCTGGCTGATGTTTTTCGAGAGCTCGATGATACGATAGGGCTCACCGCCAAGACCGCCAACGGGTGTGGAGTAGTTGAGCGCATAGCCGGTGATGGTCAGACGATAGATACGCCAGTTGCTGACGTGCTCGTCGGGACTTTTCACACCGTCGATGACACATTTCCACGACCAGGCATTGATGGCATAGATGATGATCCAGACACCCACGATGGGGATGAGCCAGTAGCCTGCATGACATAGATGCTCCCACAATTCGGCGAAGCTGACGTCGAAGGTAAAGAGCATGACCACTACGGTCACTACACCGAGGAGGAAGAAGAGATTGTTGATTCTTTGCTTAGTCCACTTCATGCTGAGGAGTTGAGTAGATTACTATTCAATGCTGTCGGCCATCTTCTTGCAGAAAGCCTCGTGGCGGCGAATGGTGTAGCGCATGATGAGCGTCACGATGATGATTTCAAAGAGGAATGTAGCCACAGGAATGTCGAGCAGACAGAACAGCAACAGATAGGATGTGCGGAAATTGAACACAAGCATGAACACATAGTTCAGCGTCGGCTTGGAATAGCGGCAGAACTCTTGGCGGACTGACTCTGGGAAGTTGGCCGTGTCGCCATATTTCTCACGCAGACGGGCCATAAGACGCTGGAACTGTGGTGTGACACGCTCCTGCTGGTAGGTGTAGTCAACATAAGACCGCTGGATGAGACGCTGCCAGAAATGACCTTTGGTCGGAATCTGGTCTAATAGCTCCTGCTGGCGTTTCACGTTGTCGAGCTCGCTGCCCTTCTCGCCTTTCAGGAAGAAGAGATGAGCCTGAATGTAATAGTCGGCAATACGTTGCTGAGGAGCGATACCAGCCAGGCCGGAGGTAATGGCCAGGATGAAGACGACGATGGTGGCGATGGTCACGGTGGTGGCTGTATCGCTGAGCCCAAGGAGGTTGAACTCGATGTCGTGGTGAACGTAAAAGCGATACGTCAGGGCGATGTAGATAGGACCATACCAAGCATAGCCTGCAAGTCCGTCAAGGATTCGGCCCAAGGCACTCTTCTTATTGGTCATGCGTGCCAATTGTCCGTCGGTATTGTCGAGGATATCGGCTATGAAGAGCAGCAGGAAAGCCATCAGGTTGTAGAAGAGGCCCCACTTTCCCTCATAGTAGAAGCAACCATGTGCGAAGAAGAAAGCGCTGGCGGCTCCAATAATCATTGAGGCGATGGTGACCGTGTTGGGATGAATGCCCAACTTGGCAAAGAAGCATGCCCAATAGTAGGTAAACGGTCTTACAATATGATAATCAACCCAGTCTTCTGTATCAGCCGACTTGAGGGTTGCATATGCTTTTTCGTTCATTGTTTTACTGTTTCGTTATGACGTTATGACGAAATAACGTTTTGATGCTTTATTACTTCTTCAGCTTGATTTTATAGAAATCCAATGCCTCTGCCATCACCACGAAGAAATTGTCGATGTCCTTCACGTCGATGGTGCCCAGGGCACAGAGACGGAAGGTGTTGGTGGTGCTAATCTTACCGGGATAAATGGTGAAGCCGCGCTCATAGCAGTAGTCGTGCACCTTCTCGAAACTCCAATTGGGATCATCGGGATATTTAACTGACACCACGAGGCCCGACTCAATCTTCGGATCAATGACAGTCTCGAAGCCGAGTTCTTTCACACCCTTGCGGATGGCCTCGTAGACACGGCGATGGCGTGCGAACTTTGCAGTCTCACCCACTTCGAAGTATTCCTTCAGGGCCTGAATGGTGGCGTAGATGGTCTGCACGGGAGGCGTGAAGTGCATCTCGCCGGTCTTCTCGAAGTATTCGTATTGCAAGTAAAGGTTGCAGTAGTAGGAGCGGGTGGGGTAGTTCTTCGATGCCTCGATGATGGCCTTGCGACCGATAATGAACGAGAGACCCGACATGGCCATCAGTCCCTTTTGTGCCGAGGCCATGCAGAAGTCGACGTTGTCTTTCACCACGTCGAGGGGAATCATACCTAGCGTCGAGGTGGTGTCGCTGATGAAGATGGCTCCATGCTGATGGGCAAGGGCACCAATCTCGCGGATGGGGTTCAGCACGCCGGTACCCGTCTCGTGATGGCAGCAGTAAACCACAGCCACGTCGGGATTGTCCTTCAATGTCTGCTCCACAGCTTTCAGGTCGGGCTGCTCGTAGACGCTCGATTTGAGGTCGATGTGTGGGATATGATACATCTGGCACACCTCTACGGCACGCGAGTTATAGGCGCCGTTGTTCACTACGAGTATTTTCTTGCCTTCGGGCACAAGTGAGTTGATGCAAATATCGATGTTGATGGTTCCCGAACCGCAGAAGAGCACCGAGGTGTATTCGTCCTCAGGAGCATGAACCACTTTCAGCAGGTCGCTGCGCAGTCCTTTCATTAATCCTGCAAACTCTTTCTCTCGCGGACAGATATCGGGAACGACCTGTGCCATCTTCACCGTGTCGGTTGTTGTGGCAGGGCCGGGGTTCAACAATACATTTCTTTTAATTGTTTCCATGTCTAAAAATCTAAACGTCAAACTAAAAAACGCTACGTTCCAACATAGCCTGTTATTGCTTGAGGAAGTCCATCAGGGCTTCTTTATTCTGAATCGGAGTGGTGGTGGGACGTCCCAGGTCTTTCCTGTTGCCTTTCTTTACGCGGACTTCGACGAGCGCGGGGCCATTGGCCATTTTGACCTTTGACAGCGTCTCTTGCAGGGTCTCTTTCGTCTCAACGCTATAAATCTGTTTATAACCTACAGCCTTGGCGATGGCGGGCAGGTCGATTTGCAGTCCTACGGTAGGCTGACCTCCAACGGAGTCGTGGGCACCATTGTTGAAGACTACATGTACATAGTTGCTGGGCTGCATAGAGGCCGTGATGGCCATATTGCCCATGTGCATGATGGCAGCGCCGTCGCCGTCGAAGCAATATACGGGACGGTTGGGCTGCTGCAGGGCGATGCCCAGCGCTATCTGGGAGGCGTGCCCCATAGAGCCTACGGTAAGGAAGTCGTGGCCGTGACCCTGGCCTTTGCGCTCTCTTATCTCAAACAGCTCGCGTGAGATCATTCCTGTGGTCGACACCACGGCGGCAGTTGGGGGCAATGCCTCTACGACGGTCTCAATGGCTTCTTCGCGGGCAAGTGTCAGTCCGCTATCCACCTTATTCTTCAGCGTATAGGTATCGAAGGTGTCTTTCTCGATGACCAAGGCATAGCACTCGTTGGTCTTCAGCATGTATTCCACAGCCGTTTTTATCTGTTTTGCTGCAGCCTCCTCGTCTTTGCTCAGCACGGTGTAGTTGATGCCCATCGTATTGAGCAAGCCTGTCGTCACCTTACCCTGTTTGACGTGCTGTGGCTCGTCGTGCACACCTGGGCGTCCTCTCCAACCTATCAGCAGCAGTACAGGGATGTTGTACACCTCCTTGTCGGTCAGCGAGGCCAACGGGTTGATGATGTTTCCTTCGCCCGAGTTCTGCATATAGACGACGGGGATGCGCCCTGTAGCCAGGTGATAGCCTGCGGCAATACCCATAGCGCCACCCTCATTGGCAGCGATAATGTTCTGCTCTCGTGGCAGCGTGTCTGTGATGTAGGCACAGATATTCTTCAACAACGAATCGGGCACACCGGCAAAGAAGTCGATGTTGCTCTCTTTCAGTTTCTCAATAAAAAAATCAGGTCTCAACATAACCAATAACCGTTAACCAATATTATGCCTTTTTCGTTCCCGGAATCAGGTTCAGAATCTGTTTGATGGGCATACAGTAATCGTTGCTGGCCTCCAGGCTGCGGCTATGTTCAAGGATGCTCTCGGCGCATTTCACCATAGCGGGATAGGCCGAGCGCAGCATGTGGTTGGCATAGATGACGATGTTGATGCCCCATGAAGCCAGCTCCTCTTCGGTAAACTGGTTGTAGGTGGTGGGCACGGCCACGATGGGCGTGTGGTTGTCCTTCTCGCGGAAGCGCAGGCAGAACTCCTTGATGTCTTCGCCGCTCTTGTCCTTCGAGTGAATCATGATGCCGTCGGCTCCTGCCTCCACATAGGCGTGACAACGCTCAAGGGCATCGTCGACCGACTTGCCGGCGATGAGGCTCTCGCAACGCGAGATCACCATGAAGTCGCGGGTGATCTGAGCATTCTTGCCTGCCTTGATCTTATTGCAGAAGCCCTCGATGGTGTCTTGCATCTGCACAGCATCGGTGCCGAAGAGCGAGTTCTGCTTCAGTCCTACCTTGTCCTCGATGATGACGGCCGAGATACCCAGACGCTCCAATGTGCGAACGGTGAATACGAAGTGCTCTACCTTGCCGCCCGTGTCGCCATCGTAGATGACTGGCTTGGTCGTCACCTCGAGCGTGTCGTTCAGGTCGTGCAGGCGGGTGGTGAGGTCGACTGCCTCGATGTCGGGCTTGCCCTTCGACGTGGAGTCGGTAAGCGACGAGGCCCACATGCCGTCGAACTCGCGGTGCTGTCCGTTCACCTCTACCGATGTGTGCTCGGCAATGAGTCCCGTCAGACCGTTGTGTGACTCCAGGATGCGCACGATGGGCTTAGCTGATATCAGTCGGCGCAGCGAGGCCAGGCGAGCCTGCGGCGTGACGCCCAGCGAGTCAATTTCCTGCTTCAGTCCTGATGCCGAGATGCCTTTGGTGTAGGGAATCTCGATGACTTCGCCTCCCAGCGACTCCATCGTCTTGAACACTTCGTCGCGGATGTATTTGTCGGGACCGTATTGCCAGTCGTCGCCGTGAATGATGTAGTCGGGCTTGTATTTCAGGAGGTTGGGCACATAGCTCCACTCTTCCTGCGGAACGATGGAATCCACGCCCTTGATGTTCTCGATGACATTCTTGCGCTGCTCATAGGTCAGATACGGCAGTCGCTTGTGGGTTGCTATGGCCTTGTCGGTATAGAGGCCAATCATCACTTTACCATACTTGGCACCCTCGTTAATGATGTTGATAAGTCCGGGGTGCATAATGTCGCCTATCATTCCCAGATAGACAGTTTTCGATGTGTCTTTCATTACTGAATATGTCTCAATAACTTGTTGTTTTTTATTTCGGCTGCAAAATTACTCATTTTTTTCCAAATAGCGTTGCCTTTTGCTGAAAAATACGCTACAACCACCCATTCTCTTTATACCATTGAATGGTCAGATGGGTGCCTTCCTTCAGTTGATAATGAGGCTCATAGCCCAGCTCTTTGCGTGCCGGCTCGATATCACAACGCCAGTTGCGCTGCTTCAGGATGTGATACTTGTCGTTGTTCAGGGCCGAGATCTTACCTGTGATGTGTCCCCATTTGTCACCCAGCCACGTGATGACACGCAGTACCCAGATGGGTGCCTTGATACGAATCCACCAGGGATGGCCCAGCTCCTCGCGGATGAGGTCGCTGAACGTCGTCGACTGATAGACCTCGCCGTCTGAGAGGAAGTATTTGCGGCCTGTCTGACCTTTTTCGCAGGCAAGGAAGACGGCCTGCACCACGTCCTGCACATAGACGAAGGTGATGTCCTGACGCTTGTAGCCCACGGCGAAATCGCTGTGCTGCTTGATGCTCTTTGCCATCAGGAAATAGTCGCGTTCGCGCGGGCCATAGACGCCGGTCGGACGCAGAATGACGTAAGGGAAAACCCCTCCTCCCGAGGGGGCTTCTAATGCGTCTAACCATTGCTCAGCCTCTAACTTACTGCGTCCGTAGTTGGTGTTGGGCTGTGGCGTATCGTCTTCACGGATCTCCGTGTAGGGCTGTTGCTCATGGATGGCTCCGAAGACACTAAGCGAGCTGAGATAGACAAAACGCTTCAGCGGCATCTTCAGGGCCAGAAGGGCCCGCACAAGGTTCTTCGTGCCCTCGGTATTGATGCGGAAGAAATCCTCCTTGTTCAGACATTTCGTCACGCCTGCGGCATGTACCACATAGTCGAAGTCCTGTCCCTTCAATTGGCGCTCCAAGTCCTCCTGACTGGAGAGGTTCAGCTCGATGAAGTGGATGCGCTCATCGGTGAGAAACTGTTTCGAGCTGCTCTTGCGCATAGCCGCCCATGTCTCAAAGCCTTGGCGCAGGGCTTCCTCGACAATAAATGAGCCGATAAATCCGCTGGCGCCGGTCACTAATATTTTCATATTTCCTGAATTTGTGTGCAAAATTACTACTTTTTCTTCAATCAACGTGCTAAAAACCTACTTTTCTTCCTCGGAAGGGGCTGAAAAGATGATGGATGCGTCGTTAAGGTAGGGCGACGAGGCCCTGACGGTGACTTGTTGCCCCTTCTCGGGTTGTATGTAGGCCACCAGCTTGCCACCTGAAACGCGTAGCTGCTGGTTGGGCCAGTAGGCAGGAGCTCGGCGTGGAGCGGCGTTGTTGTTGATGTTGCCGTTCTCCATTCCTAAGAGACGACCTCCCTGCACGAAGAGTGTTACCATGTTGTCGGCATTCTTTACGAGGTTCCCTTGCTCGTCGACCACCTCCACGAAGACGTGCATCAGCGAGTCGGTGGTCAGGCGCAGGGCAGCAGGACTGCCGCTGGTCTTCAGCTCATAGAAGGCTCCGTTGTCGGCCTCGCAGCGCAGCGTGCCGGGCTTGTAGTCGATGTCGCAATAGAGGATGCCGGTTTCCTCGTGGCGCTGCAACGTCACATCTAAGGGCTGGCCGTTGAGGAAGAGACGGGCGCTGTTGGCGTTGGTATAGCACATCACACGAACACGGTCGCCTTCACGATAGTTCCACGTGTCGTTGGCGTAGGGCGATGGCGGAGCACCCCAGGCTCTGTTGTTATTGCGGCGACCATTCCTATTGCCCCTGTTAGGCCCATTGGTGCCAGTTGTTCCAAGATAGCACACAGGCTTTTCGCTCCACAACGAGGCGCGATACCAGCCGATGGGTTTGCGCTGTCCGGCCAGGTCGAGCAATCCGGCGGTGCTGCCGCGTGCAGGCCATGTGCCGCTCTCGCCCAAGTAGTCGATACCCGTCCATAGAAATTGTCCGAAGATGAAGTCACGGTCGGTGACGGCTTTCCAGGCAGGCAGGTCGTGACGGTTCTCCGAGCCGTAGAGGATGCGCTGCGGATAGGTCTTGTGGTCGGCGTCGTAGCGGCTCTCAGTATAGTTGTAGCCCACCACGTCGACAGCTTCGGGATAGGCCGTCTGGTTCGACATCACCACGCCGGCCAAGGCTCCTGTCGTGGGACGCGAGGGGTCGATGTCCTTCACAATCTTGGCCAGCCTTTGGGCGATGATGCCGATGCGCATTGCGTCAGGCTGACCAGGCTTGTAGCCGCCATACATGGGTTGTGTGAAGCCTGAGCCGTCGCCATCGAGTACGGGATGCGTGTAGGGGTCGTTGGGATAATCCACCTCGTTGCCGATGCTCCAGAGGAAGACGCAGGGATGGCAACGGTCGCGGCGCACCATATCGGCCACGTCGCGGTCAATCCATTCCTCGAAATAGGTGTAGGTGCCCTCGAAGCCTGGCTTGCCCTGATTCCAGCCTTTCATCCATTTGCGCTTGGGAAACTCCCACTCGTCGCTCGCCTCGTCCATCACCAACATTCCCTCCTCGTCGCAGATATCGTAGAGGGCTGGAGCATGGGGATTGTGGCTCATGCGCAGGGCGTTGACGCCGATGGCCTTGAGCTCGCGCACGCGGCGTCGCCACACCTCGGCAGGCACGGCGGTGCCCAAGACTCCCGCATCGTCATGCACGCAGACTCCCTTCACCTTCATCCATTGTCCGTTGAGGGCAAAACCCTTCGTAGGTGAGAATTCCAGCGTGCGCAGGCCTGCCTTCACTACCGACTGGTCGCCATTGCTGAGCTTGGTGGTGAGGGTGTAGAGATAGGGATTGTCGAGCGACCATCGCTTGGGATTCCTGATCGTGAGTCTGACCGTCTTCTTCTCCTGCGCTCCAATGCCTGTAGTTGTCGTCGCCACCACATTCCCTTCTGCATCCATCAGCTCAACAGTAGCGGAAAAGGTATCTCCTCCCCTCCCTATAAGGGAGGGGTTGGGGGTGGGTCTTGTTGTCTCAATGTCAACCTCTACTACGGCTTTGCTGTTGTTGATACTCCGTAGTCGGTAGGCCGTGCCCCATTGAGCCAAGTGCACTTCAGGCGCGCTGACGAGCCACACATTGCGGTAGATGCCCGAGCCCGTGTACCAGCGGCTATCGGCTTCTGCGGAGTGGTCGACACGCACGGCCAGCACGTTCTGTCCGTCGCTACGCAGATAGGGCGTCAAGTCATAGAGGAACGATGCGAAGCCGCTTGGACGCTTGCCCAACAGATGACCGTTGAGGTAGACCTCGGAGTGGTTGTAGACGCCTTCGAAGTAGATAAAAAGAGACTCACCCCCACCCCCTCCCTGTAAGGGAGGGGAGTAATTACCTCGCAAGTCCGTGTTATCTGCGGTAGAAGTATCTCCTCCCCTCCCTTTAGGGAGGGGCTGGGGGAGAGTCTTCCTATACCACCCCACGCCTCCTGGCAGGTAGCCTTGGCAGCTTCCCTTGTCGGGCGACATCGGCAGCTCCACGCTCCAGTCATGGGGCAGGGTGACGCGACGCCAGCGCGAGTCGTCGAAGTCGGGATTCTTCATGTCGGGCGATTCCGACACGTTCCAGGCGCTGTCCACCAGCAGGAAGCGCCAGTCGTCGTTCAGCAGCTGGGCTTGGCCGAAGGACACTTGTGCATGGGCCTTTCCGAGCAGAAAGGCGAACAAAGTCAGGATGAATAGTCTTTTCATGTTGGTGATGTTTTTGTTGTCAATAGGATTGTGGCTACAAAGATAACGCTTTTTTCGCGTTCCCGCAAGTATTTCACATTCTTTCTTGCGGATAAAGAAAAAAGCAAAATTTCTTGGGCTTTTCACATTTTTCCACTATCTTTGCACGAACAAAACGAACAACGACGATATGAACATCATCAAGAACCAACACTTCGAAGGCGAGCGCCCTCTGTTTGAGAGCCACAAGCTACGACTGGAGCAGGTCACGATAGGCGACGGCGAGAGTGCCGTGAAGGAGTGCTCGGACATCGAGGCCGAGGACTGCCGCTTCTGGGGCAAATACCCCTTCTGGCACGTGCACGGATTGAAGATCAACCGCTGCCAGTTCGATGCCGGAGCCCGCTCGGCGCTGTGGTATAGCGATAATCTCCGGATGACGAACACGCGCATCGATGCTCCGAAGATGTTCCGCGAGATGCACGATATGGACTTGGAAAACGTGGTCATCAACGATGCCGACGAGACCTTCTGGCGCTGCCGCAACATCAGGGCATGGAACCTCGAGCTGCACGACGGCACCTATCCTTTTATGTTCTGCGAGAATGTCAGGATCAACGGTCTGAAGAGCGATTCGAAATATGTCTTCCAGTATTGCAAGAACGTGGAGATTCAGAACGCCCACATCGTCACGAAGGACTCGTTCTGGGAGTGCGAGAACGTCACCATCGTCAACAGCATCCTCGACGGCGAATACCTGGCGTGGCACTCCAAGCATGTGCACCTCATCAACTGCCATCTCGCCGGCGAGCAGCTGCTCTGCTATGCCCACCATCTGGAGTTGGACAACTGCACCTTCGACAAGGCCTGCGACCGCGTCTTCGAATACAGCGAGGTAGAGGCCGACATTCGCGGACATATCGAGAACATCAAGAACCCCACGACCGGCTACATCATCGCCGACAGCATCGGCAGCATCACCATCGACGAGAATATTAAGCAACCAGCTGATTGCAAGATAGAGACAAGATGAAGAACTTTGACTTTGACGAGATCATAAACCGTCGTGGTACCAACTGCGTGAAGTGGGACGAGGCGCCTTCGGCGGATGTAATCCCGCTATGGGTGGCCGATATGGACTTTAAGGCCGCTCCAGCCATTCAGGAGGCCGTGAGGAAACGCGCTGAGCACGGGGTGTTTGGCTATAGCATCGTCCCTGATGCCTACTACGATGCCGTCATCAACTGGTTCCAGCGGCGTCACGATTGGACCATCCATCGCGAGGAGATTCTCTACACCACGGGCGTGGTGCCTGCGATGAGTGTTGCCCTGAAGGCGTTGACGATGCCAGGCGAGAAGGTGCTCATCCTCTCGCCCGACTACAACTGCTTCTTCTCGAGCATAAAGAACAACGGCTGCGAAGTCCTTGAGAGTGCGTTGCGGTTCACCCGCAACGGTCGCTTCGAGATCGACTTC
>JAGAAJ010000118.1 GCA_017615355.1 Prevotella sp.
TCAATACCCGTCACGATGGCGGCGCCAGGAGCAATCTGGGCGTTCATCGTGCGATAGTGACCTGCCCAGTCAGTATGTTCACCAAAGAGGCAAAGACGCCCAGGAACAAAGAGTTTTATCATGTCAGTTACAGTATGTGATTCCTAATTTTTTGCAAAGATAAACAAAAGTGGATGAAGAGCCAAACTTTTCATCCACTTTTTTCTTTTTATGTTGCGCAACCCTACTTTATCATGTCGACTGAGCGACGGAGGAAAGCGTCGAGGGCGGCACCCTTCAG
Source organism: Prevotella sp. (assembly GCA_017615355.1). Lineage (GTDB taxonomy): Bacteria > Bacteroidota > Bacteroidia > Bacteroidales > Bacteroidaceae > Prevotella. The sequence goes on from JAGAAJ010000118.1 coordinate 281, forward strand.
CATACCATTCTGCAAGAGGGCGAGGTCGATGAGCTGGTGAATCACGTCGTTCTGAGCAGCAAAACCGCTGATGAGCTGCTGCTTCTTGTCCTTCTGCTCGTCGATGGCCTTCTGGGTGTTGGCCTTCTCGTCCTTCTCTTCCTGAGTAATCTCCTCCGGCTTCTTCTTGTCTGTCTTCTGATTGATGGCAGCCAAGCGGGCTTCCTGACCCTTCAGCTCTGCCTCGATGGGCTGGAGCTGAGTTGAGAGCTCAGAGTTGAGCGTTGAGAGAACTGCCTTCACCAAGCGGTGGTCGCTGTTCAGTACGAGGTTGAACGAATCGGGCATCTGACCGTAGAAGGCCATACCGCTCTGGTAGCGGCTCATCTCCTTCATACGACGCATCCACTCGTTCTGGGTGATGACCACAGGACGCTGCTCCTCACCCAAGGCGTTCACCTCGACAATGAACTCAGTCTTGTCGAGCTTCGGCAGCTGAGAGGTGAAGACGGCTGACAGATTGTCACGCTCGCTGTCGCTCAGGTTACTCTTCGGAGCATCCTCCTTCTGAATGAGGTGGTCGATGGTGTCGGCATCGACGCGAGTGAAGCGACTCTTCTCAAACTTCTGCTCCAGCGTCTGGATGCAGGGCACGTCGAGCTGTCCGTCGAGCAAGAGCACGGAGTAGCCCTTGTCCTGTGCGGCCTTGATGTAGCTGTACTGCTCGTCCTTGTCGGTGGCATAGAGGTAGACGAGGTTGCCGTCCTTGTCCTTCTGGCCAGCCTCGATGAGCGTCTTGTACTCGTCGAAGGTAAAGTATTTGCCCTCCGTGTCCTTCATCAGCGAGAACTCCTTGGCGCGGTCATAGAAATTCTCCTCGGTCAGGATGCCGTAGTTGATGAAGAGCTTCAGGTCGTCCCATTTCTCCTCGTAGGCCTTGCGATCCTCGTTGAAGATGGCCTTCAGGCGGTCAGAGACTTTCTTCGTGATGTAGGTGGAGATCTTCTTCACCTCGCGATCGCTCTGCAGATAGCTGCGAGAGACGTTCAGAGGAATATCGGGCGAGTCGATGACGCCGTGCAGCAGCGTGAGGAACTCAGGCACGATGCCCTCCACCTGATCCGTCACAAACACCTGGTTGCAGTAGAGCTGAATCTTGTTCTTCTGCAATTCGAGCGAGTTCTTGATGCGGGGGAAGTAGAGGATACCCGTCAGATTGAAGGGATAGTCGACATTGAGGTGAATCCAGAACAGCGGCTCGTCCTGCATGGGATAGAGTGTGCGATAGAACGACTTGTAGTCCTCGTCCTTCAGCGTCGACGGGGCCTTCGTCCACAGCGGCTCCACATTATTTATAATGTTGTCCTCGGCGGTGTCTACCATCTTCTTCTCGTCGCTCGACCACTCCTGCTTCTTGCCGAAGGCGATGGGCACGGGCAGGAACTTGCAGTATTTCTGCAGCAGGCCCTCAATCTTCTGCTTGTCGAGGAACTCCTTGCAGTCGTCGTCGATGTAGAGGATGATGTCTGTCCCCCTTTCCAAAGGCGCGCCTGTTGCGACGGATTTGTAATCCGGCGCATCGTCAATCTCGAAGGCAGGGCTGCCATCGCAGCTCCACTTCACGGCCTTAGAGCCTTCCTTGTAGCTCTTGGTCACGATTTCCACCTTCTTCGACACCATGAACGAGCTGTAGAAGCCCAAGCCGAAGTGGCCGATGATGTTGTTGGCCTGATCCTTGTACTTCTCCAGGAAGTCGTTCACGCCTGAGAAGGCAATCTGGTTGATGTACTTGTCAATCTCCTCCTCAGTCATGCCGATGCCGCGATCGCTGATGGTGATGGTGCCCTTGTCTGTGTCGAGGCTCACGTGCACGGTCAGGTCGCCTAAGTCGCCCTTGAACTCACCCTGTGCGGCCAGGGTCTTCATTTTCTGCGTGGCATCGACGGCATTGCTCACCATCTCGCGCAGGAAGATTTCATGATCACTGTAGAGGAATTTCTTGATAACCGGGAAGATGTTCTCGGTTGTCACTCCGATGTTACCTTTTTGCATAGTCTTATCTTTTGTTTTCGTTTTGTTACGCTGAAAAATTCCAAAGCAAATATCGTGCCACTTATAAAAGACGCAAAAAAAACTAAGCTTCTTTTCAAAAATGTCAGAATAATTGCGTAAATTTGCATCCTGAATCAACAACAAAAGAAATCATATCAACATGAAGAGACTACTGACTATTGCTGTGACGGCCTCAATGGCCCTTACAATGACGGCTCAGCGCCCTGCTATTCCCAGCGACGCTGCCATCGAGAAGAAGATTGAGAAGAAACTGTCGAAGATGACCCTCGACGAGAAGGTCGGGCAGATGCTGGAGCTGAACTTCGACCTAATGGGGACGTATGATGCAAACAGAAACTGGCAGCTGAACGAGACCATACTCGACACCTGCATACAGAAGTGGAAGGTGGGCAGCATCCTCAATGCTCCTGGCACACGGGCCTCTACTGTGGAACAATGGCAAGAGTGGATCAGGCTGATTCAGGAGAAGTCGATGAAATACTTAGGCATCCCCGACATCTACGGCCTCGACCATAATCACGGCGTCACCTACACGCAGAAGGGCACGCTCTTTCCACAACCCATCAACCTGGCTGCATCGTTCAATACGGAGCTGGCTCGCACAGGTGCTGAGATTTGCGCCTATGAGAGTCGCGCCGGCAACTGTCCCTGGGTGTACAATCCTGTGACCGACCTGTGTCGTGACCCTCGCTGGAGCCGTATCTGGGAGAGCTTTGGCGAGGATCCCATCGTTAATGCCCGTATGGCAGAGGCTGAGATCAAGGGCTATCAGGGTGATGACCCCAACCACCTGGGCAAATACAACGTGGCCGCCTGCATCAAGCACTACTTCGCCTATGGAGCTCCCTTCACGGGTAAGGACCGTACACCTGCCTATGTGTCGCCGCAGATGCTTCGCGAAAAGTATTTCGAGCCATTCAAGGCTGCTATTCAGGCTGGTGCGCTGACGCTGATGGTCAACTCGGGCAGCATCAACGGTATGCCTGTGCACGCCAGCTACGAATATCTGACAAAATGGCTGAAGGAAGACCTCGGATGGGACGGAATGATTGTGACCGACTGGGCCGACATCAATAATCTGTTCACACGCGAGCGCGTAGCCAAGGACAAGAAAGATGCCATCCGCATCGCCATCAACGCTGGCGTCGATATGTCGATGGACCCCTACAGCGTGGACTTTTGTATTCTGCTGAAGGAGCTGGTGCAGGAAGGAAAGGTGAGCCAGGAGCGCATCGACGATGCTGTACGTCGCATCCTTCGTGTGAAATACCGTCTCGGCCTGTTCGACCAGCCCAATACGGGCGGCAAAGGATATGAGAAATTCGGCTCGCAGGAGCACGCTGAGAAGGCCCTTCATGCTGCAGAAGAGTCCATCGTCCTTCTGAAGAACGAAGGGAACATTCTGCCTCTCACCTCCCCTCTCTCACCTCACGCCTCTAAAATCCTTCTGACTGGCCCCAACGCCAACCAGATGCGCTGCCTCAACGGCGGATGGAGCTACACCTGGCAGGGATCTAACGCCGAGGACTTGGCTGAGCAATACAACACCATCTATGAGGCCCTCTGCAACAAGTACGGCAAGGACCACATCATCCTGGAGCAGGGTGTGACCTACAACGAGCGTGGTGCCTACTGGCAGGAGAACAAGCCCGAGATTGAGAAGGCTGTGGCTGCTGCAGAAAAGGCCGATGTCATCATTGCCTGCATTGGCGAGAACAGTTATTGCGAGACGCCTGGCAACCTCACCGACCTGTGGCTATCGGAGAACCAGCGCAACCTCGTGAAGGAACTGGCGAAGACGGGCAAGCCCATCATCCTCGTGCTGAACGAGGGCCGTCCACGCCTCATCACCGACATCGAGCCATTGGCCAAGGCTGTCGTCCACATCTTCCTGCCTGGCAACTATGGTGGCGATGCGCTGGCCAACCTGCTGGCTGGCGACGCCAACTTCTCGGCAAAGATGCCCTACACCTACCCTCGCGAAATCAACTCGCTGGCCAACTACGACTACAAGGTGTCAGAGGAGGTGGGAACGATGGCCGGCGCCTACAACTACGATGCAAAGGTATCGCTGCTGTGGCCCTTCGGCTACGGTCTCAGCTACACCACGTTTGAATACAGCAACCTGCGAGCTGACAAATCCAGCTTCACGGCTGATGATGTGCTGACTGTCTCTGTCGACGTGAAGAACACAGGTGCACGTGCTGGCAAGGAGGCCGTGCTGCTCTACAGCTCCGACCTCATCGCCTCGTTGACGCCTGACAACAAGCGCTTGCGTGATTTCCAGAAGATAGAATTGCAACCTGGCGAGACAAAGACCGTCACCTTCAAGCTACCTGCCAAGAGTATGGCCTTTGTGGGTGCCGACGGTCGCTGGACGCTGGAAGAGGGCGACTTCGTCCTGCGTGCAGGAGGTCTGCAGCTGCCCGTCAATTGCACAGCTACAAAGATCTGGGACGAACCCAACATATAAGATCTACTTGACCTCGATATCGCGGCGAACATTGTCACGAATCTTGGTCAAGTATTTTTTCATACCTTCGCCGTCCTTCGTGTCGATGATTTCCAGGAGTTCCTTCAGCTCCGTGCGAATCTGACTGACCTGATCGTGGGTGTAGGGGTTGAAGAGGATTTCCTGTAGCAGGTAGTCATCTTCATTCAGCACGCCCTTGGCAATGCGCATGTGACGCTTGAAAGTGGTGCCAGGTGCATCCTGATGCTTCATCACGGCAGCGAAGACAAAGGTAGAGACGAAGGGGATACTGAGCGAGTAGGCCACCGTCTTATCGTGCTCCTCGAAGGTGTACTCGTAGATATTCAGGCCCAGCTTCTGATAGAGGTCCTTGAAGAAGATGCGCCCCATGTAGTCGCCCTCGCTGATGATGATGGCGTTCTCCTCAGAGAGCTGCTGCAGGTTGGCGAAGGTTGGGCCGAACATCGGGTGCGTAGAGACAAAGCGCATACCCGTCTGCTCGTAGAATTCCTTCAGGTCGGTCTTCACCGAGGCGATGTCGCTGATGATGCACTCCTTCGGCAGGTGGGGAATCACCTCCTTGAACACAGGAATCGTGTATTTCAGCGTGACAGCATTGATCAGCAGCTCGGGCTTGAACGCCTCAATCTCCTCGTTGGACGTAAACCGCTGACAGTTGTAGGTAAACCTCATGCGCTTGGGTTCACGCTCAAAAACAGCCACCTCGTGGTCAAAACTCAGCAGGTCGATGAAGAAGCTTCCCATCTTGCCTGCACCCATTACTAATATCTTCATAGTGTCGTTGATTCTTGTTTTGCGGCTGCAAAGGTACGAATAAGCGAGAGAATAGCAAAAAGAAAACGGCATTTTCTTTTTCTATTCCGAGCGAAAGTACCTTCGACGAAGTCAAAGGTACGAATAAGCGAGAGAATAGCCCAACGGTTAACTTTTATTAACTAGCATTCTTTTGTACATATTAGAATTTTTTGTATATTTGCGGCTAAATCTTACTTATTGACAAAATATCAAGACAATTAACTAAAACATTAAAGCTAACTGCCATGAACAACAAATCTTATTTCGCTATTTTAGGGATTGCAACCACCATGCTGGGTGGGATGCTCCTTTCATCATGTAGCCATGATGATGATCTGTATAGTATGGGCAAGGTTGAACAGCTTGTAAACGAACAGTATGCCACCGCTTTTGAAAAGACTTTCGGCACGGTCGGCTCTGATGTGGATTGGGGTTTCAGCAGCAAGCATTTCAATGCGCGTGCCATCACCCGTGCTGTAGGCACCTATGCCGACTCCAGAGGCAACATGCAGCCTGACATCAATTTCCCGGATGATTGTGCTGACACCAATTTCAAGAATGCCGTACCAGAAGGTGTTGGCAAACTGCCTACAAATGGTGCCGGACCGGGTTCATATTTCATTGATGCTGGAACCGAATCCGTTTCCACATGGGCTGGCGCAAGCAAAATTTATGTAACGGGCACCGTTGATTTATCCGAAGGAGATACCAATCCTCTAGCACCCAGATTTGCTCCGTCTAACACTTCGGAAATCTATCTGGTGAAAGACTCAAAGTTAATCTTAGGCGAGGTTAGTGCCACCAATTTCAATGTTGAAGCCATCTATATTGCAGAAGGAGCAACATTGGAGACGGCAGGTCTCCTCAAGGCGAACAATAAAACGAAGATCTACAATCGCGGAACCATCAAAGCGGGCACTTTTGAGCCTAACACGTCGAGTTTCCTCTATAATAGTGGCACGCTGGAAGCAGAAAGCGTGACTGCCGAAAGTAATCCTACCAGAATCGTCAACGACGGCACCATTAATTGTGCAGAGGTCGAAGTGAATGCAGGTGCTGTGATGAACAATGCCGAGTGGACCGTTACAGGCACTACTAAGATCAATTCCAACAACTCCGGCTGGGTAAACAACGGACATTGGACAACAACTGATTATGCTTATATCGGCGGAAGCTGGAACGTGATCAACAACTGTTTCCTTGAGGTGACTCACGATTTTGAAATGAACATTTCATCAGTACAAGGCGCATTCAGGATTGATACCGGTGGTGGCGTGTTGACACAGAATTTCTATGGAGGCAGGGATTCTAGCACAGGTGCCATATCTGGTCCGTTTAAAATCGTGATGAATCCGGATGCTGTATTTGTAGTTTCGGAAACTGCCCAGTTTGAGAGTGGACGCGGTTCCATCGGGGATGATTATGCATACGGTATCTATGGTCCCCTTGAAGGAGGATATGCCGTGTTCCAGGCAAAGAAGATTGCCAGACACCCCGACCTTGCAAATACTTGGGGTGCGGTTACCTATCGCGGCCATTTGTACGTTTCTGCAGAGACACATTTTGCACAAGGAAACGACGGCATGGCTTCCCACCCGTATATCTTTGCGCAAGACGGTTTCAAAATAGCCGACAATATCTTTGCAGAAAATTTCAATGACGGCAAGCCCAATATCACCATTAATGAGTCACCATGCAGCCCAGGCTTCAACGGCGGCAACCCACTCTATCGCGTGATTGCCGAAGACCTGTCGGCTTCAGAAGCTGGTGACTTCGACTTTAACGACGTTGTTTTCGATGTAGTGAAGGCTGAGAACGGCGAGACCACACTCAAACTGATCTGTGCAGGTGGTGTCCTTCCTCTGAGAGTGAGAGGTGCAAACCAGACTGAGGGTGTAGAGATTCACAGCGTGTTTGGACAGGTAGCTCCCGACGAAAAGGGTAACTATCAAATGTTCAACACAGGTGCCGGTCCTACTGTGCCAGAGGCCACCTTCACCGTTGAGGGCGAATACACAACTCCTGAACAGATTAATGACATCATCATCGAGGTCGAGAAGAATCATGTCTGGATGCCCCTCTATGCCAAACGTGGTGAAGCAGCATGCAAGATCCTGGTTGACGACACGTTCAAGCCTGTTCGTGAGAGGAAAAACATTGCTGACGAGAATCAGAAATTCACCAACTACGTCCAAGGTGATTTCGTGGATGAATTCTGGTGGAAGTAACATCATCCTATTCCCATCATAAAACTCGAGGGTGTGCCAAAACTGGCACATCCTCGAGATTTTTAATACCGCGTCATACCCTTGGACGCAGGGTCAGCTAGTAACAGCGATGGCCTATTTGTAAATCGGGCCGAAGTTTGCACAAGCACGATAGTCGGCACCCTCCTTGTCCATACCGAAGGCGTTCCAGGCGGCAGGACGGAAGATGTCCTTGTCCTCGATGTTGTGCATCGACACGGGAATGCGAAGGATGGAGCAGAGGGTGAGCATGTCGGCACCGATATGTCCGTAGGCGATGGCTCCGTGGTTGGCTCCCCAGCAGTTCATCACGGAATAGACGTCCTTGAAGCAGTCCTTCGTGGCATCGAGGCGCGGCACGAACCAGGTGGTGGGCCAGGTGGGATCGGTGCGCTTGTCGAGGATGTCATGGGTCTTGGGGTCGAGCTCCACCGTCCAGCCCTCTGCCAGCTGCAGCACGGGCCCTAATCCTGCTACCATGTTCAGTCGCATCATGGTCATGGGCATGCCGCCCTTGGTGACGAAGTGCGAGCTGTAGCCTCCTCCACGGAAATAGTCGCGGTCGGCAGGCATCCAACTGGTGGCCTTCAGACAGGCTTCCACGTCCTGGTCGGTCAGTTGCCAATGGGGCTTGATGGTGGGACGGCCGTCCTTGTCGGTGGCGGCACCCGTGGCATCAAGGGTGGTGGCACCGCTGTTGATGAGGTGGATGAAGCCATTAGCGGCTGTACCGCTCAGCACCGTACCTGTGACACGCTTGACGGCCTCGGGGCTCCAGTAGGTGCGGATGTCGGAGAACATCACACCACGATTGGTCAGCAGATGCCCAAAGAGCATGGTCATGCCGTTGAGGAAGTCGTTCTCGGTTGCCAGGATCTTGGCTTCACGCGGTCCGTTCCAGTCAAACGAGGTGCAGAGCATCGACTCAGGGAAGTCGAAGTTGGGCTTGTAGTCGGTCCACTGGCGCTGTCCCTGCACACCTCCGGCGATGGCATTGTGTCCCAAGGCCTCTTCCTTGTAGCCCATCTCCTGGAGACGGGGATTGCCCTCCATGAGGTCGCGGATAATCATCATCGTCTTCACCGTGAACTCCCAGTCGGCATCCTTCTCTTCGCGGTTCTTGCCTTTTCCCTTGCCGTTGAAGGTGGTCATGGGCGTACCTGGGAAGAGCGGGCGTTCTTCATTATAGTCGTGGCCCTCCTGCGGCTTGCAGTATTTCTCCACCCATGCCATTGCCTTCTGGAACTCCTCGGGGTCGAAGATATTGAAGTCGACACGTCGCAGAATCTCGACGAGCGACACATACTCCGTACGCATGCCGAGATAGTGCTGCAGGAAGTCGGCATCGACGATAGAGCCTGCAATGCCCATACAGGTATTGCCGAGCGAGAGGTAGCTCTTGCCTCGCATCGTAGCCACTGCTTGGGCAGCACGGGCAAAGCGAAGGATCTTCTCGGCCACATCAGCAGGAATGGTGTTGTCCTGCAGGTCCTGCACATCGTGGCCATAGATGCCGAAAGCCGGCAGGCCCTTCTGTGCATGGGCGGCCAGCACGGCAGCCAGATAGACGGCACCCGGACGCTCCGTGCCATTGAATCCCCACACAGCCTTAGGGTAGTGAGGATTCATGTCCATCGTCTCCGAGCCGTAGCACCAGCAGGAGGTGACGGTGATGGTAGCACCCACACCCTCGCGCTCGAACTTCTCGGCACAGGCGGCACTCTCGGCCACACGACCGATGGTACCATCGGCGATGACACACTCCACAGGCGAGCCGTCGCCATTGCGCAGGTTTGTGGTTATCAACTCGGCAACGGCCTTAGCCAGTGCCATTGTCTTCTCTTCAAGACTCTCGCGGACGCCACCCTGACGTCCATCGATAGTGGGGCGAATACCTATTTTCGGATATTTCATGATCATGTTTATTGTACAATTAACTTTTTGTTTTGCTGAATATAGATGCCATTGGCCAACTTGTTGATGTCGGTTCCTACAAACTGACCGCTCAGGTTAAATATGCGATTGGAAGCTTGCTGGGAAGATAGACTGCTCACATTGCCAATGCCAGATATTGACTCGCCCAAATAGAGAAACTTGACCTTGGATGCACGAAACTCCTGCTCGGCAGCCCCAGCGGAAAGGTCGGCCTGAAAGCCGAGCAACACGTCCTGAGGTTTGTCGAGATCGAAGTATATGCCACGAAAGGTGGTGTTGTCCTTGCCTGCATCGGCGATAGGGTCGAAGGCGATTGACTGTGTTGGAATGTCTTTGGTGTCGAGCGTCTGAGAGGCGGCGAAGATGTAGGCTTGTGTAAGCTGGTGGTTGGCCTCGTAAGCAGCGCCGAAATAGTATTGTCCGGCATCAAGGTTCACCTTGCGATAGACGCGGGCATTGGCAAGGTTGCCCTCAGTATTGTTCTGACGGTCATCCCACACGCCGAGCGTCAGACAGTCGTAGCCAGGATAGCGGTCAAGGCCATTGCGTGTCCCGTCACCACCAGCAGGAATCTTGTAGTTCTCCACCGTCCAGTTCCTGGGCGTGCCGTAACGTGTAGAAGTTGACTGACCGGCCTTGCGCGAGAAGTTACTGGCTTGAATCAGTTTGTCCTTGGTGATATCGGTTTGCGTGTGATTTTCTGCGCTGGTGCTGTAAAGCAGCTTCACCTCGTCGATGCGAAACTCCTGGTTAACATTGCCACCCTGCATATTGGCCTGGAATACAAATACCACGTCCTGCTCAGCATCGAGGTTGAACGTGATGCCGTAGAACTTGCCGTCGGTGGAACAGCTACTCATAGGAATCTTGGCAATGGCTTTGCTGCTGATGGTGGAGGTGGTCAACGGCTCTGAGGCAACATAGATATAAGAGGCACCCAGATTGTAGTGGGCATTGAACGTGGCTCCGAAATAATAATGTCCTACCGGCAGATGCGCCTTGCGGAAGATACGTGCATTGGTCATGTCGGTTGATGTCGGCGTGGCATCTTCATCGCCCCACTTGCCCAACATGAGGGTGTTGTGTCCGGGGAAGTTGTCGATACCGTTCTTGGTGCCCTTTGAAGCATCTTTCTGAGGTATGGAATAGTTTTCAACGGTCCAGTTGACGGGTTTTCCAAAACGCGATCCCATTTCTGTGGCTGCGAAATTGTTCTTTTCGACAAGATACTCCAGGGTGATGTCAGTCATCCCGATATCGTCGGGTGTACCTCCCTGATTGTAGCCGCTCTGCTTGAAGATGAGGTATGCCTTGTAAAGGCTGGTGACGGCTGCAGCTTGCTCCTCCTCAGAACCGGTAAGTGCAGCGCGAGCGGCAACCAGCTGCTGTTCGAAAGCAGCCACCTTGATGGGGTTGGGCTTACCTGTGTTATACGATGCCAGAGGCTTCACTTCATTGAGCTTAGCTTCGTACAGACGGATGACATCCTCCAACTTGGGCTTTTCCATTGCTGAGGCATCGATGGTGATGGCAAATACCGCAGAGGTGACACAAGATATGTCGGACGGAACGTGAATGACCAAAGCATCCAGGTTGTTTTCAAAAGCCACGTCTCCATAACCCAGCAGAATGACTTTCTCGACCTTACCGCTATAGTATTCTGACATCATTCCCAAGGATTTGATGCTCAGATCACTTCCACCCGTTGGCACCGCCATGGAGAAGGCATAGATGGTGCCATCGGCCCCTTCTGTGAATCGCAGTTCCTGAGGAGAGTAAGAAACGTCGGCACCCACGCCTCCGCCATAGAAGGTGTTGATGACACCGGTCTCGCTTTCTCCCAAGGTCTTCCATGCCTTGCTGCCATAGACGGCCTGTCCGTTAATGTCCATCCACTTACCTACGTTTTCGAGCATCGTGACACAGGCATTCTCCAGACTTCCGTCTGGCTTCATGGGGATATTGAGAGCGGCATTGCCATCACGGGAAATGGATTCGATGATGAAATGGACGACGCTGCCTGCATCGTAGGTGAAGCCAGGGGCATAGAACCAGTCGCCAACCGGAGCTTCACGAATCCAGGGCTGCGACCTATCGATGTGATCGGGCCAGCCATGCTCGGCGGTGTTCACGGCACCGTTGGTAGGACTGCGGAACTTGATGATGCTGAAGCCATCTACCTTGCCACGTGTTTTCAAAAGGCGGTTATAGTAGTCGGCCATCACCGTCTGCATAGCATCGCACTTATAGCCAGTTCCTGTACCATTGCCCGTGAAGGGACCTTGCACGGTGCCATCGGTATATATGAAGTCGGGGTCGTAGTTGGCTGTCACGTCCATCATGCGGAGTGCCCATTGTGTGGCATACCACTTACAATAGTCGAGATGGCGGCTGAAGATACCTGCATCGGGCGGACTCCAACCATCGTTGGCACGTGCGGCTACGGTCTTGTATTCACGCAGGTTGATGCCGTAGAGCAGTCGTGGGTCATAGCCTTCCCACCATTTGCCCACACCGTCTTCCAGCGTCAGGTTGGCGTCGTAAGGAACGCCAGCATAGGTACCGCTCTTGTCCGAACTGAAAGCTGTCTGCCACCACCACCAGGTATATTCATGGTGGAAGGTCACACCATAGCGCATGCCCTCTTCCTTACAGGCTTTCGCCCATTCGCCCAGAAGGTCGCGCTTAGGACCGATGTTCACCGAGTTCCAGGGCTGATATTGCGAGTTCCACAAGTCGTAGTTGTCATGATGCACACCCTGAATCATCAGGAAACGGGCACCCGCCTTCTTGTAAAGCTTTGTCAGGTACTCGGGGTCGAGCTTCGTGGGATTCCAGTCGCGTAGCACCTCTTTATAACCCACCTGCGACGGATGACCGTAACGTTTCTTGTGGTTATTATAAGCAGTCGTTCCCTCATAATAGAGTTTACGGGCATACCAGTCGCCGCTCTCGCCAGCCGCCTGTGGTCCGAAATGCACCCAGATGCCAAACTTCGCATCGCGCAGCCAGGCAGGTTCGCCAGGATAGTTTGCCTCAATCGATGTCCATGTAGGCTCAAAAGGACCTTCTGTGATAGGCAGGTCGAGCTTCACTTCGGCAAAAGTACTGGAATTTCCCAACGCCACCGTATTCTCGGCTTTCGGTTCCGGGATGGCAGGGAATTCGGGAACTGGTGGAAGCTGTTCACCGGCCTTCTCTGTCTGGGCATTCACACTCATACCTTGTACGAAAATGCCGCAAAAGAGCATGGCTCTCATGAATAAAACAGGTTTCATCATATCGGATAGTTATTAGTTAGTATTATTGATTGCAGATTGTGTTGCAAATGTAGGCATTTTTCCAAGAATAGACAAGTACAAAGTCCAAAAAATGCAACGAATTTCAAAATAATGACACGAAAAGTCAATATTGTGCATTATTATGTCGTATCTTTACCACAATAATCCGCGTTGATAAAAAGAAAAAGCGCTACTCCACAATGGGAATAGCGCTACTTAATAATGAGAATAACTGCCGGATTACTTATTGATAATCTCAATCTGCTGGCGGACACTCTCCTCATGGATGCTCTCGAAGACGTGGGCCACGAACTCAGGACCCATGCCGCAGAGGGCTCCCTGGGCACCACGCTTGCTGAGAATCTCGTTGTAGCGGGAGGCCTGCAGGACGGTCATGTTGTGCTCTCGCTTGTACTGACCAATCTCGCGGCATACCTTCATGCGCTTGGCAAGGAGGTCCATGAGCTGATTATCGAGCTCGTCAATCTGCTTGCGCAGCTGCTGAATGCCCTCGGTGGTGGTGTGCTCGTCGCGGATGACAAGGAGCGAGAGGATATAGTCGAGCACATCGGGCGTGACCTGCTGGCTGGCATCGCTCCAGGCCTTGTCAGGATCGCAATGGCTCTCAACAATCAGGCCATCGAAGCCCAGGTCCATCGCCTGCTGGCAGAGGGGTGCGATTAGCTCGCGGCGTCCACCGATATGGCTGGGGTCGCTGATGATGGGCAGGTCAGGAATACGGCGACGTAACTCAATGGGAATCTGCCACATAGGCATGTTGCGATAAATCTTTTTATCATACGACGAGAAGCCACGATGGATGGCTCCCAAACGTTTCACGCCAGCCTGGTTCAAGCGCTCCATCGCACCAATCCACAGCTCGAGGTCAGGGTTGACGGGGTTCTTCACGAAGACGGGCACATCCACTCCCTGCAATGCATCGGCAAGTGCCTGCATGGCGAAAGGATTGGCAGAGGTGCGTGCACCAATCCAGAGGATGTCGATGTCGTACTTCAGGGCCAGCTCGACATGCTCAGGGGTGGCCACCTCGGTGGAGACGAGCATTTTCGTCTCTTTCTTCACCTGCTGCATCCAGGGCAGGGCCTTCTCGCCGTTGCCCTCGAAGCCACCGGGCTTGGTGCGCGGTTTCCACACGCCGGCACGGAAGTTGTGGCAGCCCTTCATAGCCAGTTGGCGGGCGGTTGTCATCACTTGCTCCTCAGTCTCAGCGGAGCACGGGCCTGCAATCACGAACGGGCGCTCATTATCGCTCGGCAGGTTCAGTTTCTCTAATTCAAGTTCCATAATTATATTGCTTTTTTGATTCTTTCCAATGCTGTTTGTATCTTGTCTTCTTTGGCACAGAGGGAGATGCGGATGTAGCGCTCACCATTGCTGCCGAAGATGAAGCCAGGAGTGATGAAGACACGGGCCTCGTGGAGGACGCGCTCGGTGAGGTCTTCCACATTATTATATATGTCGGGGATGCGGCCCCAGAGGAACATTCCCACCTGATGCTTGTCGTAGACGCAACCCAGCACGTCCATGATCTGCTCGGCATACTGGCGGCGACGGGCATAGGTCTCGATATTGGCCATGCGATGCCACTCGTCGCTGTTGTTGTAAGCCTCGGCAGCAGCCAGCTGGATGCCGCGGAAGGTGCCACTCTCAATGTTCGACTGCACCTTCAGAATCCA
>JAGAAJ010000119.1 GCA_017615355.1 Prevotella sp.
CGAGAGCGTGCCGCCCGTGGGCCACAGCTTCTGCGTGATGTTCACTGCTCCATCCAGTCCGAGGTAGTCGTTGCGCACGAACGACAGCGAGCCGTCGGCCTGTTGGTACGAGCTGTAGCGCTTGTTCCACGACGGTGCCGTTCCCGACAGCGACACTTCCGGCAGCAGATCTGCCCGGTAACTGCGCCACTGCCAATAGGCTGAGCGCAGTTCGCCTAAGGCTACCGCTGCATCGATGCTCTGGCGGCGCGCCATCATGATGCAGTCGTCGAGTGAGAGGCGCAGCGTGTCCTCATGAGCCCAACCTATCAGTGGCAACAAGGCGAGGAACAAAAGATAGTGTCGTTTCATAAATCTGTTTTCTCCTTTTGAATTTTTAATTCCAAAGTTTGGGATGTACATTGCAAAGTTTGCAACGTGCATCCCAAACTTTGCAATATAAAATATACCTTGATGAAAATACATTTATATTACTCATGCCGCAAAGCTTCTACGGGACGTTTATACATAGCTATAAGGGTAGGCACCACCATGCCGAGGGTGACGATGGCGAGAAGCAAAAGGTACTGGATGGAGGATACAATGAGGAAATGAGGCCAGAACTGCGACACCCAGTCGGTCTCGCGGCCGGAGCCGCCGTAGGCGTTGCCATCTGAGAGCACATCCCAGTGGATGGCAACTTGAAACCAGACAAGACAGCCCGTGAAGACGGCAAGAGCGGTAAGGACGGCCGCCTCGCCCCATATCTGTAGGAAGATGTCGCGCCGCTTGGCGCCGAAGCTGCGCATGATGCCGATGTCCTCTGTGCGCTTGCGTATCTGCAGCCAGAAGGTGCCCAGTGTGCCCAGCACGACGATGATGCCGAAGAGAACAAGGGGGACCGTGGCCAGCGTGGTGTACATCGTGTAGTCGTGGGCCACCTGCTTGTCGTAGTGCTGTTGATAGGTTTCGAGACTGCCTAAAACGCAGATGCCGGCGCGGAAGTCGTTGGTCAGCGTAGGCGTGAGCTGCTTTACGAAGATCTTGGCATCAGCATCGGGTTTCAGCCGCACGAGCAGTTGGCAGTAGGCACTGGCCCCGCTGCCGGGATTGGGGAAGAAGACCACATAGGGGTATCGCTCGTTGGGCGCACCCTTCACGTCCTCCACCACGCCAGCTATGGTGTGGTAGCCAACCACACCGTGGACGATTTCTCCTCCTTCATAGCGGGTGTCCACCATCGCCACGCGCTTGCCCATCACATGGTCGTGGCCGAAGAGCATCTGCGCCACGCTGCGGGTCATGACGATGCCGTCGGGCGCAATCTGCCGTGACAGCGTCTCGGCATCGGGACTGCCCTCAATGGCGCGTAGCCCCTGGGTCTCGAAGAAATGTTCGTTCTGGTAGTAGAAGAACTGCGAGAAGCCGATGGTACGCGTGGTGTCATCGGCCAGGGCCAGCGTGCGCCAGTTGTAGAAACGAAGGTTGGCCCCCAGATAGTCGGGCGTGAGGCAGACGGATGCCACTTCGGGCATGGTGGCCAGCTTGTCGCGGATGACATAGACCCCACGGGCCTCTTCCTCGGTGATGTCTTGCCCCTCAGAGGCACTCTCACTGCGGACGATGCCCAACTGGCCCACGCAGAGGTGGTCTTTCTCAAACTCGCCTGCCGGTATGCAGAAATGGGTGGCATAGAAAGTGACGGTGAGGAAGTCGACAATGAACCAACTCAGGCAGGAGATGATGGCTATCTCGGCAAATATCCAGCCGTTCTGTTTTTTGCGAGTCCACAGACTCTTCAGTATCATGCTCATCTTTTCTGGTTTAATGATTCAACAATAGGTTTGCGCAGCGACGACCAGGCAGGAATGAGGGCCGCCATGAGATTGAGCACGGCGCAGCAGACGAAGGCAATGAGGAACAGCGTCGGCGTGAAGAACATGTCAAGCTGAAGCGACACGCTGTTGATGGGATCGTACTCGCGCTCGAACAGTGTGAGGAACATGGTATTGCTGCACATGGCGCTGATGAAGAGCCACGAGAGCGCATAGCCCGCGATGCCGCCCAGGAGCGTCAGCACGAGGTTCTCATGGATGACCTCACTGAGCAGCGTCCGGCGCTTGGCGCCGAAAGCCTTGCGGATGCCCATCTCGGCAATGCGCGCCTCCATCTGGTTCGACACTAGGCCGCTCAGGTTGATGGCTGGCAGCAGCAGGAGCAGCAACATGAGCAGGGCGGGATATTGCAGGTTGTACAGCATGTCGCCCGTGGACATATCGTAAGATTCTTCGAAGTTGAGCGTCCTGGCCCAGTGCATCTGTGCGTCAATGCTAAACTCGTAGTCCCTGCCCGTTGCCTGTCGCAGCATCGAGAGGTATTTTGCACGGTAGGGTTCCAGTTCGTCCTTCAGCATCTGGTAAGTGCAGCCCTCCTTCAGCAGTACCGTCACCTCCAGACCGCCAGCATAGCTCACGTCCCGGCTCTGCCAGTGGCTGCGCGAGTCATTCACGGTATAGGGCAGGTAGACATCGGCCGAGGAGTTGACCAATAGCGGACTCACCTCCCTGACAACGCCTACAACGCGATAGGGCAGGTAGTTGAGGAGCAACTGGCGGCCTGCCACCTGCTCCGTCGTTCCAAACACCCGGCGGGCCAGCACGTCGGTGATAACGATGCACTTCTCGGCATGCTGCAGTTGTTCATCGGTGTAGGGCCTGCCGCTGACAAACTGGAAGTCGTAGAGGCGGTAGAAGTTGGCATCGGTGAACTTCATCGTCACCGGCATCTCCTGCTTGCCCAGCTCCTCGCAGGCCGTGAAGCGATAGACATAGCTGTTGTCCATGTTGGCACTGACCACCTCGGCACACTTCAGGTGGCTGAACAGTTCCTCAACGGCAAGGGGAGAATAGCCAGAGTAACCCACGAATGCTCCCTTGTCGTTCTTGAAGTAGCTTTTCAGGTACACCGTGCGGTCGCGGTGCTCCTCAGGATAGATATTGCTGATGCGGATGTGCAGGATGAGCGCCACCACCATTGCCGAGGCGATGGCCACCGCTGTGCCCGCGACGTAGATAGCGGAGAAGAGCTTGTCTTCGCGGATGAGTGCAAAGGCGTGTCGTATGATCTTAATCATTCGTGTAATTCGTGAAATTCGTGGTCGAAAATAATCTGTGGTTCTTTTATCACTGTATCTGTCGTCCGTCGAGGAATTTGATAATCCTGTCTGTCTGGGCGGCCTGCTGCTCGTTGTGGGTCACCATGACGATGGTGCGGCCGTCCTCGCGGTTCAGGCGGTGGAGCAGTTCCATGATCTCCGCACCCATCTTCGAGTCGAGGTTACCCGTTGGCTCGTCGGCCAGGAGGATTTCAGGGTTGCCGATGATGGCGCGGGCGATGGCCACGCGCTGGCACTGTCCGCCGGAGAGCTGCGTGGGGCGGTGCTTCATGCGGTGAGAGAGGCCGACGCGCTCGATGACCTCCTTGGCCAGTCGGATGCGCTCGCCGCTGCGCACGCCACGGTAGATGAGCGGCAGCTGCACGTTGTCGAGGACGTTGAGCGTCGGGATGAGGTGGAACGACTGGAAGACGAAGCCCAGCGTCTTGTTGCGCAGTTCAGCGAGGCGGTTGTCGCTCAGTTTCGGGTCTATCTTCGTGCCGCACAGCTCAATCTCGCCGCTCGTTGGCTCGTCAAGCAGTCCCATGATGTTGAGCAGCGTCGACTTGCCGCAGCCCGACGGCCCCATGATGCTCAGGAACTCGCCCTTGCGCACTTCGAGGTTCACATTCTCCAACGCCTGTGTCTCCACTTCGTCGGTACGGTAGATTTTGTTGATGCCCGTTAGTTTAATCACTGTTTCCATTGTTCTTTTGTTTATTATGTTTATTATGTTTATTTATTCTATCTTATTCATCCCTTAGTGCGTTGGTAATCTTCGTCTTGATAATCTTCACGGCGGGGATGGCGGTACCGATGAGGACAGTACATAATATAATAATGTACACGACGGAGGAAACCACGAGGAAGTGGGGCCAGAAGTAATCGACCCACGTCTTGTCGGTGGGCACGTCGATGATGTTATTCATATAGAGCGTCTCGCAGTGTTCTTTACCATATTCCACCGTGAGGCCACTAAAGGCGTAATTGAGATAGATGACGAGTCCCACGGCGACGGCTGCGGTGGCCAGCAGGGCGTTACGCCAAAGGAAATCCCAAAGAACACGCCAACGGGTGGCTCCGAAAGCACGGCGCACGCCGCACTCCTCCGTATGGCGCTTGGCGTGGAGCCACACGGTGCCAATAACAGCCAGCATCAGATTGATAAGGAAGAACAGGGCGAGAGCCAGACTGCGGTTCACCTCCTGCGTGCGGCCCTCGTCGAGTTCCTGCTGCTCCAAATGCTCTTCAAATGTCATCAGGCGTCTGATGCGGTTGAAGCCCGTCTGACAGTTGTTGATGAGTTCGCGCCCATGTTCCTCTACGAAGCGTTGGGCATCCATCCCCTCCTTCAGTCGGATCACGTAGCGGCATTCGGTTTTGCTCAGACTGTCGGATCTGATGATTAGCGACTGCAAGGTATTATTCATCGACTTGCGGAAGTCTTCCACCACGCCTACCACCGTCACGACGATGTCGGGGTCACCATAGCAGATGGTAATCTTGCGCCCCAACACGTCGGTGCTCCCGAAGAGCGCCATAGCACCAGAGCGCGTCAGCACTGCCTGCCGGTCACGCTTCTGTAGGTGCGAGAGCTGTTCAGCCGAGGGGCTGCCGGGCAAAGGCTTCAACCCGTAGGTCTCGAAGAAGCGAGAGTCGGGTACGAAGCGGATAGCCGCCAGCCAGAGCGTATCCTTGTCGATGCGACACGGGGAGTAGCCCTGACTCGTAAAACCGATGGAGCCGTATTCCTCGTCGTAGAGATAGGCCGACGCCACACCATCCACAGCCGTCAGCTGGCGCAGCATCTGCTGGCGGCGCTCCTCAGTAGGGTTGTAAGGGTCACTCCTGTCCTCTTCGCTGGCATCCTCGTCCCACGCGCCGACGGTCGTTTCGGCATAGAGCAGCTTGTCCGTATCGAAACCGAGCGTCCGACAGCGATAATAGAGGTTCACGACAGCGGGGTCGAACACCGCCCAGGCCACAACGGTGATAACCACCAGTTCAACGAACAGCCAGATTGTGGCCTTGCTTGCGAATATGTCTTTCAGTTGTTTCATCTTTTCTCCATCATTGATTCTACAATCGGTTTCCGCAGGCTCCACCATGCAGGGATGACGGCGGCCAACAGGTTAAGCACGAGTATCGCCCCAAAGGCTCCAATAAACAGCGAGGGGGCAAAGAGCATCTCGCCCTCAACAATCGGAGCCGTATTGAGCGTGCTATTGTCGAAGAACATGCCGAGGATTTCCCTTCGCAGACCGTAGATGGCGAGCCACGAAAATACGAGGCCGATGATGCCTCCGATAGTCGTCAGTACCAGGTTCTCAGCTATCACTTGGTTCAGTAGCGTTGTGCGTCTGGCGCCAAAGGTCTTGCGCACGGCCATCTCCGCCGAGCGTCGCTCCATACGTCCAGCCACGATACCGCAGAGGTTCAGTGCCGGCACGAAGAGTAGCACGAACAGGATGCCCGCGTAGTGCATGACCAATTGCCACCCCGTCACCACCCCGAACACACTGTCGCGGTTCTCGGTACGGAGCACGTGCATCGGATGCGTCTCCAGGCCCTTGGTCAGCACCACTTTCGTCTTCACGCCTTCGCCGAAATAGAAATTGTTCAGCAACTCATCTTTCGACTGGGTGAGACGATTGGCTATGCCGTCGATCTCTTCCTTCAACGCCTGCAGGTGCTCGTCGTCCTTTACCGTGGCTACGATGGAATAAAGTCCGGCATAGACCGACCCAGCACGCACCTCCACCAGTGTGTAGGGCATGATGATGTCGGCATAGCTGTCGGGGGTGAGCTGGCTACCGCTGCGCACCACGCCTATGATGCGCAAGTCTTCTTCATGCTCCATCACTAATGTCTGCCCCACGGCATCCACACC
>JAGAAJ010000120.1 GCA_017615355.1 Prevotella sp.
CGCCACCTAAAGCTTGGAAGGCTTTCGCTCTGCCAAATGAGCTACTTCCGCTTGACTTGTGGGGGAGGGTGGACTCGAACCACCGAACGGATTCCCGGACAGATTTACAGTCTGTTGCAATTGCCACTATGCGACTCCCCCAGCGTTAACTGAGCCGGTAGACGGACTCGAACCGCCGACAGGCTGATTACAAATCAGCTACTCTACCAACTGAGTTATACCGGCAACATGTGAAAGAACGAATTTTGCGTCTTGTTCGCCGTCCTTTTTCTTTGCGAAAAGGTGTGCAAAAATAGAAACTTTTCTCCAAACGGCAATGCGATTTCTTCTTTTTTTTCGAAAAAAAATCTTCGTTAAAACATAATATATTGATAATCCGATGTTTATGATTTAACCAAAAACCGCTAAAAAGGAAGCCAGACCTGGCTTCCAGACCTGACTTCCTCTATTTTTCCGTGTTTTTTTGGAATTAACGAATGGCTTTATTTGGCAGTTTTGCCCTTGACTTTCTCCAATTGTCTCTTTAATGCGTCGATGGAGGTGTCGATGGACTCCTCGAAAGTCTTGCTCTGCTTGCTGGCAAAGAGGTCCTCACCGCGCATCATCAGTCGGATGTCGGCAATCTTGTTCTCAGGGGTGTCGGTGTTGTCGAGCTTCAGCGAAACCTCGGCGTTGATCACCTCGCTGTACTTAGCGCAAAGCTTTTCCACTTTCTGCGTGATGAAGTCTTCAAGTTTTTGGTCAGCCTTGAAGTGAACTGAATTGATCATGACTTTCATAATAAA
This sequence comes from Prevotella sp., assembly GCA_017615355.1. Lineage (GTDB taxonomy): Bacteria > Bacteroidota > Bacteroidia > Bacteroidales > Bacteroidaceae > Prevotella. Next base: position 786 of record JAGAAJ010000120.1, read on the forward strand.
CTCCTTTCTTTTAATCACCCTTTCGGGTGGGCTTGTTTATGGATTTTCTTGAGTTGTTCGATGGTGTTGTGGGCATAAATCTGGGTGGTGGCCAGGTCTTCGTGCCCTAGCAGCTTCTGTATGGCCACCAGGCTGGCGCCCTCGTCCAACAGATGTGTGGCGAAGGTATGGCGCAGCACGTGCGGACTCTTCTGCTTGAGGGTGGTCACCCCTTCAAGCATATGATGCACCTTATTATATACATAGGTGGACGACATCTCCTCCCCTTTGTCGTTCAGGAGCAGACGGTCGGCCTTGTTCGTGAAGGTGGCGTCGCGCAAAGATTGGTATTGTTCTATCAACTTTATCATCTGCGATGATAACGGCACAAAACGGTCTTTATTGCGCTTGCCGTGAACTTTTAGCTGCATGGCCCTCTGATCGACGTCGCCGTCCTTGAGTCCGCGCAGCTCGGCCTGACGCATCCCCGTCTGGTAGAGCAGCTCGAAGAGCAGATGGTCGCGGCAAGTGGCGAAATCGTCGTCCTCGCCGAACGACACCTTATTAATATCAGTCTCGGTGACAAACTTGACCAGGGCCTTGGGCTGTTTCAGCGCCTTGATGCCTGTCATGGGCGACTTCTCGACGAGGCCCTCCCTGAGACAGTATTTGTAGAAGGTACGCAAAGTGGAGGTTTTCCTGTTGATGCTCCGGTTGACCAATCCCTTCTCCTTCAGGCTGACGATGTACGACTTCACCATCGTCGTCTTCACCCGGGTCAGGTCATCGACATCGAACTCGCTTTTCATGTAGTCGGCGAATTGGAGCATGTCGCGCTGGTAAGCTTCAACCGTCAGCGTGGAGAAACGTTTCTCCGCCTGAATATACCCTATGAACTGGTCTACGAGCATACAAAAATAAAACTTCGCCGTAAAATTAGTAATAAATTACCAATTCACGGCGAAGTAAGCTTAAAAAAATTATTTTCCTAAGCGGGCGCTTCCGTATCCTTACGGAAGGGAGAATTACATATTCTCTTCAGCCTGACGGAGTTTCTGCACGTAGATGGCCTTCATCATCTGCGCACGCTTGATGACTGAGGGCTTGGTGAACTGCTGGCGAGCGCGCAATTCCTTCACGACGCCGGTCTTTTCATACTTTCTCTTGTAGCGCTTCAAAGCTCTGTCGATGCTTTCGCCTTCTTTAACAGGAATAATAATCATTTTAAAACACTTCCTTCTTTTAAATGGTTAATACTAATGGTTTGTTCCGCCTTCGCGGAAAGAGGCCGCAAAAATACAACTTTTTCTTTTACAACGACAAAAAATCGTGGTTTTTTTCAAAAGAACGGAATCTGCAACGAAACTTTTGGCGAAGATTTATCTTTTTCCTAATTTTGCACTTTGTAATCTTTTAAACTGTATACAGCATGCAACTATTAACCATTGGATGGGCTGAAATCCTCCTAATCGCATTGATTGTGCTGCTGCTCTTTGGCGCCAAAAAGATTCCGGAACTGATGAAGGGTCTGGGCAAGGGCGTTAAGAGCTTCAAGGACGGCATGAACGGCGTCGACGAACCTGAAAACAAGGAAGAACAGAAGGAATGAGCCGGGCGGAGGTCAGCAGTTTCTGGGACCACCTGGAGGTGCTTCGGAAAGTGCTGCTCCGCTGCCTGATCGCCTGGGCCATCGGGGCCGTGGCGGCGTTCTGCTTCAAGGACCTGCTTTTCGGCCTGCTGTTCGCCCCCTCGCGCGACGACTTCATCTCGTACCGAGGCCTGGCTTGGCTCTGCCAACAAACAGGCTGGCAGTCGCTGTGTCCCGGCAGCTTTCAGGCATCGTTCATCAACACGGAGTTGGCGGCACAGTTCATGACGCACATCAAGGTGGCGATCTGGGCGGGGCTTGTGGTGGTCTCGCCTTACCTCATCGTGCAGCTATACGGCTTCGTCGCCCCCGCCCTCTACGACAAAGAGAAACGCCATGCCGCGCCCATCATCATCTGGGGCACCCTGCTCTTCGTCCTCGGCGTGCTGATGAACTACTTCATCATCTTCCCCTTCGTCTTCCGTTTCCTCGACAACTACCAGGTGTACGAGGAGGTGAAGAACCAAATCTCGCTCTCGTCCTACGTCTCCACCCTGCTCCTGCTCAGCCTGCTGATGGGCGTCCTGTTTGAGATCCCCATCGTCAACTATCTCTTGGCCAAAGCAGGGTTGTTGCAGGCCGAGACCCTCAGGAAATACCGCCGTCACGCCATCGTGGCCATCGCCATCGTGGCGGCCGTCATCACCCCCACCGGCGACGCCGTGACGCTGACGCTTGTGACTTTGCCGATTTATCTGCTGTATGAAGCGAGCATCTTAATAGTGAAAAGAACAAACCCAAAACAATATGCTACGTAAAATCAGAATCCTACTACAAGTGGTCACGATAACCTTAGTGACCCTACTCCTGCTGGGCATCGGCTTCCGCGTGAACCTCTGGGCGGGATGGGTGGCCAAGATACAGTTCCTGCCCGCCGTCTTAGCCTTGAGCTTCGGCATACTGGTGCTGCTCATCGTCGCCACGCTCATCTTCGGGCGGCTCTATTGCAGCGTGGTCTGTCCCTTAGGCATCATGCAAGACTTCTTCTCATGGCTCGGCGGCAAGTTCAAGAAAAACCGCTTCGGCTATGCCAAGGATAAACTTTGGTTGCGCTTGGCTTGCTTGGCCGTCTTCATCATCGCGTTGATTGTCGGCTTTGCGCCTGTCACGACCTTGATCGAGCCTTACAGTGCCTACAGCCGCATCGTCAACAGCCTGTTCAAGCCGCTCTACGATATGCTGAACAACTGGCTTGCCAGCATCGATGCCGCCAACGACCGTTACAACTTCACCGAGGTGCAGGTCTGGATGCGCAGCGTGACGACTTTTGTCGTAGCCATCCTCACCTTAATAATATTAGGTGTACTCGCCATTTGGAAAGGCCGCCTCTATTGCAACACCATCTGCCCTGTGGGCACCGCCCTCGGTTTCATCTCGCGTTTCTCGCTGTTGCGCGTCCGCTTCGACAAGGACAAGTGCAAGAGCTGCGGTATGTGCGAGAAGAACTGCAAGGCGCAAGCCATC
>JAGAAJ010000121.1 GCA_017615355.1 Prevotella sp.
GTCAGGGTGACGAGGTCGCAGCGGTCGGCATCGCTCAGGTCAGCCAGGCTGATACGTCGTGGTGTCACCTCATAACCTTTCTCCACAGTGAAGCCGCTATTGTTTGACGAAGCATTGGCAGCAACCATCATCGGGATGTTGTTGGCTGTGGTTTTCTTGCCATAGATGATACCATTGAGCAGGTCGCCTGTCTCAACGTCCAATCCCTCGATGTCGATGCACAAAGCACCAGAGGCATCGCGAACGAAAGCCTTATTGTCGCTGGTGAAGATCACCAGGGCATTGTTCAGGCTGAGGAAAGACTCTACGTCGTCGTCCTGCTGGCAATACGTCATCACATCGGGCACAAGCTGCGGCTCCTCCACGATGACAAGGCAATGAGCCGACAGGTTCTCGTCGCCATTGGCCACCACAGTGACAACGGCCTCTCCTACCTGATGCGCCGACACCTTTCCGAGTGCATCGACGGTGCACACCTCAGGATTATCGGTAAACCACTCCAGCGAATAGGGTGCATAGTCGGGGGTGCGCACAGGCTCCAGCTGTATGGAGAGTCCCTGTCCGAGGGTGAGCGTCTCCTGCAGCTCGATGCTGCGCAGGACATTCACGTCGACGATGTCGAAATAGATTTTTCCGTTCTTCTCGCTGATATTCTCGAATCCCAGCACCGACGGCTTGCCGCTCCACGTCAGCAGATTGGCCGGCGTGGTCGTGTTGTTCAGCGTAGTGACACGCTTCGTTCCTGGGAAGGGGTCGGACTTGCCAGTTGATGAAGTACCACCTGCGCGCAGCATCACAAAATAGTTGTGATCAGGATTACAGTTTACCGTATTGTTTTGCCACACATGGGTATTGGTGGAGTCCACACGGAACACCAGCATACCGTGTCCAGGCAGGTACTTGTCCCATTTCGACGACTGCTGGCGATTCTCGATGAGGAAGAACTCCTTCCTCACCTGCGTGTCGAGACGATAGCCTACGTTGGCTTCGCCCAGCGACTCCAGCTCATAGCTGCCTTCCTCGGTGATGACTTCCGGCGTGGCGAAACCGAGGGAGTAGCGCTCGTAGAGATTGTAGCCTGCTGGCGTACGGCCAATATTCAGATAGCTGCCGCCGGACATCACGCTCCAGTCGTCTGGATGATTGCTCTCTCCGCCACTCTTCTCATAGTCGGTATCATAAAGGTCCATAAGTCCGAGCACGTGACTGAACTCATGACAGATGGTGCCAATACCGTCGAAGAAGTCGAAGCCCGTCTGCCCCTCAATGCCATACATCTCAGTAGAGCAGGCATAGCGGCCCAGGCGCACACCGTCTTTATAGATATAGTTCCAAGTGTCAGGATTGTAGAACTCGCTGGCGTGGGGCCAGATGTACTTCGATCCTTCACCAAAGTTTGAACCATAGCCGGCAAAGATGATATACACCATATCGACGACGCCGTCCTGATTAAGGTCGTACTGGCTGAAGTCCACCTCTTCGTCGGCCGCTTCGACCACCTTCTTCATCAGCTGGGCAGACTTCGCCGTCTGATTGGGATACGTCTCGCTGACACTCAAAGTGAATGGTCCGGCAACATCAAACTGCGGCGTAAATATGCCGTTGGAATTATCATGGAAATAGTCGCGCACGCTGCCGGTGAAAATGCCCGACCCCACGGTGCCGTAGCCCTGATAGCCCTCCTGATTGAGCATATCGTTCACCATCTCGGGATAGTCTTCACGCGAGAACTTGCGGTCTTTATACTCGACCAGGATAACGAGTCCGCGGAAGTTGCTGTAGTCGTAATGCGGTGACTTGGCCTGAGCGGCAGCACGGGCACGGGCCTGCATCGCGTGGTCACGCTGCTGGCGGGCAGCCGCATCAGCACTCATAGCCGGCATCAGATGCTTGCCTACGCCCTGCAGCCACTGGCGCTCATCGTCAGAGCGCTGATCGGCATCACGGGCCACACGGTCGGTAGGCTCCAGCTGTCCGTCGGCATTCAGACGGGCATAGCAGTAGAAACCGTCGGCACGCCGTGTGACGGTATAGCCGTCGGCGGTGGTGGTGAAACTAAGATACTCGTCGCCCTGCAGGCGAACAGAAAGGGTAGTGCCGTCAGGCTGCTGACGGCTCATCAGTCCAGGATACGCTGGAATAGCCTTTGCCATGCTGCATAGGAGCAAGGCAAAGGCTGTCAATAGAATTCTATGTAAATACACGGGATTAATAGGTCATCTTCGGCTCAAGCTCCTTGGCCTGGTCAATCATTTTCTGCACCTCGCTGACGGCGGGCACACGGCCACAGATGTGGCGCTGCTCGTTGATCTCCACCAGCTTCGGCTGCAGATTCTCAGCCACACGGTGACGGAACTCCTTCACGGTGTCGACGCCGGCAGCCTCGAGCAGCTCAGAGAACTGCGGGCCTACGCCATTGATGCGGAACAGGTCTGCATGGTTGGTCCAGCGGAGGATAAGCTTCTCAGGAATCTCCGTCTGCTCAGCCAGCTCCTTGCGGCCCTTGGGGGCAGCGCACTTCTCCAGCAGTTCACTCACTTTGTTGATGCCAGCGGCAGTCAGTTTGGCGGCATAGACCTCGCCCACGCCTTCGATGTCAATAATCTTGTAATCCATAGTTGTTTCCTTTCTTTTAATAAGGTAATATAGATGATGCAAATTTAAGCAGAAAAGCGCGACACACCAAATTTATTAACCATAATTAAGAAGAAAGGGGAGCAAGGACAACAAAAGAATCCGGAGCGGCCAGATAAAAAATGAAGGCTCCAGATCTATTTCCAGAGCCTTCAGATGATTACGGTTGAATTACTTGCGGATAAACTTGCGACCGTTACGAATGACAACACCGTTAATGTTCTTCAGGACACGCTGTCCTGCGAGATTATAGGTCTTGCCGTCGGCAGTGCGCACAGTGGCTGTTGTGACGGTGATGCCGTCTACATCGCCCTGATTCACCACGAGGGTGAGCTTTGCGCCCCACTGATAGAAGTCGATGGTCTCGGTGCGGCAGGTCACGCCCTCGGGCAGAGCCTCTGCCTTAACAATCAGGTCGAAGCTAAACTCGCCATCCTCATCCTCGGAGGAAGACTTGTACACCTCATTGTCTATAGCAACGTCGAGCCACTCGGGCAGCTCGTAATCCTCAGCAAACCACAAGGCCGTGACGCGATTGCCATCTTCGTCATTACCGCAGAACATCGGTTCCACATGGATAGTAGCGCTACCACCCTCGGCAGGAATCTCCAGAGTGGTGTTGTCAGCCGTATAGAGGCTGCCGTACATACCCTCCATATAATTAACCCACATGCGGTTCATCAGGTTCTGGAAGCCCACCACGTCGTCGTCAGCACCTGTGAGGGTGAGATAGGAGGAAGTAAGCTGAGCAGTGTTGTTGGTACGCTCGCCAACAGGTACAGCAGTGAAGGTACCGTTATCCCATCCCTCAAACACGACACAGAACTCATCATCAACCTGAACATAGTCAACAGGTGAGGTAAAACCATTCTCATCCTCTTCCTCAAACTGTGTCCATGTAAGCAACACATCACCATCTTCCGTGATGATCATGCTCTCAGTGTCAATGCCGGCTACTGCAATCAGGTCGCCAAGCACCAGCTTACCATGTTCGTCACGCGTACACTTCATAATCTTACAATTCAATTCGAAGTCCTCCTTCTGTTCAAACTTATAGACATAGAAGCTGATGCCCTCAAAATAGAGGGGAGCAGCAGGCTTACCCTGATAGATAATCAGATTGGAAATAGAATACTTCTGAGTATTGATATCAGGTGTACCCATATAGCCATAGAGTGAGAGTCCATAATCAAGGTTGCAGTTCGTTACCATAATATCATCAGGATCCTGCAGATAGGTGCTTGCGCCGCCACTTCCCAGTATATATCCGTCCTCATTCCACTGGACAGGATCTGAAACTGCATCCTTAAACTTAGCCACCAGAGTAGGAATGGTGTACTCGTTATAACATTCAGGAACAAAAGTGAAGTCACGCTCAATGCCCGTGATAGTCTCATCGTTGCCATCATCTGTCACAGACCACTCATAGGCATCAGCCATATCGGTAGTGACGTTGGTGAAAACGGCTGGCACGTTAGCAGGCATTATAGAGAACTGGTGACCATACCACAAGCCCTCAGGTGTCATAGTAATGTTGAGATTGACGCCCTCAGGTGCATAGAGTGCATTGGGCTTAGGCGACATGCCGGGCAGCAGGTACTGTATGTGACCAACATACTCAAGATAACCTAAATAATGACCGCCGTCAGCAACACGTTTATAAATGTCTTCTCCAACATCAATCTTATCGGAATCAAACACAAGATAGTTGATTTCTTCACCAATGGCAGTAGAAAGCGTACCATCTTCATTCATCGTGAGATCAATAGAATGGTTGGTTGTATTCAATTCACCAGTTAAGAACACATGATAAGTGTCTCCAGTCTCATTGCCATTCTCATCAACAGCCTGATAGCTGAACACTTCCTGTGCGCCGATATTGATGGTGTTACCGTCCTGATTAATCTCGGCATAGATGTATTGCATCTCCTCAACATCAGGATAGGGAGTGGGAATGACGTTGGCGAAAAACATGTCACCGTCTTCATTCTCGGCCTTCAACATGTTCCATGACACATTCTCGTTAGAGTCATCGATACCATAGCAGTCATATTTGTCCTGAATCTCGACGCGTCTGCGGATGGGTTTGATGGACTTCAATTCGCGCGATGTCAGTATGACAGGATTGCCCAAGCGAGTCTGCATAGGAGCGACAGTGGTCATCTGCATAGGAATCACCGGCTTTTGCATCTGCACTTTCTGTATTTGCTTCACCTCGCTCTTTGCGGGAACACCTTTCGTTGCCTGAGACTTCCTCTCAAGCAGTTGTGCGCTGGCCGTGCTGGTTACCAACACAGCAGCGGCGATGAGTAAAAATTTCTTCATAGTCTCTGTGTATTAAATTATGTATTAGTTGTTCAGCTTGTAGGTAACTGCTCCATCGACAGATTTCATCATAAAGCCAGTGGGCATGAAATAGCTATTAGGCGTCAAATCGTAGGTACCAACCAGCGTGGCAGCCAGTTCACGCATCAGCGGCTCAACATTTGTACGTCCCTGCTTTACCAACGGATTGAAATTGGAATTTGCTTTGCCCATCGGATCATAAGTCATCTCTACTCTACCATATCCCAGCTTCCTCACACCGAACTGAATGGAAGCATAGACCGATTTCTTTCCAGAAAGGAACTCTAGTGTCAATGAAGCGGCGGAACCATTATACGAGTAGAAACCTATACCCTTGACCTCCAAACCGCTCATGTCGGCCAAAATTGCATCGTAGGTAGCTTTCTGGCTTGTATTGAAGGTAGAGGAATCGAAAGCCCACAGCTTATTCTTCTTTTTGTTGATGTCATCCACGATATAGTTATCCCAGCAGGGGAATACACGCACGCTGTCGTTCTCAGACAAAAGGCAGATGCTGTCAGCAGAAAGACGGAACTCCTGGAACTTGGTGCCGTTGATTTCGTCTTCGCGATGCAGGCGGAAGCCATTAGGCGTGAACAGACAGTTGACGGTAGTGGGGAAAAGCGGGTCATTGATACGCTCACAATATGTCACAACGCCAGAGCGTAGGTTCTTGAAGTAGAGCGTGTCGGCCTTTGGACCAATCACATAGAAATTGGTTATAGCCGTATTAGCGGCAAAATCCTTGAACGTATTCGTGGCGTTGAAATACTCCTGCCAGTCGCCAGTACAGGGAATCATGCGGATACGTGCCGAGTGGCGCTCACCGCGCAGGAGGATTTCGTCATTGCTATAGGACAACACCACGAGGTTGTGGTCGCCAGCCATACCTTCACCATCCTTCACCAGACTACCTGGAGCAGCGGAAGGATCCACAGGGTCAACCAGCGGCATGAGGATGTCGTTCCATGTGTTGAAAGCCAACACGGGGCCATCTTCACGCAGCAACTGATAGAGAGAGGAGAACTCTGTGTACTTATTGGCATTGCCGTCGCGCAGGAAACGGTGGTTGCCAGCCATCGTCACCTTACCATTCTGGTCGAAACGGGCCATGATGTTGAAGCCCTCGATATCGTCTGTACCGGTGAAATACTGCATCACCCAGCCATTGGGGGCATCGACAAGGGTTTTCTGTATCTCGGCAGTGGTCTGCTCAATACGCAGGGCAGCAGGCTGGTCGAAGTAGTCCTCGTCCTCAAAACGGCAAGACGTCAGCACTGCAGCAATGCCACAGCCTACGAAAGCACTCGTTAATAGCTTGTTGATATATTTGCTCATCATAATCTTCAATTATTTATTCTCCACTTGGCTTCTCAATTCTCATTGAGGTCATAGACTTTCACCTCGCCACTCCTCAGCCAATCGTTGATATGTTCTTGTCGGTAGCGCACCTCCTCACGCAATTCAAAGGCATGCAGGCCCCAGCGGTCGGTATACCACTCAGTGGCGATGTTGATCTTCTTCAGCAAGGCGTTGATGCCCTCCACCTTATCATCGGTGGTATAGGCCACCCAGTTCAGGAAGTCGCGGAAAGACGTGAAGTCGCGGTAAGTCGTGTACTTGTACTTTGCCACATAGGCACCAGCCTTCGAATTGTAGACCTGCTCTGGGTTCTTGAAATATTCAGGAACGTAGGTAGTGTCCACGTCATACTCGTTGGTATTCTCGTTGAAGACATGCGTCTGTTTCAAGAGCCTAAAGTGATTCCAAGGCTTTTCGGGATCGTCAAGATTGCGGACACCGAGCGAGTCGATGAGTGTCAGCACCTCCTCGCGGTCACCCTGGCGCATACCCTTGCAGCAGGTGCAGATGATGCGGTTCATCCAGCGATGGTCGGTGTCGGTGATGATACATGAGAGGGTCTCGACGAAATCCTCATAGGTGGCACTAGAGGCATAGTGGGTGACATAGCCCAGCTGATGGGTGATGACGGAGTCACGCTCCTGCCACGTCATAGGATCATAAGTACCCGACGTCACCTGTCCGAAAGCCACAGGATAGGCCTTAGTCTGGTGCAGGATGTGCGAGAACTCATGGTGCATTGTGTGGAAATAGCGCTCGTTGAGCACGGTGATATCATCGTTGTTATACTGCACGTCCTGCGAGAAGGGTTTCATCTCGTTGACATTATAGAGCGTGATCTTCACACCGCCGGATGCCGTACCCAGCACCTCAGTGCCCGAAGTGGCATTGTAGCCTGTGGAGCCAATGAAATGGAAGATGCGCGGACCATACTGCTTCATGAACTTCTCACCAGCATACTTGGTGTAAACGTCATAGAACAGATACCGGATCATGTGAGCTAGCAGCTGCGAACGGTTGTAGTCGGCAGGAGCCAGCTGGAAACTGAGGTCAGAAGAGGGGAAGTTGAACTGGTACTGCACCTCCACGTTGTAGGGTACCACAAAATTATCGTAAAGCCACTGGTCGAAAGGAGCCGTTGCCTTATTGGGATCAACGACAGGCACGGTGGTGTCGAAGATGGAGTCGGTGAGATCGTCCTCAGAGCGGCATGAAGAGAAAGCTGCAACGAAAGCGACGATGCTCAGAAGGGAAATTATCTTTTTCATCTCGTATGCGTACATTAATTATTTAATCTGATACGTGGCATAGGCCGGCTTATCCATATAGCTGTCCTGATTGACGCTGTAGGGCTCACCACGGTCGGTAGAAGGATAACCGGCGTTGATAACGTTGGCAGGAATCTGCAACACACGGCGCGGATCGTTCCAGCGGAGATAATCGTGATGGATCTCATCCTCCTGCGGACCACGATAAGCATGGTGTACGGTAATACCGTAGCGCTTGATGTCGAACCAGCGCAGGCCCTCGTACATCGTCTCAATGCGGCGGAAATGGAGGATACAGTGCAGCACACGCATCTCTACGTCGCTGAGCTGCTTGAACTCAGGACTCATATCCTGCATGTGCAGGTCGCCGACATAGATATTGGTTTCAGGAGTGCCATCGTACTTAGCATCGATGCCTTCCTGCGTGAGAGGCTTCTCCACCATCTTGGCGGCTGTCCAGTAGTCAAGATCGGTAAGGGCACCTTCACGGTCACCCAAGAAAAGCTTGGCCTCAGCACGGCAGAGCAGTGTCTCCTCAGCGGTGAAGGGCTGATAAAGGATGTGCACATAGCCGATACCGGCAATCTTGTCGGTATACTCGAAATACTCATAGACACGGAAGAGCCAGATGCCGTAGTCCTGGTCGCCCCAGATGAAGAGGTTACCGGCATAGGCAGGGATATAGCCCGTCCAGTTAGGACCACCGCCATTGTAGAGAATCTTGTCGGTAGCAGCGACATCCTTCGAAGGGTCATCGTCGTCACTCTTCTTACCGTTGTTGATGCTAAAGCGGCAAGCCGACATCATACGGTCCTGAAGAGAGTAGGTGGGAACAATGAGGAAGTTGCAGGCAGCCTTCTCGTCGTTGAAGTCGTTCAGTCGGGTGTCCATGGTGTTGGTGTTCAACGACGACCATTTACGCAGCATGGATGCAGGATTGGTACCCAAAGCGGCATTGGCATGCTCGACGCACTTGTCGTACTTGCGCCAGAACAGGTAGAAACGGGCGGCTAGGGCATGGGCGGCATTCTTGTTGAAGTGGTAGGCGGGCACTTTGTACTTCGAGTCATCGATGAGGTCGATACCCTCCAGGATATCCTTCTCAATGAGACGGTAGCACTCGGCCACGCTCTTACGATACTTCGGGCCGCTGTAGTCCACATTGACCACAGTCTCAGGCTCAGTCACATAGGGAATACCCATGTCCTGCTCGCTCTGTGCATCGTCCTTGTAGGCCTCAGCGAAAACGTTCAGCAGGGTGAAATGCAACCAGGCACGAAGCACATGCGCCTCACCCCAAGAGTGTGAGAACTCCGGATCATTCTTCGGATCTTCACTCAACTTCTCCATAGCCTCAATAGCATGGTTGGCAGTAGCGATGCCCTGATAGCAAGCCTCCCAAGTCTGGTAGGGAGTATCATCCTCACCAGTACTATAATTGGTAATGTCCTCCCATTTGTAGGTCTGCTCATGCCAGGGCGAGTAGGCATCATAGTGAGTGGCAGGCACAACGACATTGTTGTCGACGAGGTTGTCGCCGCTGAGCTCGCAGATGACGTTAGGCAGTCCTGCGGGATAGGCAGAAACGAGCAGCTGCTGCACCTTCTCGACACTGTTCAGCTCGGAGCGGTTGTCAGGCACCTCGTCCAGCTTGTCGCAAGCTGTGAAGGCAACGGCAACACCACAGCACAGCAGACAGCCAACTGTATAGTTCTTTATATATGTCTTCATCATAATCTTTTTCTTTTTTACCTTTTAACCTTTTATCCTTTCCTTAGAAGCCCAAGCGCAGGGTTGCGGTAAACTGCTTGGAGATAGGCGAAGCCACACCGCCGGAGTTGATAAACTCAGGATCCTGTCCGTTCAGTTTCTTGTCGGCATAGAGCAGGCAGAGGTTGGTGGTGGCCAGCTTCAGCGAAGCACTGCTGAGGAAGCTGTTAGCCAGCCACTGCTGAGGCACGGCGTAGGTAAGCGCCACTTCCTTCAGACGTACGAAGTTGCCCTTGGCGATACGTGCCGTAGAGTAGTTGTAGGCGTTGTAGGCCATGCTCATGGTAGTAGAGCCATAGCGGTCGATCTGGTTGCGTGATGCAATCACGGGGATGTTGGTCTTCAGCTCGTCGCCAGCCATCATCCAACGGTTCTTGAACTCACGCGGTAGGGCCGAAAGGTCGCTATAGCCAGAGTGGAACACGGGGTCGAGGCGAACGACGTTACCGCCACTGTAGGTAACGAAGACGTCAAGGTTCAGGCGTCCCCAGTTGTCGGTGTAAGTGAAGGTATTGTTGAACGAACCATACCATGTAGGATCAGAGGGGCCCTCATAGACGAGGAAGTCTTTCAAGCCCTCAGTCTCCTGGAAGTTGACATCGCCCACGGTGGTGACACCATTCTCATTCCTTACCTGCGGCAGGCCCTCGCTGTTCAGTCCCATGAACTCATAGCTGAAGATGGCACGCACAGGATAGCCTTCAAGGGCGTAGCCCTGTCCGCTGACGAGGTCGACAGCACGGCTGGCCACATCGAGTGACGTAATCTCATTCTCAGCCTTTGAGTAGATGAGGTCGCTCGTCCACTTGAACTTCTGGTTCTGGACATTCACAGTGCTGAGGCCGATTTCCAAACCATTCGACTTCATGTCAGCCACGTTGGCGTACTTGAAAATCTCACCACCGGCACCCTGCGTATAGGTGGGGCCGATCAGGTCGAAGTTGTTACGCCAGTAAATATCGAAGTTCAAGGCAATACGGTTGTTGAAGAATCCCATATCCACACCGATGTTCAGCTCGTGCTTCTTCTCGTAGGTCAGCTCCGAGTTGCCCAGGTTAGAGATGTAAATCTGCGACTCCTGTGCCGAGGTGTAGGGACGCCAAGCCGTACGGGGCATGAAAATGGCGTTTGCATTAGTCACCCATGAAGGACCCGTGTCGGCAGTGAGCGAATAGCTGCCGCGGAACTTCAACTGCGACAACCAGTTCTGTGTCGACTGCAGGAACGGCTCGTTGGTCATATCATAGGCGGCAGATATGTTCCACGTAGGCAGCCAGCGGCTCTTACGGCTCTTGCCCAAGCGGTTGGTACCCTCATAGCGGAACGTTCCATTGATTGTATAGCGCTGTGCATAGCTGTAGACAGCCTGTCCGTAATAAGCCAGCGTGTTAGTACGGGTAAAGGACTCGCCAAAATAGTTGGTACCCTCAAGGTTATACTGCTTCAGCCAGGGATACGGCGTATAAACGATACCGCCATTGTCGAACTGATAGCCCCAGCCCGTCCAGTTGGTCGGCGTGCGCTTGACACTGCTGAACTCAGTACCGACCATAGCGTTTACAGTATGCAGGTCCTTATACACGTCACGATATTCTGCCATAAAGCGGTAGTTGTTGGAGCGCATATGGTCGTCATACTGGTACTTGATACCGCCTTCAGGCAGCACACTCTCAGGCAGAGCCAGCTCATCGTCGGGATCGGTGAAGAGCAGAGGGTTAGCGTAGCGGATGGTGCTGTTGTCATCCTGCTGGTCTACACCTGCACGATAGGCATTGGCCTGGTTTGAGTTGTCCATCACGTTGTGCTGACGGCGGGTATGCGACATACGCGTGGAGACGAGGCCGCTGAGGGTAACCGTCTGGACGGGCTTGTACTCCAGCTCAGCACGGAACATCAGCTCGTCAACATTGATGTCGTTGTAATTATTCTCCAGCTCATTAAAAATGTTGAAGGGGCTGTAGAAACGGGTATAGTTGATGTCGGGATCAAGGCATCGGCTGGTGTTCATGGCATAGCTGAACGGGTTGATATCGAAGTCACGCTTCACCTCACCTGTCACCACATCAGTGGTCTGATTCAGCGAGCCAGGAGCCTCCTGCTCACGATGGCTGCCTTGTGCGGCCAGCTTCACGGTGAGGTTCTTCAGCATATCATACGAAGTGTTGCCGTTGAATGTGTAACGGTCTACCTTCGAGCGGTTGACATACTGACCAGGGTCATGCATAAGTGACATTGAGAAATAGCTCTGCGACTTCTCCGTACCATTTGAAATGCTCACTGAGTGATTTTGCGACACAGCCGTAGAGAAAAGCAGGTCAAACCAGTCGGTATTGCGGAACTCAGCAGCCTGCAGATACTCATTGCGGGCAGCCTCTGTGTTCAGCAATCCATAGGTACCGGTAATCGGGTCGTATTTGCGCAGCTGTTGGAACATGTAGCCATAGATACCCGTATTCTGCGAGTTGACCATGTTATCCAACTGTAACCAGCCCTTGTCGGCCATTTCCTTGTAAACGCCCATGATCTCCTGCGAGTTCATGATATTGTAGTCGTTATAGGAGGGCTTCAGACGCGTAGTGAACTCACCTGTGTAACCAACGGTGGCACGTCCCTTGGCACCACGCTTGGTGGTGATGACAATCACACCAGCCATTGCGCGCGCACCATAAATAGATGTGGCGGAGCCGTCCTTCAGAATGGTAAACGACTCAATATCATCAGAGTTCAGACCAGCCACAGCCGATGAAATCAGGGTTTTTGCGTCACCAGAAGCCAGCTCATCAGCCGAGACATCGACATTATCCTCATAGATAACGCCGTCAATCACCCACAGGGGCTTGGAGTTACCATAGATGGAAGTGGCACCGCGAACGCGAATCTTCGGCGAAGCACCGAAGGTACCACTGACGTTGGTCACCTGCACACCAGCCACACGGCCTTCCAGCGAGCGGCTAACGTCGGCCATACCGGCCAGTTTCGCTTTGTCAGCATCAATTTTCGTCGACGAACCTGTGAAGAGACGCTTGTCCTGTTTCACGATACCCGTCACCACTACTTCGCCCATATTCTGGGCGTCACTCTGCAACGTCACCTTCATGCCATTCTTCGGCGTCAGTGTCTGCGACAACATACCGATGTAGCTGATGACAATCTTTTTACCTGTCGGGACGGTGATGGTAAACTTACCGTCCAGGTCTGTCTTCGTACCCTGTTTCGTGCCCTGAATCATCACAGTGGCACCAATGCAAGGTTCTCCATTGTCCTCGAAGACAGTTCCGCTGATGGCTGTTTGGGCCCATGACATTCCTATCGACAGGAAGAGGCCTACCATCAGCAAAGCTAACCTTTTCTTCATTTGACTGTATTTGTTTTTTATAATTATCTGTTAAACGCCTTTCACAGGCGAAAAGACAAATTAGCGTGCAAAGTTACTGCTATTTTGTCAGAATAACAAAAAAATTTATAAAAATCCGATAAATTTACGCAAAATTTTGCTTTAAAGTGGCGAACAGGCTTTTTTCAGCCAGTTTGTTTCATCTTCAGAAAGCATTGGCGAGAGGCGTTCATAAACCATTTGGTGGTAATTGTCAAGCCATTGACGCTCCTCTGCGTCAAGCATTTCTGACAAAATGGGACGTTTATCAATCGGGCAGAGTGTCAGCGGCTCGAACTGCAGGAATTGCCCAAATTCAGTCAAACCATCTTGCGGAATCTGGTCATCAGCACTACGCGGAGTGGCAGGAACGATGAGCAGGGTATTCTCAATACGAACGCCAAAGCGACCTGCCAGGTAGATTCCCGGCTCGTCGGTTACGGTCATACCTGCCACGAGCGGCGCCGGTTTCCACTCCATGCGTATCTGGTGAGGACCCTCATGCACACTGAGATAGGTACCTACACCATGGCCAGTGCCGTGCAGATAGCTGAGGCCATCGCACCACATCGCACGTTTAGCCAGCACGTCGAGCTGTGTACCGCTGATACCTTGCGGAAAGCGAGCCAACTCTACCTGGATATGCCCTTTCAGCACCAATGTATAGACGCGACGCATCTCATCGGTCAACGGACCAAGGGCGATGGTACGGGTGATGTCAGTAGTGCCGTCTATATACTGCGCACCACTGTCGAGCAGCAACAGGTCTTCGGGCTGCAAGGGAATGTCAGTCTCGGGTGTCGGCTCATAGTGCACCACAGCACCGTGTGGGCCGTAGGCTGCGATGGTGTCAAAAGAGATGTCACGGAAAAGAGACTGTTCAGCACGCAACTGCCGCAACTGCTCGCTGACCGAAAGCTCTGTGAAGGGCACATTGGATTTATGAGCCCCACAG
Organism: Prevotella sp.; assembly: GCA_017615355.1. GTDB lineage: Bacteria > Bacteroidota > Bacteroidia > Bacteroidales > Bacteroidaceae > Prevotella. The sequence goes on from JAGAAJ010000121.1 coordinate 13,709, forward strand.
AACTCATCCAACCACTTCAAAAACTTCACCATCGCCACTCCGTCGCGCAACATGGCACGGCGAAAGCCTTCCTGCTCCACAGCATTCTTTATTGTCTTCATGCGTTTTACAGGCGACTCGGCCTCAATCACCAACGGAGCCTGACGATGACCGTCACCAGCGGCGACAATATTGTAGAGTGTATGATTCACCTCGTCAGGATCCATCAGAATGTTATACTCGAAATAATTGCTCAAGGCATTCTTCACCTGCCCATAGTCCTCCACGCCAATGCCCTCAGCTTTCAGGTAGGCGGACACTTCGGCTGTCAGCTTTTCCCTATATATAAATAATGTGGCGTCGTGTGAAGTGATAAGCAGATAACTGACGAAGACAGGTGTGCAATGCACATCGGTACCACGCAGGTTGAGTGTCCATGCGATGTCGTCGAGCGAGGCCATCAGCATTCCGTCGGCATGCTGCTGCCGTAAGGCCTGGCGGATACGCTGCAACTTGCTGGCGCACGATTCGCCGGCATATTCCATCGGATAGATCTCCACGGGATTCATGGGCACTGGCGGACGATTCCTCCATATTCGGGCCAGTAAGTCGAAATTGGTACGCAGTGTCAGACCGCCTTCGCTACGCAGCTCCTTCACCAACTCACGCACCTCATTAGCCGAAGCCACCATGCCGTCGATAGCGACCTCTGTTGAGAGGTGAGAAGTGAGGGGAGGGGCCGATGTGATTTCTTTACCGAGCCACTGTGCGATGGTAGGCGTACCTTCCATCTTCAGCTTCATCAGCTGAAACTCAGTACCGTGCAACTGCTCCTCAGCGGCAAGGAAATAACGGGAGTCTGTCCAAAGGGCCGCACTCGTCATAGTGACAACGGCAGTGCCTGCCGATCCATCAAATCCACTGATATACTCGCGGCCCTTCCAATGAGCGGCGGTGTACTCGCTCTGATGTGGGTCACTGCTGGGAATAATCACGGCTGCCAAGTGCTCGCGCTGCATCTCTTCACGCAACGCAGCCAGACGATCATTAATTGTTGTGTTCATGGCTGTGGTCTGCTTTTGTCATTTCTACTTTGCAAAGATACGGAAAAAAGGAGAAAGAGAAAAAAGAAAAGATAAAAATTTGTTTCACGAAAAAAAAACTGTCAGCTTTCTTCTTCTTTCTTTCCCTTTTTTCGTAACTTTGCGCACGAAAAAACATAAACAATCCATAAAAACAGAAGAAAAACACTATGGCATTTTTGACTAACGACAAACTGGTCATCGTCGGCGCAGCTGGCATGATCGGTAGTAACATGGCTCAGAGCGCCCTGATGATGGGCCTTACCAGCAACCTGTGTCTCTATGATGTATTCTCACCCGAAGGCGTGGCAGAGGAAATGCGCCAGAGCGGCTTCGACGAGGCCACCATCACCGCCACCACCGATGCCGAGGAGGCTTTCCGTGGTGCCAAGTACATTATCTCCAGCGGCGGTGCTCCCCGTAAGGAGGGAATGACACGTGAGGATCTGCTGGCCGGCAACTGCAAGATTGCCGAGGAGCTGGGACAGAACATCAAGAAGTATTGCCCCGACGTGAAGCACGTGGTTATCATCTTCAATCCCGCCGACCTCACCGGTCTCGTCACCCTGCTCTACTCAGGCTTGAAGCCTGGACAGGTGACCACGCTGGCTGGCCTCGACACCACCCGTCTGCAGAGCGCACTGGCTAAGAAGTTCAATGTGCTGCAGAGCGAGATCAAGGGTTGCGCTACCTACGGTGGACACGGTGAGCAGATGGCCGTCTTCGGCAGCCATGTCACCATCAAGGGCCGCAAGCTGACCGACATCATCGGCACACCCGAGTTCCCCGCTGAGGAGTGGGAGCAGATGAAGACCGACGTCACCAAGGGCGGTGCTGCCATCATCAAGCTGCGTGGCCGCAGCTCATTCCAGAGCCCCTCGTACCTCTCTGTCGAGATGATCCGCGCTGCCATGGGCGGTGAGCCGTTCCGCTTCCCCGTAGGCACCTACGTGAAGACCGACAAGTACGACCACATCATGATGGCCATGAAGACCACGATGACCGCCAACGGCGCCACCTTCGAGGTACCGCAGGGCACAGCCGAGGAGAACGCCAAGCTCGACCAGAGCTATGAGCACCTCTGCAAGATGCGCGACGAGCTGGTCACGCTGAACATCGTGCCGCCCATCAGCGAGTGGAACAAGATCAACCCCAACCTGTAAGCTATGGCCCTGAATCTTGACAAAAACCTGAAGCTCTACTACTCCATCAAGGAAGTAGCTGAGATGTTCGACCTGAATGAAAGTACGCTCCGTTACTGGGAGACCGAGTTCCCTTATCTGAAGCCAAAGACCACAGGTCCGAACAAGGTGCGTCAGTATTCAGAGAAGGACATCGAGCAGATACGCCTTATCCATAACTTAGTGAAGGTGCGCGGCTTCAAGATTGCTGCTGCCCGCAAGATGATCAACGCCAACCGCGACGGCTCTGACCGTAAGGCCGAGGTCATCACCCGCCTCATTGACATCCGCACAGAGCTGCAGGCAATGAAGCACCAACTCGACGGGCTGCAATGAGCAAATCCCACGGCTTGGGACTTTTGTCCCAGGCCGTGGGACTTTTTTCCCAAGCCTTGGGACTTTTTTCTTAAGCTTAGGGATTCCAACCATCGACACGCCGGAAGACGTTTTCGAGGGTTATTTTTTTGGCTTCTTTCTTCGTCAATTGATGGCTCCACCCTACCCTTTTGTCGGCGGCGGCGCCTTCGCCGGTATTCTCGTACTCAAGGTAGCGGGCGGTGAGCTCACGCTCCTTCTGCCAGTGATGCCAGCCTTCGGGACGAATCTGCGAAGGCAGCGTGCAATGCATGAACAGCGTATAGCCGTAGTCGCGCCAGGGACGGCCCAGATAGACCTTCGTCACGTCAGACGCACAACTGACGGTACATTTATTAAAGATGTAGCCGTACATAATCTCCTGAGGTGTGGAGGCGGCGGTGATGTAGCTATTGGCCTTGCAATAGATGTCGCAATGCTCAAACCAAGCCGTCGAAGGACCGAAGATGAAGTCGGTGGTGCCCTCGATGTAGCAGTCTTTGAAGAAGAGACGTGTGCCGGCCACGCCCGTATAGACGGTATCCTGATTGCCGAGGAAACGGCAGTTGATGAACGTGAGCCGGTCGCCCTCTGTATGCAGGGCTACGGCCTGTCCCAGCTTGGCCGCATTATTCTCGATAGTGATGTTCTTCAGGGTGATGTCGTTGCCTTCGATCTTCAGCGTGTAGGTGCGGAAGGTGCCTATCTTTTGAGGTGAGAGGTGAGAGGTAAGAGGTGAGATGTCGGCCTCGATATTGGCGTGATCGTCCCAGGTGATGATGGTCTGGTCGCGGTCCTCGCCGCATATCTCGATATTCTGCAGCCAGGAGGGAATGACGAGTTTCTCCTTGTAGGTGCCCTTTTTTACGAAGATGACCTTGTGGTAATCCATGAAGGCACGGCACACCTCGATGGCCTCGCCCACAGTACGGAATTGGCCCGTGCCGTCGCGGGCTACCACAAGTGTGTCGGCATTGTCATAGGGACCTGCGGCGCTGGCAGCCATAACAAGGCACAATGACACAAAGGCGAAAAGGATTCTTTTCATTGCGAATGAGTAAGATTAGTTTGAGTAGTGTTTGTAATTAAAGAAGAGGTTACATAATCTGGGAAATCTCCTTGAGATCGTCCACCTCCTTGAGCTTTTCGATAATCTCGTGCACGTCCTCGCGGTCGTGGACACGCAGGTCGATACTGCCGTCGAAGATGCCGTCCTCCGTAGTGAAGGCAAGGCGACGGATGTCGACGCTGAGCTGGTTGCTGATGACGCGGGTCACCTCGTTGACAAGGCCGCGGCGGTCGATACCACCGAGGCGGATGGTGGCATCGAAGAAAAGGCGCTTGTGCATGTCCCACTTCACGTCGAGGATGCGGTTGCCGTAGCTGGCCTTCAGCTTGTTGGCCACGGGACAGGCACGCTTGTGTATCTCAATACGGTTATGATTGTCGATATAGCCCAGCACGTCGTCGCCGGGGATGGGGTGACAGCAGTCGGGGAAGAGATACTGGCTGATGTTTTCCTCGTTGAGGATGACGGGCTTCTTACGGTTGAACTGCTCAGGCACGATGAAAAGGTCGGGCTGTGTCTCCTCTTCGGTTTTCTTCGCCTTGACAAAGGGCACATATTTGCGCCATCCGCCGCCGGAATTCTCGGTCTTCTTCTTGTTCTTGCCTTTCAGCTCATTGATATCCTCATCACCCAGAAGGATGGTCTTTTCGCCCAATCGCTGATAGAGCTCTTCGCGGCACGATGCCTCGTGGAACTTCGCCAGCTGGTCGGCAGCAGCCAGCGTCATCTCGAAGCCGTTCTTCTGCATCCACTCGGTCAGCATTTCCTCTCCCTTCTTCTGCACCTCACGCTGTCCGCGGCGCAGGATGGCCTGTATCTTTGCCTTGGCCTTGGCCGACGACACGAAGTTGATCCATGAGGGCTGCACATGCTGTGACTTCGACGAGAGCACCTCCACCTGGTCGCCGCTATTCAGACGGTGGCTCAGGGGCACCAGCTTATGGTTCACCTTTGCCCCGATGCAATGCGAGCCGAGGAAGGTGTGGATGGAGAAGGCGAAGTCGAGGACGGTGGAGTTGGGCGGCATCGTCTTGATCTCGCCCTTCGGAGTGAAGACGAAGATCTCGCTGGCATAGAGGTTGAGCTTGATGGCATCGAGGAAGTCCATGGCGTCGGGCTGCGGGTCGTCGAGGATTTCCTTGATGGTATGCAGCCATTCGCTCATCTCATCCTCGGAATACTCAGAGTTGTCATCGCCCTTGCTACCTGAAGAATAGCCGGCGGCCAGCTTATCGGCCATGATGTCGTCGGCCTCCTCATTGCTGTTGGCCTTCTTCAGCACGCTCTCCTTATATTTCCAGTGAGCGGCCAGTCCCTGTTCGGCAATCTCGTCCATGCGGTCGGAGCGTATCTGCACCTCTATCCAGTGGCCCTGCTTCGACATCAGCGTGACGTGCAGCGCCTGATAGCCGTTGGCTTTCGGCTTCGTCACCCAGTCGCGCAAGCGGTCAGGATGGCGGCGGTAAATCTTGGTCAGGGCGGCATAGATCTTGAAGCAGTCGCCCACCTCGTCGTCCCTGTTTTTCGGCTTGAAGATGATGCGCACGGCCAGGATATCGAAAATCTCGTCGAAGGTGACGTGCTTATTCTGCATCTTGCTCCAGATGGAATAGGGTGTCTTCACACGTTCGCGTATCTCGTACTCGAAGCCCATGTCCTTCAGAATCTTCTCGATGGGCTGCGTAAACTGCTCGAAGGACTGGTGGCGGGATATCTGCGTAGCCTCCAGCTGATCAACAATGCTCTTGAAATCGTCGGGATGTTCGAACTTGAAGCTGAGGTTTTCCAGCTCCGACTTGATCTTATAGAGGCCAAGGCGGTGAGCCAGCGGCGCATATAGATATTGTGTCTCGCCTGCAATCTTATACTGCTTGTTGGCAGGCTGCGAGTCGAGAGTGCGCATATTGTGCAGGCGGTCGGCAATCTTGATGAGGATGACGCGGATGTCCTCGCTCATCGTGAGCAGCAGCTTCTTGAAGTTCTCAGCCTGTGCCGATGCCTGGTCGCCGAAGATACCGCCGCTGATCTTCGTCAGTCCGTCAACAATCTGCGCAATCTTCGCGCCAAACATATTCTCGATGTCCTCGACGGTGTAGTCGGTGTCCTCCACCACGTCGTGCAGCAGTGCCGAGCAGATGCTGGTACTGCCCAGACCGATGTCGGAGCAGACGATCTGTGCCACGGCGATGGGGTGCATGATATAGGGCTCACCCGAGAGTCGGCGCACGCCCTTGTGTGCCTGTCGGGCGAAGTTGAAGGCCTTGGTGATGAGGTCTACCTTCTTGCGGTGTCGCGTGTTCAGGTAGCTGGCTATCAGCTTGTCGTAGGCCTCGCTGATGAGTTTCTCGTCAGCGGCTTCGCGGAGTTTAAGGTCATCGTCGTTCATAGGAAAGGATTTATGGGGCTAATGAGGCTTATAGGACTTATGGGACCCATCAGGTTCTACTTCACACGCAGACGCTGGCCAATGCGGATATTATTGCTGCGCAGGCCGTTGAGACTCTTAATCTTGGCCACGGTGGTGCGGTTTTTGCGGGCAATGGCACTCAGGGAGTCGCCTCGCTTCACGGTATAGTAGACGGCACGACTATTGTTGGTGGCCTGCGTCCGGTCACGACGCGAAGTCCTCGTGGAGGCGGGCTGATCTTCCTCTATCACCTCTACCGGCTTCACCTCGCGCTTGCCGCTCATGGCATAGATAGAGTCCTCCATGTCGATGAAACGCGACACATCGCTCAGCGGTAGACGCAGGGGCGACGGCTTGCTATAGCCGGGCACCATGTCTTTGCGGTAGATGGGGTTGAGCGAACGGATCATGTCGATGTCAACGTTGCAGACCGCTGCCACCTTTGCAAAGTCCACGTTCTGGTTGACCATCACCGTGTCGGTCTTGGCAGGCAGCTTGCTCTGCATCGGGCAGATGCCATGCTCACAATAGTAGGTCATGGCGTAGTTGGCGGCGATGAAGGCGGGCACATAGCCGCGTGTCTCCTTCGGCAGATAGGGATAGATTTCCCAGTAGTCGCGCTTTCCGCCAGATCGGCGTATGGCACGGTTGATATTCTCCGGGCCGCAGTTGTAGGCGGCGATGACCAGGTTCCAGTCGCCGAAGATGAGATAGAGGTCGCGCAAATAGCGTGCGGCAGCATAGCTCGACTTCACAGGGTCGCGGCGGTCGTCGGTCAGCGACGTCACCTCCAGACCGTAGGCCTTTCCGGTGGCCAGCATAAACTGCCAGAGGCCCGTAGCACCTACACGTGAGACAGCGGTGGGGTTCAATGCACTCTCGATGATGGGCAGATACTTCAGCTCCAAGGGCAGCTGATAGGTGTCGAGGGCCTGCTCGAAGATAGGCATATAGAAATTGGCGGCGCCGAGCATATAGCTCACCTGACGGCGCAGGCGGACCATGTAGCGGTCGATGCACGAGCGTACCACGTCGTTGTAGGCCATATCCATGATGGTAGGCATCCTCTTCAGACGGTCACGATAGACTTCGTGGCTGACGTCGGGATTCTCGCTCAGCATCTGACAGTCGTCAGCCGTGGAGAGATAGGTCTTCGACATATAGAGGTTCATCAGACTGTCGAGGTTGGCATCGGTGAGTGCCTCCGGGAAGTCGAAACCCGTCTCGGTAACGTCTTCGTTCAGCACTTCCACCTCGTTCTCGTCGTCCATTTCGTCAAACTCAGGAGCTTCAATCTGAGCCATACCCACAAAGGGCAGGCCGGCCAATAGTGTTAATATCGTTTTCTTCATCATATTGTGTGATTTCGTTGTTACAATTTTGTTAAAAGCCGAGCACGCAGTTCACGCCGATGGCATTGTTGGCCAGCGAGCGGGTGTCGTTGAGCATACTGCCATTGATGACGGCAGGACGCAGCTTCAATGAGAGGTCCTTGGAGATGTCGAAGACCGAGAGCTCCGCATCGACATAGGCATCGATGACCGAGATGGCATAGACACCCAGCATCACGAAGAAGCTAAGGTCGCGATAGCGGCGGAAGCGGTCCTTACGTTTCCTGAAAATCTCCTTGTATCTGTCCTCGTTTGCCGGCGTAATCTGCCGTCCCAGGTGCAGGAACTTGTTGTAGCTGGCCGTGCCAGGGTCGTCGTCCATGATGTCGAGATAGGCCTGTGCATAGTCCTTGTACATCATATTGTTCCAGCGCATGGCGTAGATGCAGCCCATGAATCCGCCGTAGACGAGGGGCAGCTTCCAGTATTTGCGGTTGTATATCTGTCCGCCGCCAGGGATGACGAGGGCCAGCCACAAGGCCCGCTGCGGATCGGGAGTCCATGTGCTCCAGTCGCGCTCTTTGTTGAGAGTTGAGCGTTGAGCGTTGAGAGACATTTGTTCTATAACAGATAGGGAGTCATCTATTGCAAATGAAGAGTCTCTCAACTCTAAACTCTCAACTCTTAACCTTGACTGATATATTGAGTCAAGGGCCATGACGATGGAGTCGGGCACCTCGGTCTGCGCCGATGCAGGAATAGCAAACAGCATGAAAAGCATAAGCCTGCCCAAGCCCTTCCAAAGGGAGGGGCGTTCGGTTATATGATCTATCAGACTTTTCTTCATTTCTGTATCTTTCTCAACATCCCTCCCTTTAGGAGGGCTTGGGTGGGCTTTCTACTACAGGCCGCAGACCGCCATAATCCTTGCCAGCTCTTCCTCATCGGCGAAGGGGATGCTGATCTTGCCCTTGCCGCTGGCCGAGCAGGTGAGCTGCACCTTGGCGCCGAGGAACGAGGTGAGACGCTGACGGGCATCCACCATTGCCTTCGGCAGCTGTGCCTTGGCCGAGATTCTCTTCTTTGCCGTCTGCACGTCCTCGCCCTGCTTCAGCATCTGTACCATTTCCTCCACCTTGCGCACGCTGTACTGATTCTTCTGCACGTCGCGGAAGAGCTTCAGCTGCAGCGAAGGCGAGTCGAGGGCGAGCAGCGCACGGGCATGGCCCATGTCTATCTCATGGTTCTTCAGCGACATCTGTATCTGTGCGGGCAACTTCAGCAGACGCATATAGTTCGTCACGGCGGTACGGCTCTTCCCCACCCTCTCGCTGATCTTCTCCTGCGTCATGCCGGTCGTCTCAGCCAGGTGCTCGTAGGCCAGGGCTATCTCGATGGCGTTGAGGTCTTCGCGCTGGATGTTCTCCACGAGGGCCAGCTCCATCACGTTCTCGTCGTCGACGGTGCGGATATAGGCGGGGATGGCCTTCAGCCCAGCACGCTGAGAGGCACGCCAGCGGCGCTCACCTGCAATGATCTGATAGCGGTCGGGAGCCACCTGGCGCAGGGTGATGGGAGCAATGATACCCATCGTCTGTATGCTGGCGGCCAGTTCCTGCATCGACTGCTCGTCGAATTCACGTCGCGGCTGGTCGGGGTTGGGTTCAATCTGCTCGATGGGAATCTCGTTGAGGTTCGACGAGCCCTGTGTCCTCACGTCGCTCGTGTCAATCAAGGCATCCAGGCCGCGGCCGGTGCCCATATCGTCCAGGCCACGGCCCAGCACGCTCTTGTCATATTTCTTTCTAACTGCCATAACATCTTTGATTAGAGTTTAGGGTTGAGAGTTGAGAGACTTTACAAACGAATACCGAAGTCCTGAAAGCATTTTTGCTACAGTCTCTACTCTTCCCTCTACTGTTCTAAAAACATCTTCATTTATATAATTAACTCTGTAGGCAATTTCCATCTGACATAAAACCTCCATCAAGGAAGTATAAGCCATACCTACGAAATGAGCCTTTTCTTTGTCCGAAGCCCTTCCGACACCTTCCACCACGTTTGAAGGAATCGAAACGACAGCCCTGCGCAATTGGTCACCAAGTGCATATTTCTCTTCTTTTGGAAAATGACCAACTATTTCATAGACATATTCTACCAAGTCGAGAGCACTATAATAAACCTTTAGTTTTCTGAAATTGAATTCCATAGCACCAAGAAATGTCTCTTATCTCTCAACTCTTAACTCTCAACTATTTTTTGCGATGATTTCCTTTGCCAATGCGAGGTGGTTCTTCGAACCCGTTGAGTCGGCATCGTAGAGGATGACGGGGAGGCCGTGTGAGGGGCTCTCCGAGAGTTTCACATTACGCTGGATGACGGTCTTGAACACCAGCTCCTGGAAATGACGTTTCACCTCGTCGTAAATCTGGTTGGCCAGACGGAGGCGCGAGTCATACATCGTCAGCAGGAAGCCCTCAATCTCGAGCTTCGTGTTCAGCTTCGACTTGATAATCTTGATCGTGTTCAGCAGCTTCGAGATACCTTCCAGGGCAAAATACTCGCATTGCACGGGGATAATCACCGAGTCGGCCGCCGTGAGGGCGTTCACCGTGATGAGGCCCAGCGAGGGCGAGCAGTCGATGAGAATATAGTCGTATTCCTTGCGGATGGGCTCCAGCAGGTTCTTGATCACACGCTCGCGGTTGTCCAGGTTCAGCATCTCTATCTCGGCACCCACCAGGTCGATATGGCTGGGGATGATGTCCAGTCCCTCAATATCAGTAGTATAGATGGCCTCGCGCACGTCAGTCTTGTCGATGATGCACTCATAGAGCGAGCAGTCCACCTGACTGATGTCCACGCCAAGGCCGCTGGAGGCATTAGCCTGCGGGTCGGCGTCCACCACCAGCACGCTCTTCTCCAGCGTGGCCAGCGAGGCCGCCAGGTTTATGGTCGTCGTGGTTTTTCCCACGCCACCTTTTTGGTTTGCTAAAGCAATGATTTTTCCCATTTCAAACTTTTTCCTATTGATTTAAAATGCAAAATTACTATTTTTCCATGAAATGCAGACATCTTAGAGAAGATATTTAAACATTTTTCAAGAAAATGATGATGCAATACAATTTTTTTCGTAACTTTGCCAAATAAATCCACGAACTAACCAAAACGAAGTAATTATGAAAAAGACATTCCTGAAAATCATTCCAACTGTACTGCTGGCAACAATGGCAGTATGCCTCTTGTCATCGTGCGAAAAAGACGATGAGAACACAGAAGAGCAATCCGTGCAGAAAGGCCCCATCTGGTTCAGTGACAAATCATTGGAGTTCAGCCTGGTGGCCTGCGAACGCGTAGGGAAGGCGCTGGTGATTGACTTCACGGTGACCAACCAATCGAAGAATACAATAAGCGGGCTGGAGATTTTCGGCGACTACAACACCGAAGTGTACCTGAGCCCCTTGGGCTACAACAGCCGCATGAAGGACAACCTTGGTGAGGAATACTGGAACGGAATACACCTGGCCATCGGCAAGACCTACCGCGAGTACAGCGGGAAGATAGGCACGCTGGCCCCTGGCGAGTCGAGGCTATGCCACCTGCTGCTGAGCGAATTCGGGCTGGAGAACAAGGCCACCTCCGTGTCGCAGGACTGGTTGGTAAAAGGCGGCACACAGTTCAAGGACTGCTTCGGCAGGAACGACGGCATCGGCATCCTGCGATTCATCAATGTGCCCATCGTCGACAAACGGCCCACGTCAGGAGTGATGACGGCCGACAGGCAGATATCCTTCAAATACACAAAGTTCCAGCGCAACGACGAAGGAAATCTGGAGATGACGTTCACAGTCACCAACAACAGCGACGAGCCCCTTCATCGCTTCCTAATGAACTGCCGCGGCGGTTGTTTTGACGACCTGGGCAACGACTATGGTCTGGGGTGGACATCGAAAAACGAAAGCCGTTGGGGACTCTCCGTCGAAGGCTCCGAGTATGGCGGCTATCAGTATATGGACATTGAGGCCGGCCAGAGCGCCAATGGGCGGATTATCATTCGCGAGCCCGCAGAAGGGGCCACACGCTTCGACTGCTACTTTGAGACCTCGACCGAGAGCCGCCTCCTGGAAGACGACATGACACGGTTTGTCAATATCTGAGCTGACACACCACAACAAAAAAACAACAGCAGCTACAGTTTGATGTAGCTGCTGTTGCTATTATTTTCAGGTATAACTACCTGTAGTTTATCGGATGCTTACCTCCTATTTGGATACCACGATTTTCTTTGTCAGGCGGTTGCCGACTTTCACCATATAGATGCCTGCGGGCATAGACTCGGCAGCAGGTACCTGCTGGCCTTTCATATCGAACACCTGCAAGCGCTCACCGTCGGCACCATCGACTACGATGTGACCATTGCGTGCATAGATGCTGATGCCGTTGAAATCGTTGCCCTCAATGCCGGTAGTAGTTCCCTCTACGATGTTGGCGAACTTGCCCCAGACCTCATGCTGACGATAGATGTCGGCAGTGCCATCGGGAACATAGAGCGTGGCATCGAAGACTTTAAAAGTGTTGTTTTGAGCAGTAGGCGGCGTGGTGCAGGCCAAGGTGATGTCGGTAAGCGCATTGCACTTATAGAAGACCAACGAACCAAGGGAATCAAAGCTTTCGGGAAGCACAATTGACCGCAGTCTGTCGCAATACGCAAAGGCAGCATAGTCGATGTCACTGACTCCCTCCGGAATATCGATAGAGGTGAGACGTTTGCATTTGTAGAAGGTCAGTTGTTCTATCGTAGAGATGCCTGACGGAATTGTTATCGAAGTAAGGGTGGAGTCGTCGGCAAAGCAGTATTCACCCATATAGTCCAACTTGTCGGGCATTGTGATAGATGCCATCCGGGTACACATTCTGAAGGCGTGGCCCTCAAGTCTCTTGACGCTCTGAGGCAGTTTCACCTCAGTGAGAGAAAGATTGCTATAGAAAGCGCCATTGCCGATGGTTGTTACCCCCTCAGGGACAATAATCGACTGAAGACTTACGCAATTACTGAATGCGTCGTGAGGAATATCGGTTAGGCCCTCAGGAATGGTTATTGACGTCAGCAAAGAGTCATAGGCAAAACAATTATCACCCATAAAATCCAGATGATCAGGCATCGTGACAGAAGCTAGTTGAGTGCATCCCATGAAAGCATGGTCTTCAATTGTCTCGACGCTCTGAGGCAGTTTCATTTCCGTAAGGGAGAGGTTATGGCCGAAGGCCCAATTGCCGATGGAGGTTACTCCCTCGGGAATGTTGACCGACTGCAGGCCGGAACAACTATAGAAGGCCTGTCCGCCAATGGATGTTACGCCCTCAGGGATGTTGACTGACGGAAGACTGACGCAATTAAAGAACATGCGGTAGGGAATACTGGTTACGCCCTTTGGAATGTTGACTGATACCAATGCCGAGTCATTTTCGAAGGTAAATGTATCTATCTCTCTGATTGTTGAGGGCAGTTGGACAGACTGGAGGCGAGTACATTCATAGAAAACTGCCTGGCCCAGTTTGAACACGCCCTCGGGTACGGTGACGTTGGTTATTTCGTCACAGTTAGCAAATGCGCTGCGACCTACGTCAAGAACGGGATAGCTCTGCCCGTTGTACTCTATGGTACCGGGTATCACCACATCGCCCACAGGCTTGGCGTAGCCCTCCCATACGGTTTCTACGCCAGTAGGGGTCATGACAGGATAGCTGCAGATAGCATACGTCTGGTTGGTAAGGGTGTCGGTCTTCAGTCTGTAGTAAAGTGTCTGTCCCTTGTAGGCATAGGGGAAGACATTATACTTGGGATCCCATACTTCCTTGAAGTTGCTGAACGTTGTCCAATTCTCCTGATACGACTCCAAACAGCCGCCGGGAACGATGACCTCAACATCATCCTTCGGCACATTGTAGAACGGATCACCATTGGCTAATTCCGGTGCTACAGGTGCCAATGAGCGAATTTTCTTCAGGTTGGTGCAGTTACGGAAAGCATTACCAAAGATCTTTTCTGTAGAGTATCCGATGGTAACTTCAGCGAGCGAGGTGCAGTTTAAAAAGGCCATTATTCTGATCTTCTTAACAGAATCGGGTACGACAAAAGATTTCAGGCTTTTACAGTCGCAAAAGAGGTAAGCATCAATCATACTGATGTGCGCAGGGAGAGTCGCGGAGACAAGATTTTCGCATCCATCGAATAATCCCTTTCCGATAGAATCCACCGTATTGGGAACAACTATCGATGTCAAGCTAGGAAGCTCAGTGAACGCATAATCTGAGATCACCTTTACTGATGCAGGAATGGTCACCGTACCGTCGGCATCGGTGTCAAGACATGCATCCAACTGACTCTTGGACTCATCGGGATAGGCAAAGTTACCATCCAAAACACCGTTCAACGAAAGCGCATTCCAGTAAGACTTATCCGTAGCCGGGCCATTGTACTCAACATGACGGACATAACGGAAAGCGTTGCTTTCGATGGAAGTGACCGTAGCGGGAACCACCAGGTTTTTGATGCCGGAGCATCCGGCGAAGGCACCCGACTCAATGGTGGTCACTGTGGCAGGAATGGACACATTCGTTAGCCCAGGACAATTCAAGAAAGCACAATTACCGATAGTAGTTACCGTGTACGTCACGTCGTCGTGGGTAACACTCTCGGGAATTATCAGGTCACCTGTCGGGAGCGTTCCGTAGGCATCGTTGCCTAAATCCACTACAATCTCGGAAACAACCTTGACATTACTGCCATCAATGCTGTAGTACAGCGTGTGGCCGCTGGGCGACACAGCTGAGAAATCATAGGCCGAGCAGATGCCGACCATCAAACTGAATACTGCAAGAAGTAGAATCTTTTTCATAACGGTTAATGTTTATAGAGTTAGTAATCTGTTGTTCCTCGTTTGGCGGTCTGCTCCAGCTTGTCGTGCAGCAGAATATTTTCACGGATGAAGCGGGCCAGTGTGCGATGACTATCCGCAAGCCGCCACCTATAATAAAAGATGAAGAGCAGCAATCCAGCCACCACCAGTACGAATGCGGCGGCAAGAGCTACGGTGAGGATAAACGTCAGGTCAGTCATATCTATTAAAATTTTGTGACAAAAATAGTGGGAAACGCCCGAAAGCATTTCCCACTGCTTGAAAACTATGTGCCAATTCTTGAAAACCGCTTTTTATGACTGTTTCGATGCTTTTCTATACTCCGACGGCGACATGGAATAGTGTTCGCGGAAGAGACGGTTGAAGGTACTGCGGTTGGTGATGCCGCTCATTTCGATGATGAGGCCCACGGAGTCGTCAGTCGTAGAAAGCAGTTTTGCAGCATGGCGGATCCGGTGGAGGTTGAGGAAGTCGGCGGGTGTGGTGTCGGCACACTCACGCAAGGCAGCGTACACATACTGATAGTTGGTGCCAAGGAGGCGTGCCAACGTCTCGTGGTTAGTATCGGCATCGGTATAAACATCGGACTGTTTCATCAGCTCGCACAAGCGACGGTAGAGCTGCTGATTCTGGGAAAGTGTCTCTGCCGGTTGTGCGGCAAGGGTTTCAAGGGTCTCTTCCTCATGGTGCTCCTGCTGGCGGATACGCTCATAGAGCTGACGGTTTTTCTCTGCTAATCGGCGGCTGTAGCGGTGGACGCGCCAGATGATATAGATGGCCATCAACAACAGTACGACGGTGACGACGAGGAAGATGCGATGCGTTGTAAGCGACTGACGTTTACGGATTATTTCCTCTTCCTGCGACTTGATTTCCTGCAACTGCTCCACGTCGGCCTGCCATTCCTGCTGACGGATGGAGTCAGTCATCTGCCACATTTGGTCGTTCAAGGCCAAAGCCTCCGCCGTGCGTCCTGCCTTTTGCAGAGCATCATATTTGTATTTCAGCAGGGTCTTGACGTAGATGTTGGTGACGAGGTCGCCACTTATGTGTATGATGGAGTCGGCCTCGTCGAACAGGTGGATAGCCTCGTCGTATCGGCCCATGATGGTGAGATAGACGCCTTCAGCTGTCTTGTCGGAGACATTCAAATCCGGGGATTGCTGATGTTCGTGGAAGAGGACCTCAGCCTGCTCGTGCTGTCCGTTTGCCGCATAGACCATCGCTTTGCTGATGGTCACATTGTTGCGCCGCATCTGTACCACCCAATCGACAATGTCAGGACACTGCGTCAGACGGTTCATCGCCGTGTCCATTTTCGCAAGTAAGGGCAGTGCCTTATCCGCCATCTTGTTGTCAAGATACAGATCATTGAGCGCAAGCAGCGTGTAGAAGAGCGGGTCTATATCGCTGAATCCGGTGGCCTGCTGTGTGCTCTCCATCAATATGTCGATGCTTTGCAGGAACAGCCGCTCGGCTTCGCCTATATGGTTCAACTCGCTTTCACAATCGGCCATCTGCGCCAATGCCCTGCACTTCATAGCCAAAGTCTGGGGGCTTGTACCGTGGACCGAAAAATCAAGGACTTCTTTGGCCAGGGCGATGGATTTTCCATATTCGCCATTGTCGTAGGCATTATCGGCAAGAATACAGCGAGCCGCACAATAGTCGCTGCTGTCTGCAGATGTAGAAATGACATGCCCCGCCTCCGCTGCGATTGCCTTCTCCGCGTAATAAGCCGCCATCCGTCTGCGGTCTGCATTCTCATAGATGCAGGCCTTTACGGTGTTGGCCCGTACCGCCGTGAACACCCCGGCATCCTCCGCACTATCCACCCGTTCCAAAGCCTTGTCCATATTGCTGATTGCCAAATTCTGCAGTTCGTCGCTCAGTGCAGTTGCCTCCTTGCTGCGGTCGCGATTCGTGCAGGCCGCAAAAGCCAGCACGGCAAAGAGCAATATGACAATATAGTTTTTAGGGGTTCTTGTGAGCATGTTGAATTCTACAAAGCACTAAACCTTTACTCGAACTGTTCGCGGAACTAGATTATTTGAAAATCAGCTGTGCGAAATTGTAAAGGCCATACTTCCAGACCACGAAGTTGTGACCTTCGTTAGGATAGTTGATGAGTGTGCATGGGATGCCCTTCTCATCGCAGAAGGCCTTAAGCTGTGCGCTGTTGTTCATCAGACCGTCGGCTCCACCGCATACCATCCACAGCAGCTTGTTCTCCTTCTTCACCTTCTCTACATCAGGAATGAGCTGGGCAGCACGCATGGTGTTGGGTGCAGAAGAGAATCCGCCTACATAGGCAAATACGTCCATGTGGCCAAGTCCGAAGTTAAGCGACTGGCCGCCTCCCATCGACAGACCGGCGATGGCACGGTGATCCTTGTCGGTGTAGACGCTAAAGTTCTTCTCGATGTATGGAATGAGGCTGCCGATGAGGTCTTTGTCAAACTCACCAAAAGCAGCAAATGAACCGAAGCCGCCCTGTCGCGAGTCGTCCTTTTGTGCACGTCCGTTAGGCATGACCACAATCATGTCGGCCACCTTGCCGTCGGCATAGAGGTTGTCCATGATGATGTTGGGCACACCACCATTCTTGTACCATTCGTCCTCGTCGCCACCGATGCCGTGGAGCAGGTAGAGCACGCTGTACTTCTTCTTCGCATCATACTTGGGAGGCAGATAGACGTTGGCCTTGCGGATGGTGCCTACTGACTCTGACTGGTACTCAATGAGCTGCACGGTACCTTTTGCGATTCCCTCACGCTCCTGGTCGAAGCCCTGGGGAGCTGCCTTGTACTCGTCGAACTTCACGTCAATCTGTGGTCCGCCAAACATTCCTCTTGGGATATTCGGCTCCTGAGCATTGGCTGTCATCAAAGAGAGGGAAAGCAATGCTGCTAGATACACTTTCTTCATTAGTTTAATTGGTCTATTAGTGAATAACATTTGCTTTATAATAGACTCCCTTTCGAGCTTTTGGTTTAAAGCGATTACAGTATGAACTCAGCTGTAACACCCCATTTCATCATATTACCCTTGCCAATGGCCGACTTGTAGCAGTCACCATGCAGGCGAGCCACATGCTTACCAACTGCCATCTGGGCTCCTACGCCGAGATAGAGACCGAAATGGGCTGTATTACCCCAATCCATGTCTACAATGGTATGGTTCTGGTAGATTCGGGTTTCATGATTCCCAAAATGATAGACATAGAAGGCGCCTCCACGAACAAGGGGAGTGATGCGCGCTTGGCCAAAGCGTTTCACCATGCCCATGTAGCAAGAGATACGTCCCTTCTCATAGGTGGTGTGCGATAGCGAATGTCCTCCGCGAACCATCGTGTCATGCTCAAATTTGGTCTTTGGAGAGAAGGAAAGACTGAGCTCGGCACTGCCGCCCTTCATCACTCGCTCAATATCCACCTCCGTGCCAAAGCCCACTTCAAACACGCCACCGTGGTAGGTCTCATCCTCCAGGTTTTGATTGGGTGTCCTCTCGTGGGAAAAGTAAGCGTAGCCTGCGAACACCTTGATATGAGACTTCATCTTGTCTGACTGCTCCTTGTATTCATAGACAATACAACTGCTACCGTCGGTACATACATCCTTGTGATAATCGCGAACCACATCTACCAGTTTTTTGCGTGACATATCCATATCGTTCATGCGATCGACAGCTGTCCACGAATCATGCAACAGAAGCCTCACTTTGCCGTATTGCTCCTTAGCCGTCTGTTGATGCTCCTTTGCTTCATGAATAGACGACGAAGAAATGACCGACCTGTTAATCAGCTGCTCCATCTCACCATCCTCACGTTCAAAGAAAAAGAATTCATCATATTTGTCTGCAACACAGTATAGGTTCATTTTGCCTTGAACCATAAACTCTGCGAAGTACAATTGCGGCTCGCCATAGAGATTAAGTCGGCGTGTGACAAAATATTTCCCGTTATGCTCAAACCTGAAGCCCTCAATATCTCCAGGCTTGTAAGTCTTGCCCTCGCTTTCCCCATTAGCCCAGAAATCACATTGTTTTGACAATACATCGTTAGTACGGAAGTCAATCGTTCCCCTAATCGTGTCACCAGCGTTTGTAATGACATATCCCGGCTTGGGATTGGTCTGCCCCATTGAGACTAAAACGCTGAAGAATAGTGAATAGAGAATAAAGAGTGACTTTTTCATGATTGCAATGTTTTTCATTTTACGTTTTACGGGTTCAACATACTTCAGTAATCACGCCCGTTTTAATGCCGCAAAATTACGTACTTTATTCTTATCTTCCAAATAAAATGCTGTTTTTTTGAATCTTCATACTCGTTTTCTACCCCATAAATGCACCAATGAAGAAGATGGCTCCGCTGGTATTCTCTTGAATGAGGTAGACAAACGGATGGGTAGCATGGAAGACAGGCTTGAAGCTTGCACCGTTACCTGTTGATGTTTCCATTTGTATAATTGTAATGGCTGCAGCTTCAGTGCCATCTTCCGTTACCTCGATGGTACTCTTCTGGCGCACATCGCCCACGGCCAGATTTTCGCCATTCTCCGTCAGCTTTGTCAGCTCCCCTCTGGCCTCGAACATAGACGGTGCACCCATCTGCTTCAGCACTTGCTTAAGGTTCACGTCGTACTCAGCCTTGAAGCGGGGCAGCTTCACATCAATGTCTATACCGCCGTATGCTGCAATCCGGATATTCTCCTTCCACGAATTGCTGTTCAGGCTGGCAATGACGTCGGCAATGCTCTTGCCCTCGTTGGGCAACAGCACAAACATCGTCCAGTTCTTACCATTTCCGTAGGGCAGTCCCAGCGTGGTGTAAGTGTCGCAATACTGATAGAAGGCAGGACCTTCGCGATGCATCATGGGCAGGGCAACCTTTGAGCCGTCTTCCTTCGTAAACTGTTCGTTGCGAGTCTCTGCGACATCAAACTTGCCCGACCAAGGGGCCTTGAAATAGACTGCATTGAGCAGAGCCAGCAATGTTCCGTCCAGGTTCTCCACGATGGATGGAATCATCCCCTCCGTCTGCTGGCTGCACCAGTCGTTGATATACTTGACAGCATCGGGCGAAGAAAAGTCCAGCGATGCAGTCTTTGCCAGATAGATCTGCTCAACGTCCTGCTGATACTGGCTCGACAGCGGCACCGTCTTGTCGGCTACCACCATGTCTGCCAGTCTCAGCTGTGCAGCCTCGTCGACTACAGGAGCCTGTTCAATCAGCTTTTTGCACAACTCGTTGATGCCTTCGCGTCCTTCATTACTGAAGCCGAGTATCGTAGTAATTTCATTGCTTGTCTGACCTGTTGCGCCCATATTCAGCATACCCAGGGCGTATGTCAGGCTTATCGGGGAAACCAGGAGTCCCTTTCCTTCGTTTTCAGCTGACGAGCAGACGCTGCGGAAGAAGTTGAAGGCGAAGTCATTATTATTCTCTATGGCCTGTTTCTGTGCGGCAGTAAGAGTGATGGCAGGTGCTTTCTCCTCAGCATCCTCATTACCTGGCACCTGAGGCTCTCCCTGCTCCTCCTGTGGCTGCAAGGGCACGCTCGTCTCTTCCTCATTGCTACAGCTCCAAAGCATAAGCAGAGTAAAAATTGTAAATAATACTTTTTTCATTGTCTTCTATGATAGTTTATGGATTATTCACTTTATGTAAACCTTTTGTCCATTCACGATATTCAATCCCTTCTGCAAGGAACTGATTCGCTGACCCTGAAGGTTGTAGATACTTTCATTTTTTACTTTTTCAATTTTAACATTTTCCTCTATTCCCGTTGTTTGTACTTGGAATTCGCCTGTGAATATCTCCTGGCTATTCTCTACTGTGACGGTATAGCAGCCTTCTGCATAGGTGGAGATGTCGATGTTGAGGGCCACGATGCTGCCTGCATTGATAGCTTTCTCATAGACGGGTTTGCCCGTTTCGTCAGTAATGCACACCACATAGGCATCGTCGAGCGGATCGAGATAGATACCCAACTGCTGTTCGCTGTATTCACCATGCAGCTGGCTCCCCTCATCGCTTTTCTCTCTCCTAATAGGTGTCTTGGGCTGTATCTTGGTGGTATGGGTGAAGTCGAAGCGGCCTCTTCTTGCTCCCATGATATAGGGATAATCGTCTTCGCTGTTGTAATAGATGACTTCATCGCCCACGCTACATGCCAGGAGAGTACATTTGCCTATACCTGATGCATCCCACGGATGACTAATGCCTGGAAACGACGTGTCACAGCCAATGCCTTCGAGCCAGCGTCCTATGATATGATCATCACGCCATAAATCATAATACGTACCTTTGAAGCCAGGAATGCCTCCTGACATTTTTTGAACAACAACAAGATATCCCCATGA
>JAGAAJ010000122.1 GCA_017615355.1 Prevotella sp.
ATGAAGAGCTTGCCTTTCTTGATGCCGAAAGCATCGTACCACTCGTCAATCTGGGGAAGGGCACCATTGACACGAATCATGTTGGGAGAGTGGACGTCCTGGTTGAGGAGCATGTCCATATACTGCTCGCGCATGTTGCTTGCCCACACACGAGCCCAGCCAAGGAAGAAACGCTGGTCGGCTGTGAAGCCGTCGATTATGCGGTCATTGCCGGTGTTGTGGAGTGCCTGCAGGGCAACGTGAATGCCACCGTTGTCGCCGATGTTCTCACCCAGCGTCTGCTTGCCATTCACCTTCTTGCCGTTGACCACCTCGAGGGTTGAGAAATAGTCGGCCAGACGGGCAGCACGCTTGTCGAAGGCGGCCTTGTCGGCATCCGTCCACCAGTTGCGCTGGTTGCCTGTGACGTCGAACTGACAGCCCTGATCATCAAAGCCGTGACTCATCTCGTGACCTATCACACCACCGATGGCTCCATAGTTCTGGGCATCGTCGGCCTCCACGTCGAAGAAGGGCGGCTGCAGGATGCCTGCAGGGAAGCAGATCTCGTTGGTGGTGGGGTTGTAGTAGGCGTTGATGGTCTGGGGTGTCATGTGCCACTCCTCCTTGTCGACGGGCTTGTTCACCTTGCGGTTCAGACCGTCAATCCATTTCCATTCGCTCACGTTGGCCAGGTTCTCATAGAGGGAGAGCTGGTCGTCAATCTGCATCTGGCTGTAGTCCTTCCACTTATCGGGATATCCGATCTTGATGTGGAAGTCGGCCAGCTTCTTCTTGGCCTCAGCCTTCGTGACGTCGCTCATCCAGTCGAGGGCATCGATACGCTGACCAAGAGCTGTCTGCAGGTTGCGAACGAGGGTAAGCACACGCTGCTTGCTCGACTCAGGGAAGTATTTCTCGCAGTACATCTTGCCGATGGCCTCGCCCAGCACGCCGTTGACCAGAGCTGTGGCACGCTTCCAAATCGGGTCGTCCTGCGGCTGACCAGTCAGAGCTTGTGCGAAGGTGAAATAGGAGCGGCGAAGGTCTGTTGTCAGACAAGAGGCAGCACCGCTGATGATACGCACCTCAGCATAGGCCTTCAGGTCTTCGAGCGGTGTCTCGGCGAGAATCTTTTCCACCTCGTGCAGGGGTTCGGGTTGCTCCACCACAAGCTGCTTGAAGGCAGGGAATCCCGTCACCCAGAACACGGTAGGCCAGTCGATGCCGGGGAAGTCGCGTATCAGTTCTTCGTAGGTCATCTTGTGATAGTTGGCGTTGATGTCGCGCAGCTTCACCATGTCGTAGCTGGCTCCGGCAATACGTTTCTCAATGGCATACACCTTTTCCACAAGCTCTCCGGCCTTTGCCTCGTCATAGCCCAATGCCATGAACATACGCTTTCCGTAGGCTTTATAGGCCTCGCGCACAGCCTGTGTCTGCGGGTCTTCATTGAAGTAGTAGTCGCGGTTGCCCAGTCCGAGTCCTGACTGCGAGATGCTGACGATGTTGTTGTCGGCATCACGGAGGTCGGAACCAGCACCCCAGGCATACATCATCGTGCTCTCGCCGCGACGGTCAATCTCGGCGGTCACACGCTGATATTCCTTAATGTCCTTGATGGCACGGATTTTCTCGATGTAGGGCATGATGGGAGCCAGTCCCTGCTCATTGCGAGTCAGGGTGTCCATCATCTGATTGTAGAGTGTACCAATCTTATAGCCCAGCGAGCCTTTCTCCTGCGGCTGGGTTGCAAACTCCAGGATCATCTCCTGAATCTGCTTTTGGTTCTCCTCGTAGAGGTCCATGAAGGCACCGTTGGTCATTTGGTCGTCGCGCAGCGGGTGCGTCTTGAGCCAGTTGCCGCAGGCATATTCCACGAAATTGTCACCTGGTTTTACGTCAAGGTTCATGTTTTCCTTGTCGTAACCCTTTAATTGTTGTGCAGAGGCAGTTGCTCCGCAAATCAGCATCATTGAGAGGCTGAAAATTTTGATTACATTCTTTTTCATTATTGTCACTAAATGTTTGACTTCTTCTTTGACGCGGCAAAGGTATAAAAAACTACATGATATGCCAAATTTTTGGTGTCTTTTCACGATGTGCCTCGAAAAAGTGTCCTCTCAATACCTTTCTATGAAATCGGTCACTAAACGGAAAACGGGCTCATAGCTGTCGAAGACGGCGTGCTGCCAGTTGTCATAGATGGTGTGGTAATAAGGGAAGGCTGTGCCCTCCTCGTTCTCGAGGAAGATGCAGGGCACATGACGTTTAGCATAGGGATAGTGATCGCTGTTGGCCGCCAGGTCACCGCGGTTCAGCGCCTTGAAATACTGCTTCTCTCCGTTAATCTGCTCAAAGAGCCGGAAACCTCGCATCCCCTCGTCGCTCACCTCACAATATTGCACGGGATTGTCGTCGCCAATCATGTCAATATTAAATAGGTATCGTATCTGCTCTAACGGTACTATGGGGTTGTTGGCAAAGAATTCCGAGCCGCGCAGGTTGGCATCCTCACCCGAGAACGACAGGAAATACATGTCGTATGGTGGGCGGTGCTTGGCATAATAGGCTGCCAATGTGACGATGGCAGCTGTACCCGAGGCATTGTCGTTGGCACCGGCATAGAAGATTTTCTTGCCCAGATTGCCCAGGTGGTCATAGTGGGCCGTGAAGACATAGCAGCTGTCGTACCGCTCGCCAGAGACTTTGGCTATCACGTTGAACAGTTCGTAGTCCTTCAGGAATTTATTGTCCACATTCAGACGGACGCGTTTGACGTCTTTGATGGCTTCTGGCGTCACCCATACAATCGGCTTGTCCACCACTTTCTCGCCGTAAGCCTTATAAAATTTTATTGGTGACGTCCATATTTGGAGCAGGCCTGCATTGGTGCACTCTCCAGTCCTTTGCAGGCGGGAGAACTCCTTTTTATGTTTGTAGGAGAACCAGAAGTCGCAGCACACCAGGGCATTGGCATATTCGGGTCTCTGCAGGTCAGCATACATACGTTCGGCATCGAAATTGAGCGTGTCCACATGATATACAGGAAATTCACCATGAACACCGGGTGAATACTCACGCATGGAGAAATCCACACCTGCCTGCATTTTTTTGCCGTCAGCCCACATCTCCATCTTTCCACAGAAGGTGTTGATGTCGATGGTGAAGGGTTGAAGGATTACTTCGTCCACGCCAGCCTTCAGATATTCTTTCTGAAGGAATCTGCCAGCCTTGTTGGCACCGCCCTTGGCATAGCCGCGACCTTGATACTTCGCAGAACTAATCTCCTTGACCACCCGTTTGTAGTGGGCAAGGTCCTGCGCCTGCAGCTGCATAGCAGAACTGGCCAGCAATAGCGCATAAATCAAATAGGATACCCTTCTTTTCATATTCCCTTCTATCATTTAATTTTTCGAACCTATCCAAGTGAGTTTTCGCCACAAGCCCTCTAACGGACCGCGCTGATGGCTACTAAACCAATAGCGGGCGAAGCAGTATTGTGTGATAACCATCGCCAGACCTACAAGAACGGCATAGGTGATGCCCAGCTTGTAATAGCAGGCGAGGCCGTAGCCACAGAAGATGGCGCAGCCAATGACTGACTGCAACAGATAGTTGGTGAGACTCATGCGGCCGAAGATGCACAGGTGATGGAGCACTCGTCGCACACCCTCGAAGGCATACCATGCTGAGACGACTGCCGAGACAATCATGAGAAGGATGGTGAGGTTGCAGATGGGCCTAAGCCAGCCTTCCAGCTCGCCGAAATCAGCGAAACTCAGCAAAATGATGCCGGGGGCCGAAGTGAAGAGTATGCTATGCCAATACTGCAAATTGCGGCCCTCGTTATAAAATAGCCGCTGCCGCCCTAACTGCATGCCCAGGATAAGGAGGCAGAGCAACTGCGTCAGACGACCGCTGAACACATTGAAGCGGAAGTTCACCTCAAATCCGTATTGCAGGTTGGTGAGGGCATTCTCCCAGAACGTGCCGTGTTCATGCATGCTGTTGATCTTTCCGTAGAGCTCCCACATGGTGGAATGATCCATCGTGGTACCCGTCAACAGGCAATAGAGTTCCACAGGCTGGATGGCCAGCAGGCCGATGATACACCAAACCGCCTTCGATGGCAGGTAGCTGATGGGAATGAGCAGCAGGCCATAGCACGCATAGAGCATCAGGATGTCGCCGTCGTAGAAGGTCACGTTGATGACACCGAACATGAAAAGCAGACACATACGCCAGGCGAAACGTCCTGAGAAACATTTGCCCTTCTGCTGTTGGTTGTCGTTCATGATGAAGAAGCTCAAGCCGAACAGCATGGCGAAGATGCCGTACATCTTGCCGGACAGCAGCCAGGCGAGAACGTCGGCTACTGTCTGGTCAGAAGGCAATGCATGGAGGATGGGCTCCTGCGTGAAGATGTTGAAATGCTCCACGGAGTGATACAGGATGATACCTGCCACAGCGATTCCCCGCAGGGCATCGGCCACGTCAATGCGTGTATTGGGTAGAGAACGAGTCGTGTACATATTTGTTCAGTTTCGCTTTTCGCCTGCAAAGATAGATAAATTTTTTCACAACTCGGTAGCAAAACAACTACATTCTTGCTTTTTGCTTCTCACCGGCACCAGAGCCACGATACTTCGAGCGGGCCTCGTTGAACTTCCACGTCAGGTCGAGCGAGAAGGTACGGCGGGCAGGGTTGTAGACGGTAATCTCGCGGATGCCATAGACGATGCCACCATTCTTGTTGGTATTGAACATATCGTAGCAACGCAGGTCGGCTGTCAAGGTGCCGAGGCGGCGCAGGTTGAAGTCACGCTGCACGCCGAGGTCGGTTCTGAAACCGGTGCGAGTGAGGCGGAAGTTGTTGACGTCGCCCTTCGTCGAATAGCGGAACCCTGCGTTCAGACGCCAGCCTTGGGGCAATTCTACCGTGTTGTCCCATCCTATGTTTGCATACGGATGGTTGAGGGTGATCTCACTACCGTCGGCACAGGGCGACTTGTAGTTCTGCCATTGGGCATAGACGAACCATGTGGGATGCCATGAGCAGTTCATAGTGCACAGTTCAAAGTTCACAGTGGGGCTGGCGTAGGGATTGAGACTCAGCTGGTCATAGCCGTCGCTGCCGTTGATGGTGCGGACGAGGCTGACGAAAGGATCGTCAGAGCCGGGGAAGGGCTCCGTGGCCATCGTCACATTGTCCTTGGTGCGC
>JAGAAJ010000123.1 GCA_017615355.1 Prevotella sp.
CCCTCCCTTGTAGGGAGGGGTGCAATTACCTTGCACGCCCTTCTTTGTGCTCGCACTCTCCGCCTTTGAGGTATCTCCTCCCCTCCCTGACAGGGAGGGGTTGGGGGAGAGTCTGCTGTCCCCTCGACGATACTGTTCCCCATACATCTTATCATACTCGTCATTCTGATACGTGAACAACTGATCATCCAGATAATAAATGTCCTGAATAGGCACGCAGAACGAGCAGCGGTCGGCGTTCTTGATGCTCTTGTCGCACTCCATCTTGAAGATGCGGGAGAGGTACTGCTGATTGTCGGCGAGGTTGCCTCGCTTCGCGTCGGCTTTGCACACCACGCGGATGCCGCCGCCAATCTCGCCGCCGCTGACGGTGGCTCCCACATAGAGCACCTGACTGTCGCAGTCGTCGGCAAACATGTGCTGGGGGATGCGCTGCATGAAGTCGCGGGCGGGGAAATCGATGTGGTCGTAGTCGAGCATCACAAGGCCTGTCAGCACGGCGGCTGACTGCAGGCGCCAGGTGTCCTCCTTGAACTTGCCGTCCTTGCCCTTGTTGGGCAGGAAGTTGGCCATGAAACAGATGCCGGGCAGGTCGCGCTTTGTGCTGTCGTAGCCTTTGCGGTCACCCTTCGCAAGAAATTCCCGTGCGGTAGCAACGCGCCCTTTTACGTCGTCGCTCTTGGCTATTGCTTCGAAGGTTTCGCGGTTACACGGGCGGCACGGCGCACCAAATCTTTGTTGATATACAAGCATTGGTTGGTTTTGATGATAAAGTTAGCAATTTTTTGTCCGTAGTCACAACTCTCCGACAGGTCGATGTCGAGGTGGATAGAAATAACGCCTTTCTTGACGTTGACGGCCATGTAGCCGCCGTTTTCATCCAGCAGCACCTTGCCGCGGGGCTTGTCCTTCGACGTGTCGCGGTCGGGCCATTCCTTGGCTGCCAGCTTGTCCAGCTGCTGGTGCATCACTTCGCAGGGGTCGGCTTCGTCGGCGCTGCATTTCAGGTGAGCAACGAAATTCTGCTTTCCCTTGCCTTTTGTCAGGCCAATTTGGGCCTCTCCTACTTTGTAGGAGTGGTCATACACGGGTTCGCCCTTTCCTTGCGGAATAAACTCCATCGAGTCATCCTTGTATTGGCGAACCGTGCCATGGGTGCTTTTTACTAATTCACTCATAATTAATGACATAAAGATTTTTACGATGCAACGACACAACGAACACCACTCACAACGATAAGCCTCGGATTCGAGGCCAATATTTAATATATTACTATAGTAATATATAAATATTGAGGTTTTACTCTATTCAACATGGGGCTTAACGTTGTGTGTGGTATTCGTTGCATTCGTTGTGTTCGTGGTGTTTACTTACTTCACTTCATTCTCGAATGCCATCACGTAGCCCAGGATCACGTCGTTCATGGTGCCTGCCGTCTGGCCGTTCTCCTGATGGGCCATCGCCGAGACGATGCAAAACCAGAGAAGCGGGTCGTCGGTCAAGTAGGGCAGCTGCTCAGTCGGCTCCACGCCAGCCTTGTGGCACACGAAGGTGATGTACTTGCTGGTGGCGTTACCGTCCGAGGGCGGTGCCCAGCGCGAGATGATGCCCTGGATGGTCTTCAGCCTGTACTTCCTGTAGTATTGTTTCAGCAGGATGAAGGCGGCGCGGTAGCCGTAGGCCAGCGAATCGAACTGAGCAAAGCTCTTGTCCGTCTGCGTCTCGCGCATGCCCTTCCATTTGGTCAATGTGCGGCGGATGTTCAGCGGGTTGCCGTTGCGGATGCCGCGAGGAGTCTCGTTCGTCTTTTCCATAATTTTTCGTTTTTGTTTTCGTTTTCGTTAAGCAGCCACTTCCACATTCAGGATAAATGGAATCGTGATCTCCTCGTTCTTGACGATGCGATGGATGAAGCGGCGGCCGCGCTCCGTCCAGACAAGATAAGTGAGCGTGTGGTGGTCGCCTTCAGCGTCGTAGTGGCCGTGGGTGCGGTTGCGGGCATAGCCCTTGCGAGCCAGGTCGGCATAGAGCATATACTGTCCGCTCTGCTTGTACATCACCTTCTTCGCCAGCAGCAGGCGCGTGAGGTCATGCACGGTCATGTCCAGTTCCTTGGCAATCTGCGTGGTGGTGAAGCAGCTCACACTGTCCAGCACCTCGTCGCAGTATGCCGCCCTGGGAGCCAGGGCCTCGATGGCCCTGTCCTGCTCCTCAATGGTCTTCTGCTGAATCTTCACGGCCAGCGCCAGGATCTCCAGGTCAGTCAGCTGGCGTCCCTCGGCATCCTTCGTGGGGATGTAGCCGCCCGTCTTGCGGATCTGCGGCAGCACCTCGGAGGTCACCCAATGCTTGAACATCTTGGCTTGCTCCAACTGTGAGGAGAGAATCAAGGAGTAAAGTCCACTCTCGTTGATGAAGATGACGTCTCGTCTCTGACCTGAGTGAACGATTCGTTCACCCAGCTTATCCTCATTTGCAACATGGTCGCGGATAGCTTTTAGCGGATTGCTGTACCCCAGCGCCATTGCGACGTCCTTACCTACGAAGAAGGTTTCACCCTTCTCATCTGTCATGGTTCGGATTTCTCCGAACATCTCGTGTTTGAAAACTTTAATTTTGTTCATGGTTGTAATTTTTTTGTAATTTAATAATGTTCGTGTGATCTCAGCGGTTTGGGCCCTTTCCTTTCTGATTTCGTTGCGAAGGTACGCATAAAAAAAATCCCCAACTCAGAGAAAATCCGAGTTGGGAATGAGATTGGGAAAATGGATATGTTTCTGGGAATGCTACTCGCTTTCTTCTTCAAGCAGCTCCATTAGTCTCACGGCTGGTTTTACCTGTTTCATTGAATACTCATCGGCAATATTCAGATACTGATGCCATAACTCCACGTTATTTGGAAGTAGGTGAGGATGAACCTTGCGGACGCTATCGTAGACATAAGGCACACGCAGATTGTCAAGATTCAGATTGCACATCACTTTTTTAAAGTCTGCAGGCTTTGAAGGGAGCCCGCATAGAGGCGATGTTAGTACGGCCTTCACTCCGTAGAACTGTTCCTGTTCGTAAATCAGATATTTGCCTTCTTCATCTTTCTCGTCCATCAGGCGCATCAAGGCCCTCTTGATAATCTCTTCCGACCTGGTTACACCCTGCTTACTTGCTCCTGCCTCATAATAAGGTGCAGAAGCATGGTCGCCTGTCAGTATGTTAACCTGTTTTGCAGAAGCAGCAATACGGGCCAGCAGATCATTCAAATCATCATTATTCATTGTTTATGTCCTCCTCCCATCGTTGGCGTTGATGAATAGAATGGTGCTTGGGAATTGGTGCCTGTCAACAGGTTCACCTGACCGCCATTTATACCTTTGGCCAATCCCTGCATCCAAGCCTCGTCCATTTGCTGCTGCCGCTCGCCATCGGCCTGTATAGAGAGCCTTTTCTTCTCCATAAAGAAGTCCATCACTTCTTTTTCTATGCCTGGCCAGTCTTGACAACCGGAAAAAAGCACCTTCATTGCGTCGAATTTTTCCATAGCCACATCCAAACCATGCAACTCGAAAAACTGCCCGACGCGACCTACAACGGCCTCTCTGAGCGTTGTCTCCTTCTTCCTGCGTTTGGTCCGGTTGGCTGTATCCTCTTTCGGCATAGGAACTTGAAACTGTAAACCTCATAAAAAAATTGGGATAAATTTTAGGCGACCCGTATTGTTACGAATCGCCTACAAAGATACAAAATAAAAAGCGTCGCTCCAAGAAACTGCCACTTTATTTTGCTGCGGAGCCTCCAAAATTTCCTGCGGAGCCTCTTTTTTTCGCTCAGGAGCCTCCGCACAATTATAGAGAAAAGTTGAAATTCTTAAAATGTGTTAACAAATACGGAACTTTCCCCAAATCGGGGTGTTTGTGTTGTACCTTTGCGATGTCAATTAACCCATTTATCAACCAACACAAAAACTTTTACAACCATGATTAAACTGAACCTTTACAAGAACAAGATCCAGGGTCACAAGAACTTCGGCAAGATCTACGCTCGCGCCAAGAACAACGACCCCATCGACATCGCAGGACTCTCGAAGCACATCCACCAGC
Source organism: Prevotella sp. (assembly GCA_017615355.1). Taxonomy (GTDB): domain Bacteria; phylum Bacteroidota; class Bacteroidia; order Bacteroidales; family Bacteroidaceae; genus Prevotella. Next base: position 4,095 of record JAGAAJ010000123.1, read on the forward strand.
ACGGCTCCCCCTACACCCGTGACGTCATCCTGGGCGTGCTGACCAAGGCTGCAAGTTGCATCCGCGAGCTGGTGCTCGAC
>JAGAAJ010000124.1 GCA_017615355.1 Prevotella sp.
ATATAGAGTCCCACCTTCTCGATGGGCACACTCTTCTGCCAGCAGGCGACTCCCGGCTGCGTCTCCACGCGCACTTCACTAAAGCGCTGCGCCTCGTGGAACTTGTAGATATTCTGATGGGCCAGACGGATGGCTTCCTTCAGCTCAGGGCTGACCAGCGTCTCGGCCTCGTCCATCTCGGCTTCCGTAACGGCAAGCGACTGCAGGCGCACATGGTCGAAGCGCTCCTCATAGTCGAGCACAGCCTCGTCGCCGCGCTTTCTTATATCACTAAGAACACCGCTCACCGTCTCCTGCAGCTGCGAGTGGTCGAGATGCGGACGAGCTGTTATCTCAGCCCATTGCTCCAGTTTAGGATATTTGTAGATTTTCATTTGAAAAACCAATTCAAAAGTCTCAACTTTCAAACCTTAGAGAATCATTTTCTCAATCGGTGTGACGAGGATGCCCTGGGCACCGAGTTCCTTCAGCTGCCCGATGATCTCCCAGAAGCGATGCTCGTCCAATACGGTATGCACGGAGCACCATTCGTCGTCGGCCAAGGGAATCACCGTGGGGCTCTTCAGGCCAGGCAGCACGTTAATGATCTCCTGCAGGCGGGCCTTCGGCGCGTTCATGCGCACATACTTCTTATCCTCAGCCTGACGGACGGCCTCGAAGCGGAACAACATCTGCTCCAGGATATCGCGCTTCTCCTTCTCCATCTTCGGATAGCCGATGAGCAGGGCTTCGCTCTGCATCACCACCTCCACCTCGCGCAGGTTGTTGCTGACGAGTGTCGAGCCGCTGCTGACGATGTCGAAGATGGCATCGGCCAGACCGATACCCGGGCTGATCTCCACACTGCCGGTGATAACGTGTATCTCGGCATGAATATGCTTGTCGTCAAGAAACTTCTGCAGGATGACGGGATAGGACGTGGCTATTTTCTTGCCCTCAAACCACTCGAGGCCCTGGTAGTCGATGTCCTTGGGGATAGCCAACGACAGACGGCAGCGGCTGAAGCCCAGACGCGACACGATGTCGGCCTCGGCACCACGCTCCACAAATTCGTTCTCTCCTACCACGCCAATATCAGCCACGCCGGTAGCCACGCTCTGAGGGATGTCGTCGTCGCGCAGGTAAAGCACTTCCAGTGGGAAGTTTTGGGCGCCGACGAGCAGGGTGCGCTTCGAGCCGCCTACCTTGATATCGGCTTCAGTCAGCAGATGCATCGTGTCCTCGAAAAGGCGCCCCTTTGATTGTACAGCAATTCTAATTACCATTTTATTGTATGATGATTTAATGATTTCCTCATTTGTTGGCTGCAAAGGTACAACTTTTCCACCAAATATCTTTCAATCGGTAAGAAAAAGTGCTTTTTCTTTTGCTTTTCGTCCGCTTCTTCGTACCTTTGCCGCGAAATTTCGTATTCAAGGATGAAAAGAATTCTACTCTCTCTGCTTATCTTGGCAACGGCAGGAGCCTGCACAAAACGGCAGGAAAACGTGGTGCCACCTTGGCAGGGCGAGATGCCGACAAGCGACGTTTACGACTTGTCGCAGATTGAGCAGACAGGTGAGCTGATTGCCCTGACGCTGACAGGCCCCGACACTTATTACGACTATCAGGGCTCGCATCTTGGTGTGCATTACTTGCTGGCTGAGCAGTTTGCCAGCTATCTCGGTGTGCGCCTGCGCATAGAGGTTTGCCGCGACACCACCGAACTACTGCGACGTCTTCATGCGGGCAAAGATGCCGACCTGGGCGTGCTGCCTCTCACCTCCGACACTACGTTGCTAGGGTGGATGGTGGGTGACAGTAAGCCTGAGCTGCGAAACGCCCTGCACGAATGGTACCAGCCGACACTTCTTGCCGAAGCGAAAGAGACGGAACGGCAGATGCTGACACAACGCCGTGTGACAAGACGTGTTCATGCGCCCATGCTGCGTCGTGGCGTCATCTCCCTCTACGATGAGATGTTCAAACGCTACAGCCGCGGCATCGGATGGGACTGGCGACTGTTGGCAGCACAATGTTATCAGGAGTCCACCTTCGACCCGGAGGCCGTGTCATGGGCAGGTGCCAAAGGTCTGATGCAGATCATGCCGAAGACCGCCGACCATCTTGGGCTGGCACGCGACATGATGACCGATCCTGAGCAGAACATCGCCGCCGCTACACGCTATCTGCACGAGCTAGAGCATGAGTTCCAGTACATCCACGACCGCACAGAGCGCCAGAACATGGTGCTGGCCAGCTATAACGGCGGCATCTTTCACATACAGGATGCTATGCGCTTAGCTGAACGCGACGGCCGCAACGCCCAACGCTGGGATGACGTGCGCGAATACGTGCTGAAACTGAAAGACCCACACTATTATCAGGACACGCTGGTGCACTACGGCTACATGCGTGGCACCGAAACGGCCGACTACGTTGACCGCATCCGTGCCCGTTTCAACGAATACGCACGCAAAGTCCGACAATAAGATTTGAAATTAATCAATGATGAATAGTCACACACTAATAGCTGACAGCGGCAGCACGAAGACCGACTGGCTCATAGGCACCGAGCGGGTGAGCACGCAGGGCATCAACCCCATCCATCAGGACGACGACACCATCCTCGCCATCCTCAACGATGAACTCATCCCTCACCTCCTATCTCCCACCTCCCACCTCCAGACCATCCGTTTCTACGGCGCAGGCGTCCGTCCTGAGCAGGAAGAGCGCATCCAGCGATTGCTCTCTCAGGTCTTCCCTAATGCCACAAGCATCGAGGCGAAAAGCGACATGCTGGGTGCTGCCCGGGCACTTTGCGGCACGCAGGAGGGACTGGCCTGCATTCTCGGCACAGGTGCCAACTCATGCCTCTTCGACGGCGAGCACATCATCCAGAACACGCCACCCTTGGGCTATATCCTGGGCGATGAAGGCAGCGGTGCCGTGATGGGACGAATGTTCCTCAACGCACTCTATAAGAATAGGTTATACCATAATGCTAAAGAAGAGTTTGAACAGCATTTCAATCTTTCGATGCCTGACGTCATCGAGCGTGTCTACCGTCAGCCGATGGCCAACCGATGGCTCGCCTCCCTCTGTCCCTACATCCACGAACACCTTGAAGATCCAACCATAGAAGACGTCGTGGTGCAGAATTTCCGCCTGTTCATCAGCCACAACCTTGCTCCTTACCGCCGTCCGCATCTGCCCATCAATGCCGTGGGCAGCGTGGCCTATTTCTTCAAGCCACAGCTTGAGCAGGCTGCTGCCGCCGAAGGCTACACCGTAGGCCGCATCCTCCGCTCGCCTCTCGATGCAGCCGATCAGCTCTGACAGATCACTTCCTGCTCAACAGCTTTCGTCAATCACCTCAATATAGAAACTGAATGGACGGAAGCCGTCATTACAGCTGATCATTGCACTCATGGGATTCTTCATCCAGCCATCATAGAAGTCGCCTTCACCTCTGGCCAAGGATTCCACAAACTCACGCATAGAATACCAGGCTGCTGGACACAGTCCTTCAGGACACTGGCCATTCTCTGATACCCATTGCTGCCCTTCCTTCACATCACAAGTGTGCTCGATAGGGTTCTCATATTTCTCCATCAAGTCAGGATAAACCGTCTGACGTATGGCTGTTATTCGTACTTTATTCATGCTCGAGTAACATTGTTATATGGCGAGGTCAAGCCCTTTATCCGTGAAGATAACAAAGGCGTTCTTTCACGATTTCGTTGGAATAGCCCTGGATTTACGATATCCCATACCGGTGACGTGGCAAATCAGAATGTCGTCCTGATTCGTCACACGCACTTCGATGGAGGGAATCTTGTGATGATTGGAAACGAAGACGGCTTCTGCCCGAAGGGTGTCACCCTCATGGGCGCTGGCCACGAACATGATGCTGTTGGAGATGCCGAAGGTGAGCTGCCCTTGGCCATTCATCAATGCGGCGATGGCCAAGTCGGCCAAGGTGAAGAGCGCCCCACCCTGACACACATTACCTCCATTCAGATGTGCTTCCACGACGGTCATCTCGGCAATGGCGTGATGCTCATCAACTTCCGTAATCTTACAGCCCGCATTTGCTGCGAAGCGATCTGTCTTATTCAGTAATTCCTTGATATCCATTATACATTATGTTGGTCCATATCCACATGGATGATTTTCATTATTACCATCCAGGAGGATGGTGCATAACTCGATAATTTTGGCAAAAGTACAAAAAAATCTCATACTTACATAAAGAAAAACGGGGGTATTTATGATAAATTAACGTAAAAATACACTTAAAAATGTTATACTTTTTGTAATTTTGCACCATCAAAATATCAACATTATATTTTTATCATTAAAATGAAAACGAAAATTTCTATTTTGATGGGGTGCATGGCCACTGTAGGCCTTGCTTTCATGTCTTGTTCAAAAGACAACCTTTATGACAGCAACGCCGCCGCAAAACAGGTGGAAGCTGAGTATGCAGCTAACTTCGTCAAGAAGTATGGCGAGATTAATCCGAACCAAACTTGGGACTTCGCCACTATGACGCCCTCATTTAGTCTGCCCTCTTCAGGTGCTTCTGCACGTGTCACTCGTGGTGACAATGCTACTTTCAACGATCCTACGCTGGACCATATGTCCATTGAAAAGGAAGTGATTCAGTATGTATGGGACAATCTGCCGAAGGGAACCAACAACACCCCCTTGGGTAGGGCTTTCACCATGAAGACTACCGGTAACCCATTTACCATCGTTCCCATCTTCCAGGGCTGTGCCTCTTATTACTGGGAGTTGTGGATGTGGGTCGACGGCCTTGGCCATAAGAAGATCTGGACGAAAGGCGATGACTTCAAATTCAGAAAAGTGGGTACCACCAACTGGAGTGAACCGGGTATTGGCAAGGAGGGTATGCGTAGAGGAAGTGGTCCTTACGAAGTGTACGCTCCCTCCTATACTTACAACATTGCCACTAAGGATTTGGATATGTACTTCTATCTGAAAGTCTGGACAAGTTCTGCTCATTACGAGAATTATATGAACGGATCGAACCTAAGTGCTGATCAGCCCAGCTATTCAACCTCGCTTAACGAATGGATGATTGACCTTCAGAATGCGGAAAAGCCCCAGAATCTTCCTGAAGGCAATGAGGTGACCATCATTGGATGTGAGGATGTAACCACCAGTGGCAGTGATAGAGACTTTGAGGATCTCGTGTTCATGGTATACGGCAATCCCGTTCCTCCCACAAAGCGTGTAGTAGAAGTTATCGAAGAGACCGGAAAGCGCTATATGATGGAAGACCTGGGTGATACCGACGACTTCGACTTTAATGATGTAGTGGTAGATGTGGTGAACCGCAAGAAGATCACCTACATCTATCCCAGCCTTACAGCTACACAGTGGACTAGCAAGACTGAGGAGACATTACCTCAGAATGCCATCGTCCGCGCTGCTGGCGGTACAATTGACTTCACACTGACCATCGGCGAGACACAATGGAATAAGAAGAAGCACTTCACTCCCACGCAGATGCTGAACACCGGCTGGAACGGTGGAACAATCGACAAGGATCTCGAACTGGATAGATTTGAGGTTACCGGATGGAATCCTACGACCAACAATGTTTCCGTGGATGTGAATGGCAGAGGCGACAACCTGGAAGAGGGTGTGCAGACCATCCAATTCCCGAAGAAGGGTGAGGCTCCGAAGATCATCGCTGTCGATATTACAGTCCAATGGATGAAAGAGCGTGTGGAAGTACCCAGCACATGGTTCTATGAGTAAACGACACCCTAGGAATAGCATTTATTCATAACACAATCCCCGCAGCCTTCCGACTGCGGGGATTTCTTTTGTCGCGACTACTATTTTATATTTCAGTTTCCATGCCATCGCTCAAAAAAGTATCACATCATTGTATTTTCTTTCACAAAGCCTTTCGTTTTCCATTTCCCTGACCGCCAACGGCGCACAAGGATGACACCACGGATGTTCTCGTCGAGGGCGAAGCCCACCCACATGCCCACCAGGCCAAAGCCGAGGGGGATGCCAATGACATAGCTCAGCCCGACGGCAACACTCCATTGGAAGATGACTCCTACGACGAAGGGATAGATGGTGTCACCCGTGGCCCTCAGCGTGCTGCCTGCGAAGATGTTGGCCGTGCGTCCCACCTCGAGGAAGACATCAACGACGAGCACCCAGACTCCCATCGCAATGATGTCCTGATTGTCAGTGAAGGCATGGAGGATGCTGCTGCCCGTCAGCGCGAGGATGATGGAGCCGCTGATGGTGATGATCATCGACCAGCGGAAGAAATAGTTGCCCAGCACATAGGCCGCCTGATGCCGTCTCTGTCCGATGAGGTGTCCCACGAGGATGTCGCCGCCCTGCGTGATGCTCAGGCAGAAGAGGTAGACGAACATGATCATGTTGTGGCAGTAGGTCCTGGCGGCCAGCGCCTCGTTGCTGATCTGGTTGATGAAGAACGTAATGACCACCTGCGAGAGACAGTATGAGATATTCTCGCTCATGGCAGGGATGCCGATGCGCAGCAGGTTCTTCAGCTCCTGCCAGGGTATGGGACGGAAATAGTGGAGCGGGAATCGTGGGATGTGCACCTTGAAATGGATGGCGGCGAGCAGCACCATCGCGATGGCCCTGCTAGCAGCGGTGGCAATGGCAGCACCCTCGACACCCAGCTGCGGACAGCCCCAATGGCCGAAGATGAGGGCGTAGTTGCCCAGGATGTTCAGCACGTTGACAATGCCCGTCACCACCATCGGGTAGATGACCTTGTCGGCACTTCGCAATGAGGCAGAGAACGTGAGTGACAGCGCCTGGAAGAATGACAGAGCGCCGGTAACCCGCAGATACACCAACCCGTCGCTCATCAGCTCAGGACGCAGTCCCATCACCTGCAACAGTTGCTCAGCATAGAGAAAGAGCAGGGCGCTGACCGTCAGGCCAAGCATCAGGTTCACCGTCAATGCCATCCCCACCACCTGCACCAGTCGTTTGCGCAGACCTGCACCGATGTACTGCGCACAAAGGATGGCAGCACCCATCGAGAAGAACTGGTAGATGAGGAAGACGATGGAGATGAGCTGGTTGTCGAGCCCTACCGCTGCCACGCTGTTGTCGCTGTAACGGCTCAGCATCACCGTATCGACGGCACCCAGCAACATCACCAGCGCCATTTCGATGAACACCGGGATGGTGAGTGTCTTCAATTGTCGTTTCAGGGAGGTGTCGGGCATCCGCGCCATATGCGTCAATACATTTAAATATAATGCAAAAGTAGCAAGAAAAGCTGAATTATTGCCATCCTTACAGAGTATTTTGAGAAATATTAAGATGAGTAGCGCTATTCCCGTTGCTGAGTAGCGTTATTCCCTTTCGGGAACACCGCTATTCCCGTTTTTCTGAATGTCGTTTTTGAAGATCAGGAGGCTGTTTTTGATGATTAGGAGGCTATTTATGAACATGCGGAGGCTCCGTAGAAAATTCCCAAGGCTTGGGAAAACATGGGGTGACTCCCCAAAAGAAAGCATCTTTTATGTCTTTTGAGGCCTGTGAGAGCAGGATTTTGATGCATTCTGTGCCCTTGCCAAGTTTCGGCATCGTGGGGGCAGTCTGTTTTGAAATGTCGTATTTCATTGATTTATAGCTTTTTAGATGAATTATGATTGGCCATTATTCCAGTTATTCCAATTCCAGTTATTTTTTTAAGCATGTCCAATTCTTTTCTTTTATATATAACTATCTATATATTAGTTAGTTATATAGTATATAAAGAGGTGTTGTGCTCTCATATTTTTAATTGGAATTGGAATAATTGGAATAACTGTAACGCTCGGCCGTTTTTTCTATTTTCCTATCAGGCCTTTCAACGCTTGGCGGATCTCGCTTGCCACCTCGAAGGCATAGCCATCGACGGTGAAGTGCTCGTCCACCTTCATGGGGCGGAAGTTAGGGCGCAGCGTGCCGTCGTCCTGGCGGGTGATGGAGATGTGCTTGCCGCGGAAGAGGCAGGGGTTGCGCTTGTTTGTCCAGGGCAGCGTCTCGACGAAGGTGTAGTGCGGGTCGCGGTAGAGGTAGTCGTCGATGTCGCAGTCGGCATCGCGGCGCAGCACGCCTGGGTAGTCCTTGCCGGTCTTCATCATGCGGTCAGTGCGCAGGACGGTCTTCAGGTCCACGCCCAGTTCGGTGTTGGGGTTCCAACCGTTGTGGTTGGATGTCTTTAAATGAATGTTCTTTGCTTCCATTGTTGATCATTTTTTTTGGAAGTGAACATCTGTAGCGTGACCAGTCTTGCGGCCAGATGATTACCGGGACTGGCGGGAGCCACGCTGGGGCTTCGTTCCCTTGGATTCCATTGCAAAGGTACGCATAAAAAAAACGCCCCAGATGGTCTGGAACGTTTTGGGAACGATTTGGGA
>JAGAAJ010000125.1 GCA_017615355.1 Prevotella sp.
GAGAGTGCCCGTTGCAGTTCTTCCTGCACCGAGATGCCGTTGGGTTGCACCTGCCATCCGTGGAAGCGTGTCCCATCGTAGCTCAATGTCACAAAAAATCTCATAGCCGGCTGCAAAGGTACAAAAAACGACTCCCTTTTTGAAAAAAGTGAACGAGTTTTTGAAAAAAGTGAACGAGTTTTTGAAAAAAGTCAATGGGTTTTTGAAAAAAGTCATTCATTTATTTTGCCGACTGCTGAAAAGTTTGTAATTTTGGGCGTTAAACTATTACCTACAAAATAATAACCATCAAAAAATAATAACCTATAAATCTATAAAAGCGTCATGAGTTATTTGCGATTTGAGAAAGCCGTGATGACGAACCTTGAAGAGAGCCTTCGCCGCGAGCTGCTCCGCACAAACCGCAGTGGTGCTTATAGTGCGTCGACCGTTGTCGACTGTAACACGCGTAAGTACCACGGCCTGCTGGTCGTACCTGTACCAGAGATTGACGACGAGAACCACGTTCTGCTGTCGTCGCTCGACTGTACGGTCATCCAGCACGGAGCAGAGTTCAACCTGGGCCTCCACAAGTATCAGGGCAACAATTTCAGTCCCAAGGGACACAAGTACATCCGTGAGTTCGACGCCTCGAAGGTGCCCACGACCGTCTATCGTGTGGGCGGCGTGGTGCTGAAGAAAGAAGTGGTGTTCCAGCACTACGAAGACCGCATCCTCATCCGCTACACGCTGGAGGATGCCCACTCTGCCACCACGCTGCGTTTCCGTCCGTTCCTGGCCTTCCGCTCCGTGCGCCAGTTCACCCACGAGAACATGGTGGCCAGCCGTGAGTATTCACCCATCGACGGCGGCATCAAGACCTGCATGTATCAGGGCTATCCTGAGCTGTTCATGCAGTTCTCGAAGAAGAACGAGTTCGTGTTCCAGCCCGACTGGTATCGTGGCATCGAGTATCCGAAGGAGCAGGAGCGCGGCTACGCCAGCAACGAGGACCTCTATGTGCCCGGCTACTTCGAGATGAGCATCAAGAAGGGTGAGAGCATCGTGTTCAGCGGCTCTACGTCGCAGATCAAGACGAGCACGCTGAAGAAGCTCTTCCAGGAAGAAGTGGACGAGCGTGTGCCTCGCGACAATTTCTACCATTGCCTCGTCACCGCTGCCCACCAGTTCCACAAGCGCATGCCCAACGACGACCGCTATCTGCTGGCCGGCTATCCCTGGTTCAAGTGCCGTGCTCGCGACACGTTCATCTCGCTGCCCGGCCTGACGCTGGCCATCGAGGAACAGGACTATTTCGAGCTGGTGATGAAGACCGCCGAGCGCGGCCTGCGCGAGTTTATGAACGGCGAACCGCTGACAGTACAGATTTACGAGATAGAGCAGCCCGACGTAATGCTCTGGGCTGTATGGGCCATCCAGCAGTACGCCAAATATGCCGGCCGCGACAAGTGTCATGAGAAATACGGCGACCTGCTCATCCACATGATGACCTTCATCACCGCTGGCAAGCATCCCAACCTGCGACTTGACGACAACGGCCTGCTCTACACCAACGGCCGCGACCACGCTGTGACGTGGATGAACTCGACGGCTAACGGCAGGCCTGTGGTGCCACGCTCAGGCTATATCGTAGAGTTCAACGCCCTTTGGTACAATGCCCTGAAGTTCTGCGCCTCGCTGGCTGCCGACCAGAACGACCAGGAGGCAGTTGACGAACTGGAGCAGCGTGCCGCATTGGCCAAGCAGTCATTCGTCGACACCTTCGTCAACGAGTACGGCTACCTGCTCGACTATGTCGACGGAAATATGATGGACTGGAGCGTGCGTCCGAATATGATCTTCGCCGTAGCTCTTGACTACTCGCCGCTGTCGCAACAGCAGATGAAGAGCGTAGTAGATATATGTACGCGCGAGCTGCTCACGCCGAAGGGCCTGCGCTCGCTCTCGCCTAAGAGCGGCGGCTACAACCCCATGTACGTCGGCCCGCAGACACAGCGCGACTACGCCTACCATCAGGGAACGGCCTGGCCTTGGCTCGGCGGATTCTACATGGAGGCCTGTCTGAAGCTCTACAAGCGCTCGCGCCTGTCGTTTATCGAAAGGCAGATGGTGGGCTATGAGGACGAGATCGACTATCATGCCCTCGGCACCATCTCCGAACTCTTCGACGGCAACCCGCCCTTCCACGGACGCGGGGCTATGTCGTTTGCTATGAACGTGGCCGAGATTCTGCGCACCATGCGCCTGTTGGAGAAATATTCATATCAGAAATAAATAAGGAGGAACGACTATGAAAGTATTAATGTTTGGATGGGAGTATCCTCCTCATGTGTTCGGTGGACTCGCCACCGCGAACTACGGAATATCCGAAGGCCTAAAGGCACAGGGCGACATTGAGACGGTGCTCTGTCTGCCCCACCCCTTCGGCGATGAGAGCCAGCACGCCTGCCGCATCGTAGCCATGAACGCCGTGCCTATCGTCTGGCGCGACGTCAACTACGACTACGTGAAACAGCGCGTCGGCAACATCATGGATCCTGACTACTACTACAAGCTGCGTGAGCACATCTACGCCGACTTCAACTACATGAACGTCAACGATCTTGGCGCAATGGAGTTTGCTGGCGGCTATCCCGGCAATCTGCACGAGGAGATCAACAACTACTCGATCATCGCCGGACAGGTAGCCCGCACGGAAGAGTTTGACATCATCCACGCCCACGACTGGCTGACCTTCCCTGCCGGCATACACGCCAAGCAGGTGTCTGGCAAGCCCCTCTGCATCCACGTCCACGCCACCGACTTCGACCGCTCTCGCGGCAAGGTGAATCCCACCGTCTACTCCATCGAGAAGAACGGTATGGACTGGGCCGACTGCATCATGTGCGTCTCGGAGCTGACCCGTCAGACGGTCATCAACCAGTATCATCAGGACCCGCGCAAGTGCTACACCGTGCACAACGCCGTCTATCCCCTGCCTGCCGAATATGACGCCATCCCGCGTCCCGACCACACGGGCAAGGACAAGGTGGTGACGTTCCTTGGCCGTATCACCATGCAGAAAGGCCCCGAATACTTCGTAGAGGCCGCCAACATGGTGCTGCACCGCACCCGCAACGTGCGTTTCTGCATGGCTGGCTCGGGCGATATGATGGACGCCATGATCTATCTGGCAGCTGAGCGCGGCATTGCCGACCGTTTCCACTTCCCGGGCTTCATGCGCGGCAAGCAGGTGTACGAATGTCTGAAGGACAGCGATGTCTACGTGATGCCGTCTGTCTCGGAGCCTTTCGGCATCTCGCCGCTGGAGGCTATGCAATGTGGAACGCCCTCGATCATCTCCAAGCAGTCAGGCTGCGCAGAGATTCTCGACAACTGCATCAAGGTGGACTACTGGGACATCCACGCCCTCGCCGACGCCATCTATTCTATCTGCACCAACGACTCGCTCTTCCACTACCTCAAGGATGAGGGCAAGAAGGAGGTCGACCAGATTACCTGGGAGAAGGTGGGCACCTGGATTCGCACACTTTATCGCAGAACCCTCGGCTGGGAGCAATAACCTGCTCATCGTAATAACGAAATAACGATAAACGAAAAACGAAAAAGTCATGAAAACAATTTGCCTATATTTTGAGATACATCAGATTATTCATCTGAAGCGCTACCGTTTCTTCGACATCGGTACCGACCATTACTATTATGATGACTACGAGAACGAGCGTAGCATCAGCGATATCGCCGAGCGCTCCTACATGCCCGCACTCTGCACGCTGGAGCAGATGATCAAGGACGGCGGCGGCTACTTCAAGGTGGCCTTCTCGCTCTCGGGCACAGGTCTGGAGCAGCTGGAGTACCACGCTCCGCAGGTGTTGGAGAAACTGCAGCAGCTGAACGAGACGGGCTGCGTAGAATTCCTCGCCGAGCCCTACAGCCACGGTCTCTCGTCGCTGGCCAATGCTGAGAGCTTTGCCCGCGACATGAAGAAGCAGGTGGCCAAGATCAAGGAATACTTCGGACAGACGCCGAAGGTGGCCCGCAACTCATCGCTTATCTACAGCGACGACATCGGCGCACAGATTGCCGCCCTGGGCTTCAAGGGCATGCTCACCGAGGGCGCCAAGCACGTGCTCGGATGGAAGTCGCCCCACTATGTCTATCATTGCAACCAGGCACCCAACCTGAAGCTGTTGCTGCGCGATGTGGAGCTCTCCGACGATATCTCCCTCCGCTTCAACAACGCTGAATGGGAAGGCTATCCCCTCTTCGCCGACGCCTACATCGACCGCATCGCCCGCCTGCCTGAGGAAGAGCAGATCATCAACATCTTCATGGAGCTTTCAGCCCTCGGCATTGCCCAACCGCTCAGCTCCAACATTCTCGACTTCATCAAGGCGCTGCCTGCCTGCGCCAAGGAGAAGGGCATCACCTTCAGCACACCTACAGAGATCTGCATGAAGGTGAAGAGCGTCAGCCAGCTCGACGTGCCCGACACCCTGAGCTGGGTGGATGAGGAGCGCGACGTCAGCTGCTGGCTCGGCAATGCCATGCAGCGAGAGGCCTTCCAGAAACTCTACAGCGTGGCCGACCGCTTGCTTATCGCCGACGATCCGCGCATCATGCAGGACTGGGACTATCTGCAGGCCTCGAACAACTTCCGCTTCATGACCACGAAGCCCAGCAACGTTGGCCTCGACCGCGGCATCTACAGCGGTCCCTTCGACGCCTTCACCAACTACATGAATATCCTAGGCGACTTCATCAACAGGGTCAACGCCCTCTATCCTATGGAGATTGAGAACGAGGAGCTGAACTCGCTGCTCACCACCATCCGCAATCAGGGCGACGAAATTGAGATGAAGGACAAGGAAATCACTCGTCTGAAGGCCAAGTTGGAGAAGCTGGAGGCTCTTGAGGCCAAGAAAGCAAAGCCTGCCGCCAAAAAGGCTACGGCCAGCAAGAAGAAGGAGGCTCCTGCTAAGTAAGTAGCAGTTGTTATGGCACAAAACGATTTTGAATTAGAAGAAAGGGACGTCTCCTTCCCGCCTGCACACACCGCCGAACATCTGTTGAATCAGACGATGATACGGATGTTCGGCTGTGAGCGCAGCCACAACGCACACATCGAGCGGAAGAAAAGCAAGATGAGCTTCTACCTCGACCAGAAGCCCGACCGCAAGCAGGAGAAGGAGATTGAGCGGCGCATGAACGAATTGATTGACGAAGACCTGCCCGTCACCTTCCAGTTTGTGAGCCGTGACGACCTGCCGCCTGAGGTGAATGCCAGCCGCTTGCCAGCCGACGCCGGCGACACCGTCCGACTGGTGCGCATTGGCGACTACGACATCTGCCCCTGCATCGGCAAGCACGTCAGGAGCACGTCGCAGATAGGACGTTTCGAGATGCTTGGCACCAATTGGGACGAGCATGAACACTCGTTCCGCGTAAGATTCAAAATCGTATAAGATTCAAAAGTGTAAAAAAGAATCCGTATTTTCCGGACATCCCGAAAATACGGATTTTTTGTCTCTACAGCCCTATGCGCATGAGTACGGGCAGGTGGTCGCTATAGGTGACGTTCAGCGTGCGATAGTTGTAGCCTTCCATCTCTTCGTTGTGGAAGATATAGTCGATACGCACTTTCTTCTTTCCTTCACGCATCGTGTACATAAAGCCCTTGCCGGCCTCCTTGAAGCCGTCGGTAAGGTCGCCCTTCATCTTGCGATAGACGTAGGAGTAAGGCACGTCGTTGAAGTCGCCGCAGAGGATGACGGGGTGCGGGCTCTTCTCAATCTCGGCCGCAACGATGTCGGCCTGCTGGGCACGGATGGCCATTCCGCGGGTATAGCTGCCATAGATAGCTCGCAGCAGGGCATTGCGTTCCACAATCTCACCCTTTCTCTCCCGTTTCTCGGCCTGATGCAGGGCGCTGTTGATGCCTGTTGTCTCCAGATGCACATTGAAGACGCGAACGACCTTTCCGTTTACATCAATATCTGCCCACATAGCGCTATTGCCGGTGTGTCCGAAGTCGATGGCCTGCGAGTCGATGATGGGATAGCGGCGGCTGAAGATGACCATATCGGGCTGTCCCTTCGCCATCGACGTGAAATACTTGTTCAGGTAGTTCTCCGAGTTGCTCATGTCGCCGCTCTGGTCCTGATACTCCTGAATACAGAAGACATCCACGTCGTTGCTCTTCATCAGCGCCAGGATGTCGCCCGACTTGTAGCCGTTCATCTCACGTCCGAAGTTAGCCACGTTGTAGGTGGCAACGTTCAACCCCGACTTGCCTTCACCGCTGCTACGGAACCAGCCCAGCTGGAAAAGCGTGCCGACATAGGGAATACAAAGCAGCAAGGTGACGCCCGGAATAGCTGCCCAATACCAGCGGCGGCGTATGAGCCAGAAGATGAGGAGGATGACTTCAGCAATAATGAACAGCGGCAGCGCAAAGACGCAAAGGGCCAATGCTGTGTTCGTGGCGGGATTGGCATAGCCGCCAAAGAGTCCCATCAGGACAAACACCGTCACCAGGATGGTGACGACGAGCATCATAAACGACAGATACTTAAAAACGGCTTTCTTTCCCACGGTATTCTCTTTTGATTCAAACTATTCTCCAAGGTATCGCCCGATGATCTCGATAAGGTCTTCCACACGGAACGGCTTTGCCAGGAAGTCGTCGCAGCCGGCTGCCTTGGCCTCACGGACATTCTCGTCGAAGGCATAGGCGCTGAGGGCGATGACGGGAGTGTCGCTGTTCACTTCCTTGATGATACGGGTGGCATCAAGGCCGTTCATCTCAGGCATACGGATATCCATCAGGATGAGGTCGGGATGCTCCTCCTCGTTCATCGTCACTGCCTCGATACCGTTATGGGCATGCAGCAGGTTGTAGCGTTTCTGCAGCACGATACGCACCAGCTCGTAGTTGCTCTCCTCGTCCTCGGCCACCAGTATCGTCTTCATCTGAGTGTCATTGCTGTGAGTGCTCACACGAAGGGTGCGGATCATCTGCGTAGAGGTGGTGGTGCGATTGCTGGTGGCAATGCCGCCGATGGTCCCGTGGAAGGGGAAGCCGAAGGTGAACGTGGTGCCCACATTGAGACTTGACTCCACATCGATGTGTCCGCCCATCTTCTCCACGATAATCTTACACAGGGCGAGGCCCAGGCCGTAGCCCTTGTTCATCTCGGCATCCTTCGAGGCATAGGCGTTGAAAATCTGGCCTATGAACTCCGGATCGATGCCCGAGCCGGTATCGCTGACGAAGAACTGTATCTCATCGTGATCGTTGACGAGCCTGTAGCCGTAGATGATAGAGCCCTTCGTCGTGTGCTTCAGCGCGTTGGAGATAAGGTTGGAGAACACCTGCGTCAGCTTGTCCTCATCGGTGTTCATGATCACCTGCATCGAGGGAGTATCCCATGCCAGGTTGATGGTGTCTGGACAGCGGAACTTGAAGAGCTGCTTGATGCTTTGCATCATATTGTTCAAGTCGACATTTGTCTTCTTGAAGCTGATTTCGCCAGCCTCCACGCGAGAGAGGTCGAGAATTTCGTTGACAAGGCTCTGCAGGCGGCGGTTGTTGCTCTCGATAATCTCCATATAGCTCATACGCTCCTTCAGCGTCTCAGCCTCAACCATCACTCGCGAAAAGCCCTCAATAGCATTCAGCGGTGTACGAATCTCATGGGACATATTGGCAAGGAAAAGGGTCTTCATCTGGCTGGCTTTCTCAGCCTGAAGGGCCTTTTCCTCGTATTCCTTCAGTTTCTTGTTTGCTTCGTCAAGCTTAGCGTTGGCCACATTCAAGCGATGGGTGACGTCAGCAAACCTCTGAAGCAGTATTTCTCTCTCGTCCTGATCCATCAACGCTTTACATAACTATTCAGCCTGCAAAGTTAAGTATTATTTTCCAAACACATGCATCTTTTTGAAAATATTTTCATCTATTTTTCAAAAAGACTGATGTGGGGCAGGTATGCGCTGCTGCTATTAGACAAGAAAAAACTTTTCCCAGAAAAATCCCAAGGCTTGGGATTTTTGTCCCAGGCCGTGGGACTTTTGTCCCAAGCCTTGGGATTTTTCTGGGAAAAGCTCAAAAATCAGTATGTGATGTGATTTCTCTACAGATTGATGGTGGCCGTGAGGAGGAACTGGTGACGCTTGTTGGAAAGCTTCACAGCATAGACGTCATAGTTGTCTGTCGGGTCGTAGTCAGCATCGCTGGGGCTGGAATTGTAGCTGTTGAAGGGCGAGAACCAGCCGTTCTGAGCGGAATACTGGTAGGCGGCGGAGAGGTTGACCTTGTCGAGCTGTATGCCTATGCCGCAGGTGAAGCGGTTGATAGCCTCCCAGTTGGTCCAGTCGGTAGCCGAGCTGTAGTAGGAGGCTTCGCAGGGCAGCGTGCCATCCTTGTAGCCATCCTTGTTGTACATCGGCGATACATAGTTGTAGCCGAAGCGAACGGCGACCTCAGGTGCAGCCTTGAACTCTGCGCCGAGCTTCAGGGTGGACACACCCTTCAGCGTCTCGCCGGTATGGCGGTTCATCTCCTCGTCGCTCTCGCTCTGCGAGGTGTAGCTGTCGGTCCAGTAGTTGTAGCTCTCGCCGGTCTTGTAGCGGGTGTCGAGGGATCCGTAGTCGGTGTACTCATAGGTGGCGCCGAGGGCGAGGAAGTCGCCAATGGTGGTGCCGAGGCTGAGGTCGAATTTCCACGGGGTGTTGAGCCTGAAGTCGTATTCGTCGCCGCTGTGGATGGAGCCGTCAGCATCGCTCATATAAGTAATGTTGCTGGTGGTGAGGTCGTACCACGTAGGTGTGGTGACGGAGAGTCCGATGCGGAAGGGCGAGTATTCGACGGGACGGAAGATGACACCAGCCTTGATGTCGGCACCTGCGCCCTTGATCTTGCGTTCATCCCTGACCATGATGGGTGAGCCGACATCGAAGGTCTCGACGTACTCGCTCATATGGTTGTAGTGAACATCGTGGATGCCTACGGTCATACCCAGATAGACGCGGTTGTTGATGTTGCCGCTGAGGTTGAAGTCGTAGTCGGCCACATAGCCCCAATGACGGCGGTCCATCGTGTAGCCGTTGGCCTCATAGTAGCCCCAGGCATACTCAGCGTTGGGATCGTAGAGCAGGTTCTCCGAATAGAGAGCGTCGAGCTGGTTACACTGGATGTAGGGGCTGTTGAAATTGGGGTTGAGGGCATTCTCGTAGAGCCATCCGCCCTTGGCCTTCAGGTAGGTCTGCTTGTTCTGCGACGCATTGTAGAGACCATCGGCAGCCGAGAGAATGTAGTTGAAGTTGCGGCTCTTGTGATAGTTGAATGCAAAGTTGATAAAGCTGGAGCTGTTGTTGCGTCCTGCATAGACGAAGCCGATCTGGTCGAAGCTGATGTTGGTGGTCTTGCCGCCGCCGAAGTTCTGAGCGTCCTGCTGGCTGACAGCGCCGAGCGATATGCTCACATTCGACTTGCGGAAGAGGCCGATGCCAGCGGGGTTGGAGCCGATGGTGCTGATGTCAGCGCCGAGAGCCTCCAGAGCGCCGCCCATGCCCACGTAGCGTGCCGTACCGTTAAGGTCGCTCCAGGCAATCTTCGCGTTCTCATATGTTTCCTGTGCTGCTGCCGACACTGCGGTCAGGGCAATTGCAGCCATTGCAATTATCTTCTTCATAATGATTACCTTAAATCAATTCTCAATACTCAAATCTCAATTCTCATTTCTATCTGCGACTGCCGCCGAAGCCACCGCCACCGGAACGGCCTCCGCCACCGCCGCCTCCGCCGCCGCTGGAGCGACTGCCGCCGAAGCTGCCACCGCTGCTGCCGCTGGAACGGCTGCCTCCGAAGCTGCTGCCTGATGAGCTGCTGCTCGAAGATGTACTGCCGCTATAGGTAGAGCCTGAGCTGCTGGTGCCCGAGACGGGACGCGTGGTGCGACTGCCGCCGAAGCTGCCTGTGGAACGCGATCCTCCGAATGAGCCGCTGCCCGAGCTGACGCTACCGCCACTACGAGTGCCGCCGAAGCTGCCTGTGCGTGAGCCGCCGAAGGCTCCTGAGCCTCCCGTGCTGCCATAGCTGCCTGTGCGAGTACCGCCAAACGATCCCCTGCGACTGCCTCCGAAGCCAGAGCCGCGTCCGTAAGTATAGGTGCTGGGGCTGGCGCCTGCTATGCGTCCATGATTCTGGGTGCTACGAGGATGGTGGCTGATGTAGCCTCCACCACCCCATCCCCAGCTGTAGCCGTAGTAGGGATAATAGTAGGAATAGTAGCCTCCCCATCCCCAAGGACGATAATACCAGGGATCCCAGTACCATGAATCCCAATACCAGCGGTCGTAGTACCAGGAGTCGTACCAAGGATAATAGGATGAGTAATACCAGGGTGAGTACCAGCCGATGTAGTCGCGGCGTCCCTGTGCGTAGCCTTCCCAATAAGCCAGCGAAGGCTCATAGCCGTCGAAGCGGGT
The DNA here is from genome assembly GCA_017615355.1 of Prevotella sp. Classification (GTDB taxonomy): domain Bacteria; phylum Bacteroidota; class Bacteroidia; order Bacteroidales; family Bacteroidaceae; genus Prevotella. The sequence continues at coordinate 10,489 of JAGAAJ010000125.1, forward strand.
CATACGCTGTGTCAGCGCAAAGTCGCCGAGGCTGTCGGGATAGACGCCCTCGACGGGAGCGAAGCTGACAACGTCGCCCGTATCTGTTGGCAGCACCTCATAGCTGCTGGCCCAGCGACGGTTGTAGTCGTCGACGCTGCGCATAGAGCCTGAGTAATACGTACTAGCGGGTGGAGTCACCTGCACGTTGGCGTGCGTATTGCTCTTCTTCGAAGGAACGAAATACATATCGTCCTGTGCTACACCTGAGAGTGCAAATGCTCCCAGCATGACTGAAAGTAAAAACCTCTTTTTCATAGCCTTATCTTGTTGATTGATTGATTCACGATGCAAAAATACTGCTAAATTTTCTGCAAAGATAAGGAAAAACCCTAAAACATAGTAGGATTTTCCCTATTTTTCTTATCTTTGCAGGCGAAATTAACAAAGTGATGAAATATTTTGAAGTGCTTTTCCGCCTCACAGCCCCCGACGATCTGCGTCAGGACGTGAGCGACGTGCTTGCAGCGATGGCAGGCGAATGTGGTTTTGAGACCTTTGAAGAGAACGAGGAAGGATTGACCGGCTATGTGCAGCAGGACTTCTTTGACGAGACAGCACTCAACGCTGTGCTAGAGCAGCTCCCTTTCGGCGAGGAGCAGGGTGTCAGCATCAGCTATGAAGTGAGCGAGGCACCCGACCGCGACTGGAATGAGCAATGGGAGCTGGAAGGCTTCGAGCCCATCACCGTGGGTACACATCTTATAATATACGACGGACGCCACCTCCCTACTCTCTCCTCCCCCGCTCCTCTCACCTCTCACCCCTCACCCCTCACCTCTGATTCCTCACCTCTCACCGTCAAGATAGAGGCCCGTCAGGCCTTCGGCACAGGCAACCACGCCACCACACGAATGATGTGCCAGGCGCTGATGGACTTAGGAATACAGGGATTGTCGCTGCTCGACTGCGGCACAGGCACAGGCATCCTCGGCATTGTGGCGCTGAAACTGGGCGCTATAGCAGCCACAGGCTACGACATAGACCAATGGAGCGTGGAGAACGCACGCCACAACGCCGAGCTGAACGGCGTAGGGATGCAGTTCACCTCCGTCTACGGAAACGCCAACATCATCAGGCAGCTGCAGCGCAAGTTCGACGTGGTGGCTGCCAACATCAACCGCAACATTCTCCTTGCCGATATGCCGCTCATGCGACAGGCCCTGCCGCAGTATCGCGGCGTGCTGCTGCTCAGCGGCTTCTACCACGAAGACGTGCCGATGCTGGTGGAGAAAGCCGTCTCGCTGGGATTCCACTTAGAATACGAAAAGCAGGAAGACGGGTGGTCGATGCTACAGTTTAGGATCAATTAGATAAAGCGTTGATATGAAACGAATTATTATACTACTGTTATTGTGCCTCTCGTTGGTTGAAGCGCATGCCGTGCTGAAGGAGAGAAACCTGGAACAGACGCTGAACGTGCTGCGCTCAGAGCTGACGGAGCGCTATCAGGAACTGAGCAGTCAGGCCGAACAGCGCAAGCAGCAGACGAAGGACATCATCCAGCAACTGCGCGAGACCATCAAACGCAGCAACCAGAATGCGCTGATGCTCTATTCGCAGCAGAACAACTACGTCTTCGACCTCACCTATGCCTGCCACGAAGCCACCGAGCAGTATCTGTCATTCCAGCGCCAGCAACTGCCTTTCAAGTCCTACATCGAGGCCCTTGACGTAGAGATAGCGAAATACGACAGCCTGGTGGTGAGCCTGAGGCACATCCGCACCAACCTGCTCGATGACAAGGCCAAGAACAACCGCACCGTCTGCCTGACGCTGGCCACCAGCATCCGCAACACCCTTTCGGAAACCCGCGAGCAGGTGACCGACTATATAAGCCTCTATGAGAACACCGAGCAGCGGCTGCGCTATCTGAACGACTACGCCAACCGCCGCTACAACGACATACAGACGGGCATCTTCCGCAACGGCGGCGAGAGCTACATCTCCATACTGAAGAATATCGGCCAGCGGTGGAACGAGGTGAAGGTGGCTTTGGAGGAGAAATACCGGCCTTCGAAACAGCAGTCGGACTGGGACTCGAAGGTCATCCTGCGCCTCTTCGCGATGATCTTCTTCTACATCGTCATCGCCATCGTGCTGAATATGATCGCCTTCCGCTTTATGCCGAAGCGGTTGCACACAAGCGAATTCCTGAAGAAGCGTTCCTGCATCATTATGGCCACCACAACGGTGACGTTTGCCGCCGTACTCGGCATTATGCGTGCCACCCTGCAGCAGAACTTCTTCATCATGGCCAGCGGACTACTCATTGAGTATGCGTGGCTGTTGGGCGTCATCCTCATCTCGCTGCTGCTGCGCGTAAACGGCGACCAGATACGCAGCGCCTTCCACATCTACTCGCCGCTGGTGGTGGTGGGATTCATCGTCATCGCCTTCCGCATCGTGCTCATCCCCAACGAGCTGGTCAACTTGGCCTTCCCTGCCATCCTGCTGCTGTGCACCATCTGGCAATGGCTGGTCATCCGCAGGCACAACAAGAACATTCCGCGATCGGATATGTTCTACACCTACATCTCGCTGGCCATCTTCATCTTCTCGCTTGTCTGCTCCTGGGTGGGCTACACGTTGCTGGCTGTGCAGATACTCATCTGGTGGATTATGCAGCTCACGTGCATCCTCACCATCACCTGCGTCAGCAGCTACCTGAAACTCTACGGTGCCCGCCACAAATATCTAGAGAAGCCCATCACGCAGTCGTGGGTCTATCTGCTCCTCTCCAAGGTGGTGCTGCCCGTCATCGGCGTAGGCTCCGTGATGCTGTCCATCTACTGGGCCGCTGACGTCTTCAACCTGGGCGACCTCTGCTGGCAGATCTTCCGCCACAACTTCATCGACCTCGAGAACCTGAAGGTGAGCATCCTCAAACTCTCGATGGTGGTCAGCCTGTGGTTCTTCTTTAGCTATATCGCCAGCACCATCCTCTCATTGATGCGCCTGCATTTCCAGACATCAGACCCCACCACCGCCGCAAGCCGCGAGGTGATGGGCAAGAACGTCATCCAGGTGCTGGTGTGGGGCATCTGGCTGATGATGTCGCTCAGCATCCTGCATATCAGCGTAGCTTGGCTGCTGGCCATCGGCGGCGGTCTGTCGACAGGTATCGGTTTCGCCTCGAAGGACATCATCGAGAATATCTACTACGGCGCCACGCTGATGGCAGGCCGCGTGAAAGTGGGCGACTGGATTGAGATAGACGGCACGATGGGCAAGGTGAACTCCATCAGCTATACCGCCACCGTCGTCGAGACACTCTACGGCGAGGTCATCACCTTCCAGAACAGCCAGCTCTTCTCGAAGAACTACAAGAACCTGACACGCAATCACGGCTATGTGCTCACGGCTATCGAGTATAGCGTGGCCTACGGCTCCAACCTGCACGACGTCATTCAGATGGTGGACGATGCCGTCAACAATATGCGCCATCCTTGGACCGACCGCAAGAAACGCGCCAAGAGCGTCGTTGCGGCGATGGGAGAGTCAAGTGTCGATTTCAAGCTCTACGTCTGGGCCGATGCCGTCAAGCGCATCTATGTCGTCAGCGACGTGCTGAATACCGTCTACGACACGCTGCGAAGCAACGGTGTGCAGATTCCGTTCCCGCAGCGCGACATTCACATCAAGAACGACAGCATTGCGCTACCGGATGATATCCTTCCCACGAAGGAATGATAATCCGACGAAAGTGAGGAAGCCGTTGAGCAGCAGCAGCTCATAGCCGAAACGATAGTTAAAGAGGCTGGCAAAGAGCTGGTCGAGCAGGAAGCAGAGCAGCGGCGAGGCGATGCAGACGAATGGCACAAACCCGTCGCGTACTTTCTGACGGGTGAAGAGTCCGAAGGCGAAAAGCCCCAGCAACGGGCCATAAGTGTAGGACACGATGGTGTAGATGGCATCGATAAGTGTCGAGGAGCCTGCAGCACGGATGGCGAGGATACAGGCCACAAGCAGCACACACATTATAATATGTACGCGACGGCGCAGGCGCTCATCCTTAGACTGCTGGCGAATGTCGACGCAATAGCTGGTGGTAAGAGCCGTCAGCGCCGAGTCTGCAGAAGAGAACGAGGCAGCCACGATGCCCAAGGTGAAAAGTACCAGCACAGGCGTAGAGTCTGCAGTCTGCACGAACAGTGGCAATAGCTCGTCTCCTTTCATGTCAACCCCTACCCCACTCGTCTGAAAATACTGCGCTAAGAGCACACCAAGGGAAAGGAAGAGCAGGTTGACAGGCACGAAGGCCACGCCATAGGAACACATATTCTTCTGAGCCTCGCGCAGGGTGCGGCAGGTCAGGTTCTTCTGCATCATATCCTGATCAAGGCCCGTCATCACCACCACGATAAATGCTCCGCTGAGCAGCTGTTTCCAGAAGTTCTGACGGCTCACCCAATCATCAAACACGAAGATGCGGCTACGCTCGTCGGCAACGATAGCGCTGATAGCGTCGCCCAACGAAAAACCCATGCGCTGCATCACGATAATCAACGTTAACACCAACGCCAACGTTAACACAAGCGTCTGAAGGGAATCTGTGAAAACCAGCGTGCGCACACCGCCGCGATGAGAGTAGAGCCAGATGAGCAGCACCATCACGCTGACGGTGACGACGAAAGGCACGCCAAGGCTGTTCATCACGAACTGCTGCACGATGAGACAGGCCACATAGAACTTCACCGCCGTGCCTATCATCTTCGACAACAGGAAGAAGCCGGCACCTGTCAGATAGGAGCGCGGGCCAAGGCGCTCGCCCAAGTAAGTGTAGATGGAGGTGAGGTTGAGCTTGTAATAGACAGGCAACAACACAAAGGCCACCGCGATGTATCCGAGAATAAAGCCCAGGCAAAGCTGCAGGTAGGCCATATTCTGTGTCAACACCATTCCCGGCACAGAGACGAAGGTGACGCCTGAGATGGAGGCGCCCACCATGCCGAAGGCCACCATGCGCCAAGGCGAGCGGCGCTCACCACGAAAGAACGTCTCGTTGGTAGCACGCCGCGTTGTCCACCGGCTCAGAGCGAAGAGGGCGGCAAAGTAAAGAAGTATCGTTAAGAGTACAACCATTGCTCTCCCCTCTCAGCTCATACCTCTAAAACTCGGTAAACGACAGCGGCATCAGCTGACGAATGCCGTCCATCACATAGACACAGCGCTGGCCATAGAGCAACAGGCGCACAGGATGCTGGTGACGCGTCTCCGTCTCGATGATGACCTGACGGCAAGTGCCACACGGCGAGACAGGCTCCTTCGTCAGCTCGCCTTTGGTATCACGGGCAGCAATAGCCAGCATCACAGGCACGGCCTTAGGCTTCTGAGCTCCGGCGGCGAAAATGGCAGCACGCTCGGCACAGAGGCCCGCAGGGAAGGCGGCATTCTCCTGATTGCAACCAGGCATGATGGTGCCGTCGTCGAGCAGCAAAGCGGCTCCTACGTGGAAATTGGAATACGGCGCATAGGAGTTTTCCGTCGACGCGATGGCCTGACGCAGCAGCTCCTGCTCGTCAGCAGTCAGCTCGTCCATCTGACATTCGTAGATGGCGGGATGGATGTGTAATTCTTTCATAGCTTGTTTTTTAGGTATTGTCCAGTTATACTCTCCTTGCACTTGGCCACCTCTTCAGGCGTGCCAGCACAAATGAGATTGCCGCCCTTGTCGCCTCCGTCGGGGCCCAGGTCAATGACGTGGTCGGCCTGACGGATGACATCAAGGTTGTGCTCAATAATCAATATGGTATGTCCGCGCTCGATGAGAGCGTTCATCGAATCCAGTAGACGGCGAATATCATGGAAATGGAGGCCTGTGGTGGGCTCGTCGAAGATGAAGAGTGTGGGTTCCTGGCGCTCCTGACCGATGAAATAGGCCAGTTTTACGCGCTGGTTCTCACCGCCTGAGAGTGTCGAAGAGTTCTGTCCCAGCTTGATATAGCCTAGGCCGACGTCCTCTAGGGTTTTCAGACGCTTGACGATAGTATTCTCACCTTCAAAGAACTCGATGGCCTCAGAGATGGTCATGTTCAGCACATCGTCGACATTCTTACCCTTATAGCGCACATCGAGGATGTCGCGCTTGAAGCGGTGTCCGTGACAGGCCTCGCACTCCAACACGAGATCAGCCATAAACTGCATCTCGACGGTGATGGTGCCAGCACCCTTGCACTCGTCGCAGCGACCACCGTCGGTGTTGAACGAGAAGAACTGGCTAGTGAAGCCCATCTGCTGCGCGAGGGGTTGCTCGGCAAAGAGGTCGCGGATGGCGTCATAGGCCTTCACATAGGTGGCTGGATTGGATCGTGTGGACTTTCCGATAGGATTCTGGTCGACAAACTCCACACGCTGGATGGCGCTGATATCGCCTGACAAACCGCTATATTCGCCTGGCTGGTCGAACACCTCACCCAAATGGCGTTTCAGCGCAGGATAGAGGATGCCCTTGATGAGCGTCGACTTGCCTGAGCCGGAGACACCCGTGACAACAGTCATCACGTTCAGGGGAATCTCCACGTCGATGCCCCTCAGGTTGTTCATGCGAGCGCCCTTAATGTCGATGTGCCTGTTCCAAGGACGGCGCGAAGTGGGTGTGGGCAGCGTGTCGATGCCGGAAAGGAAGCGGAGGGTGTGGCTCTTTTCGCTCGACAAACTAGTCATACTAGTCGTACTAGTTGTACTAGTTGAACTAGTGTTACCAGCCACAACAGCCAGCGGGCCTTGATACACAATCTCGCCACCCAGCCTGCCGGCATCTGGGCCTACGTCGACAAGATAGTCGGCGGAACGGATAATCTCCTCATCGTGCTCCACCACTACTACGGTATTGCCCAAAGCCTGCAACTCCTTCAGCACGTGGATGAGGCGCTGAGTGTCGCGCGAATGGAGGCCGATGCTTGGCTCATCGAGGATATAGAGCGAGCCGACAAGCGACGAACCAAGCGAGGTGCAGAGGTTGATGCGCTGACTTTCGCCGCCTGAAAGGCTATTCGATAGACGATTTAACGTAAGATAGCCAAGTCCCACATCCAGAAGGAATTGCAGGCGATTGTTAATCTCAGTCAACAAACGCTTGCCTACGCCGGCGTCGTGTTCCGAAAGCTGTAACTGAGCGAACCACTCCTTCAGTCGGATGACGGGCATCTGCACCAAGTCGGTGATGCTGCGTCCACCAATCTTCACGTATTCGGCCTCAGGCTTCAAGCGCGTACCGTGACACCTGGGGCACACCGTCTTGCCACGATAGCGGCTCAGCATCACGCGGTACTGAATCTTATACTGGTTCTCCCTCACCATCTGGAAGAAACTGTCGATACAAGGTTTCTCCTTCTTGCGCTTGTCGCTGGGCAGCCCGTGCCACAGCCAGTCTTTCTGCTGCTGGGTGAGTGCGTAATAGGGCTCAAAGATGGGGAAATCGTCGGCAGGAGCGTGTTGGATGAACCAGTTTTTCCACTCGCCCATCTTCTCTCCGTGCCAAGGAACGACGCAGCCATCGTAGACCGACAGCGACGTGTTGGGGATGACCAAATGCTCGTCGATGCCGATGACGCTACCGAAGCCCTGACACTCAGGACAGGCGCCCACAGGCGAGTTAAATGAGAAAGTCTGGTCGGTAGGCTCCTCGAAGGTGATGCCGTCGGCCTCGAAGCGAGTGCTAAAGTCATAGCAAAGACCCGCAGGTAGAACCATCAGGCGCAGCTGGCCCTGTCCCTCGTAGAAAGCCGTCTCGGCAGAATCGACGAGGCGCGCAATCGTCTCTTTGTCGTTGGAGGCAGAGAGGCGGTCGATGACAAGATAGAAAGTCTCCCCCTGCCCCTCAGAAGGGAGGGGAGAAGCAGCCAGATAGTCATCGATACGCATGATTGTAGCCCCGGCTTCATTCATTCCGAAGGCTTCGTTCCCCTCCTTCCGGAGGGGTTGGGGGAGGCTTATCCTGCTGTAGCCCTGCAAAAGACAGGCCTTCAGCTGCTGTTCCAGCGTGCGGTCTTCAGGCACGACGAGGGGAGCGAGGACGACGAACTTCGTGCCCTGCGAGAACTCCAGCATCTTCTGCACCACGTCCTCGGTGGTGTGTTTCTTCACCTCCTCGCCGCTGACTGGCGAATAGGTGTGGCCGATGCGCGCGAAGAGCAGGCGCATATACTCGTAGATCTCCGTCGAGGTGCCAACGGTGCTGCGCGGATTACGGGCGATGACCTTCTGCTCGATGGCGATGGCAGGCGGAATGCCACGAATGAAGTCGCACTCAGGTTTGTTCATGCGTCCCAGGAACTGGCGCGCATAGCTGCTGAGGCTCTCCACATAGCGGCGCTGCCCCTCGGCATAGAGTGTGTCGAAAGCCAGCGACGACTTGCCGGAGCCGCTGACGCCGGTGATGACGATGAACTTACCCTGCGGCAACCGCACGTCCACATTCTTCAGATTGTTGACGCGTGCGCCCTTGATTTCTATGTATTCCTGAGTGGCCAATATAATAAGCGGTATTAGTGTTCTTTCCCTTGAATCAGGTTCGGATTAGATTCTCTTCAAGACCAGCAGCAGGTGATCCCACACCATCTGCACGGTAGGAATGAGCAGGCGTTCGTCGGGTGTGTGGACATCGCGCAGCGTAGGACCGAAGCTCACCATATCGAGGTTGGGATAGCGCTCTGAGAAGAGGCCGCACTCCAAGCCGGCGTGGATGCCGCGCACCACGGGCTCCTTGCCGAAGAGCTCCTTGTAGGTCTCTACGACGGTGTCGCGCAGGTGGCTCTCGGCCTTCATCTTCCATGCAGGATAGCCGTCGCTGCTCTTGGCCTCGGCGCCTGCCAGCTGGAAGGTTGCCACGATGGTGGCGCACATATTATCGAGGTTCGACATCACATTCGAGCGCTGCGAGGAGAGGATGTTAATCTCTGATTCTGAGGAATGTATGGCCGCAATGTTCGAGGAAGTCTCCACCATTCCGTTCAGCTCAGGATCCTGGCAGATGGCATAGATACCATTGTCGACAGCCTGGATAGCCCAGACGAAATTGCGGGCCACCTTGTCCTCGATAACGGGCTGCGCATCGGTGCTCTCCATCGTCCACACCATCTGCGTATCGGTGACATGATATTCGTCCTCCACGAGTGCAGAGAAGACATTCCAGTCGGCCTTCACATTCTCCTTCACAGCATTGGGCACAGCGATGACGAACTGTCCGTCGCGAGGGATGGCGTTGTGCAGCTTGCCGCTGTGGAACTCAGCCAGTCGCACGCCCTCATAGCGGTTCATCGTCTGGAAGAGGAAACGGCCGAGAATCTTGATGGCATTGGCGCGCTTCTTGTTGATGTCGTCGCCAGAATGGCCTCCGCAGAGTCCCTTCAGCTGTCCGCGCAAGAAGAATGATCCGGCAGGAGCCTCCTCGCGAACGAAGGTGAACTTGGCCTGTGTGTTGCGACCGCCGGCACAGCTGACGAAGATTTCGCCCTCATCCTCCGAGTCGAGGTTGATGAGATAGTCGCCCGTCATGAAGCCGCTCTTCATGCCCTCGGCGCCACTAAGTCCCGTCTCCTCATCGCGGGTGAAGACGCACTCCAGCGGTCCATGCTCGATATCGTCGGCCTCGAGGATGGCCAGCTCGATGGCGCAGCCGATGCCGTCGTCGGCACCCAGCGTGGTACCCTTGGCACGCAACCATTCGCCGTCGACATAGGTCTGGATGGCATCACGGTCGAAGTCGAACTCCACGTCCACCAGCTTGTCGCACACCATATCCATGTGGCTCTGCAGGATGACGGTCTTGCGGTCTTCAAAGCCCTTGGTGGCCGGCTTGCGGATGAGCACATTGCCCGTCTCGTCGACGATGGTCTCCAGATGATGGCTTTCGCCCCACCCTTTCAGGTACTCAATCATCTTCTCTTCACGCTTCGAAGGGCGTGGAATACTGTTAATCTTTGCAAACTGCTCGAATACGGAAGCAGGTTTTAGGTCGTTTTTATTCATTTTTAATGCTTATTTTTAAGTGATTCCGATTTTATTGTTTAATTTTGCACCCGCAAAAGTAATAAATATGGTTGGAAAAATCGTCATAATCACGTTAATAATTGCTATCGCGGTAGCATTTTTATGCGTAAAGGTGATTTTTCGGCGCAATGGGAGCTTCTCGTCGCAGCATATTCACGACTCTGAGGCGATGCGAGAGCGAGGCATCCACTGCGTGATGGACCAAGACCGCGAGATGCGGACACGAAGCCGACTGGCGGTAAGTGAGAAGAGACAAAAGAACGAATCTTTTTGACAGAAGAATGAATCTTTTTGACAAAAGAACTGATTTTTGACATAAGAACAAAAGAACATATTTTTATAAACCAAAATGAAAAAGAACATTATCAAGACCTTTACCCTTCTGGCCGTCGGCGTGCTGATGGCTGCGTGCAACAACCAACCCTCGAAGATGGACAGCGACAAGGCTGCCAACGGATCGTCCGCACAGGGCGGCATCGCCTACATCGAGCTCGACTCGCTGACCGAGCACTACGAGTATGCCAAAGAGATGAAGGACTCCTTAGAGAAGATGAGTGCCAACGCCACCACCGTCCTGACCAACAAGGACAAGGAGCTGGAGCGCTCGTACAACAGCATCCAGACACGCCTGCAGAACAATACGTTCACCAGCGAGCAGCAGTATAAGACCGCAGTAGCCGCCTTCGAACAGGAGCGCAACAACCGCGTAGCCCTCGAGGCCCGTCTCAGCAACGAACTGGCTCAGAAGCAGGCCGAGTTCCTGCAGACCCTTCAGGACAGCCTCGACCATTTCCTGGCCGACTACAACAAGGACAAGAAATTCGACATGATCCTCAACAAGGCCACCGTGCTCTACGGCGACAACAAATACGACATCACTCAGGACGTCATCAACGGCATGAACGCCCGGTATAAGAAGTAAATAACAATGATGACGCTCGTTATCGTCCTGATGCTCGTCTTCAGCTATCTGCTGATAGCGACGGGCCATTTCACAGGTGTGAACAAGGCGGCTATCGCCATGTTCCTCGGCACCATCAGCTGGGTGGTGTTCGTCATCTGGGGCGATGATTTCGTGCAGAGCCAGCACGCCGCAGAGTATGCGGACTTCCTCGGTGGCGCGGAATCGACGAGCAAGACGGTGAAATACTTCATCTACGACAAGCTCTTCCTCAACTACGTGGGCCGCGCGGCAGCCATCGTGATGTTCCTGCTGGCCACGATGTCCATCATCGAGATACTGAACAACAACGGTTGCTTCGACTTTATCAATGAGTGGATTCGCACCCGCAACTCGAAGCGCCTCGTGTGGACCATCACGCTGGCCACGTTCATCCTTTCGGCCACCCTCGACAACCTCACTACGGCGATGCTCATGCTGGTCATCATGCATAGCATCGTGAAGAGCCGCTCCCAGCGCATGCTCATCGGCTCGGCCATCGTGCTGGCGGCCTGCTGCGGCGGTTGCTTTACCGTCATCGGCGACTGCACGGGCCTGCTGCTATGGGGCGACGAGGCCATCACGGCCACCCATTTCTCAGGCTATCTGGCCCTGCCCGCCATCGCAGCATGGGTGATTCCCACTTTTCTTATCAACCGCGAGCTGCCTGCCCGTCTCGACATTGAGTGGACGGTGGCACCCTATCGCGGCGACGATACCCGCCTCAACCGCTGGCAGCGCGTGCTGATGCTCTTCGTCGGCTTGGGCGGCCTGTGGTTCGTGCCCACCTTCCTCAGCCTCACGCGCCTCTCGCCGTTCCTTGGCGCCCTCTGCGTGTTGAGCGTGCTGTGGGTGGTGAACGAGGCCTTCAACCGCAAGCTGATGAACGCCGACCAGATGTCGCAGCGCCGGTTCCCGCGCGTCCTGCAATATGGCGCCATCCAGCAAATGCTCTTCGTCATGGGCATCATGCTGGGCTTCGGAGCCGTTTCCGAGACAGGCGTGCTGGGAACGATTGCCACCTGGATTGAGACGAACATCGGCAATGTCTGGATCATCGGCTTCATCTCAGGCCTGCTGAGCAGCGCCGTCGACATGTTCACGGTGGCTGTCTCCGACATCTCCTTCGCCCAGTCGCTGCACGGCATGGCTGGCGACGCAGGAGCCTATGCCCAGAACGGAGCCTTCTGGCTCATCATCGCCTTCTCTACGGCGGTAGGCGGTTGCCTGCTCTCCGTAGGCAGCGTCAGCGGCATCGCCCTCATGCAGATGGAGCATATCCGCCTCTCCTGGTATGTGCGCCGCATCGCCCCGAAGGTGCTGGCGGGCTGGATCATCGGCATGGCCGTGCTCTACATCGAACATCTTTTAGTACCCTAAATACCAATGGCCAAAATCAAGACTATAGGAATTCTCACCTCAGGCGGTGATGCCCCTGGGATGAACGCAGCCATCCGCGCCGTCACGCGCGCAGGCATCTACAACGGTTTCAACATCAAAGGCATCTATCGTGGCTACGACGGCCTGATCAAGGGCGAGGTGAAGACCTTCACCACCGAAAACGTGTCGGGCATCATCACCCGAGGCGGCACCATCCTGAAGACCGCCCGCTCGAAGGAGTTTATGACGCCCGAAGGCATGCAGAAGGCCTACGAGACCTGCCAGCGCGAGGAGATTGACGCCCTCGTCGTCATCGGCGGCAACGGCTCGCTGACGGGAGCCCGCAACTTCGGAATGGAGTTCGACTTCCCCTGCATCGGACTGCCCGGCACCATTGACAACGACCTCTACGGCACCGACTCCACCATCGGCTACGACACCACGATGAATACCATCATGGAGTGCGTAGACCGTATCCGCGACACGGCCAACTCACACGAGCGTATCTTCTTCGTCGAGGTGATGGGACGCGATGCCGGTTTCCTGGCACAGAACTCAGCCATCGCCTGCGGTGCCGAGGCTGCCATCATTCCTGAGGAGATGACCAACGAAGACCAGCTGGCACAGTTCATGGGACGCGGCATCCGCAAGTCGAAGAAGTCGTGCATCGTCATCGTCTCTGAGAGCCCCAAATGCGGCGCCCTCTACTATGCCGACCGTGTGAAGAAGGAGTTCCCCGGCTTCGATGTGCGTGTCTCCATCCTCGGCCATCTGCAGCGTGGCGGCACCCCGTCGGCCCACGACCGCATCCTCGCCAGCCGTACCGGCGTAGGAGCCATCGAGGCCATCAAGCAGGGGCAGCGCAACGTGATGGTGGGTGTGCGCAACAACGAGGTGGTCTACGTGCCTTTCAGCGAGTGCATCCGCACCGACAAGCCCTTTGACAAGAAACTCATCAAAGTGCTTGACGAATTAAGCATCTAAACTCTCACACCCCAAAAGCCTCCCCTTCGGGGAGGCTTGGAGGGGGTTTCTAATACTGTGACTGGTCGAACTTCATCCCGTTCCATTTCATCAGGATGCGAACGGGACGATTTGCTGCGTGAATCACAGCCTTGATATCCTTGCCCTTGCGAGGCAGGTCATAGGTGACCACAGGCGTCACCCGAATGCTGGCGCCGAGGTCATATTCCGACTCGTAGGTAAGCGTGTGAGCAGTATTGTCATAGCGGTAGAACATCAGGCCCGTGGACTCCGTCTCTACAGGCTTGCCATTCTGTTCACAACCATTGTTGATGGCCACCAGCTTGTGCTTGTTGTCGGAGCAGTTCCAGTAGCAAATCTCCACATAGCTGTGACTGCGCACATCGGCATCCTCATAGCGCTGGTCGAAGCGCACATAGCCATTCTCCACGTCGCTGAGGATAGTAGCACCCTCGCGCATCGGATAGTGGTCGCGCAGCAGCTCCCAGTTGTCAGCCATATTGCCCAGCGACTCGCCGAGGTCGTCCTGCGAGAGGATGGCCGTCACAAAGTCGAGGATATTGGGCCTTGCGCCGTCATACTTCACCACGATGTAATCCTCCTGAGCCTGTGCAGTCACCGCCATCAGCAGCACTGCCACCATTGACAAAATCTTTTTCTTCATGCTATTTTCGTTTTGGTTTTCTTTTTCGTATTCGTATTCGTTTTCGTCTTCGTCTTCGTTTTCGTCTTCGTTTTTTTCGTTTGAGTCATAAATCGCCTGCAAAGGTAGCAACTATTTTTCAAACGAGCAACCACGCTTCCTATTTTTTTCTAACGTCACTCCCGCTGCTGAGTGCCGCTACTCCCGTCAGGGAACACCGTCACTCCCGTTTCTGAGTACCGCTACTCCCGCTGCTGAGTACCGTTATTCCTGCTGCGGAGTTTCTTTTCTGCACATCCCGACAAGGTAACGCTCGATCTCATTGAGGGCTTCGTGGTGGTCGGGGCCGACGGCATAGCCACCCGAGGAGATGTCGCCCTTCTCAAAATAGATGGACAGGTTCCATGACGAGGCATCGGTGATGTCAAAGTCGGGATGGTAATCTCTACCTATTTCATAAAGCATGCCGTCCTCCACCATGTCGCGGACACGCTGGAACACCGAGTCGGCCACCACTATCGTGGTATCGGTACCTTCCTCTTCGCCTGGTCCCCAACGAAGATGCCTCTCTTCCTTGAGGGTCAGCGTGCCACTCTCGCTGTTCTTGTCGCGCTTCAGTGTCAGCTCCCTTCTCCAGCCGGCGAAACCGTTGCTCGCCGACGAGGAGAACGACAGCAGCCGTCCCTCAGGCATCACCGCCGGCGCGCGGTGCGTCAGCTCATAGTCGATGGCACCTATCAGCATCGGCGCGTCTTCATAGATGCGCTCCACGGCTGCGATGATGCGGTTGGCACGGTCCATATCAGTAAAGTACTTCGCCAAGGCCGTCTGGCGCTTCTCACCCTTTTTCTTGCCGCAGATGGCATCAATGACCATCTTGGGTGTCTGCACACGGTTCTGTTCCTCCACCACCCGCTCACGAGTCTCCTTCAGCGACGGGATGCTGTATCTGCCCAAGTTTCTCATATAGCCTTCAGTATGACCGTGGTCACTCAGCCAATACACTCCGCACCGCCAGAAATACATCTCCTGCATCTCCTTGAGCGACTTGTTCATCTCCTCCGTCCACTTCTTCTTAGCACAGACAGGCAATGCCATCATCATCGACATCGCCAATAAGCACATTGTTTGTTTCATCATATACAGTTAGTCCTGATTAATTCGAAATATGTCCTATCAATACATTATTGTTTGCAAAAATAGTGATAATTTTTCAGATGGAGCTCATTTTTTGAGAAATTCTCGCGCAGAGCCAGGTTTTTATTTCTCGCGCAGAGCCGCTGAGTACGCTGAGGTATCGCTGAGTATCATTTTTTCGTGGGTATTTTGAGTTCGCTGAAACGACAAGAGTCGCTAACTCCTAAAAAACTCCTCTTTACTCTCAAAAGACCAAATGCCCCTCTGCGTCTACTCCGCGTACTCTGCGGCTCTGCGCGAGAATAAATGATGGCTCTGCGCGATATAAAAAGCCTCCCCTTTCGGGAAGGCTCTTTCTTGCTTAGCCGGCGTTTTTCGTTTTGGTTTTGACCTTCGGTCGAGCCTGCTCCTGCTCGGCAATAATCAAGCAAGCTTGTTATTGCTCTCGCTTACTCGCAGCCTTCGTCCTTCCCCCTCTCCCCTCCCGCTCGGGAGGGGTTGGGGGTGGGTCCTACGGATTCACCACCGGCTCATCGCCCCATCCACTGGAGTTGCCACTGCCGCTACCGAGGCCGCTGATGTACTCGCCCTTGGTGTTGGAGAGAGTCAGCTCACCTGCCTTGATCTTCTCGGCCAGGGAGGTGTAGCCCAGCTCAGCATCCTGCGTCATGTGCTCGCGGGTGGCCTCACCAGTAGTGCGGCACATCATGCGCACGGTGACGATGTTGCCGCCAGAGTAGGTGCCGTCGCCGGCACGGGTGGCACGGGTCAGGGTGAAGTGCTCGGCATCGGTGGCAGGACAGGTAGTCACGGCGGGAGTGAAGATGCACAGGTCGGCGATCTTCACGGGGTTGCCGTCGAGCACCAGCTCGCGGATGCAGCCTGCGATCTTGCTCAGCACGCCGATGATGATGTCCTTGGTGTAGGGCGAGCCGTGGCTCTGGATGTGCTTGGCCAGCTCCTCAATCTCGATGGGCTTGTTGTTCTTTGCGCGGGCATAGACCTTGCCGAAGTTCTTGTGACCCTGCGTCTTGTTTTTGTAAAAATTCAATTTGATCATAGCTTCAGAACTTTACATTATTAATACTGTGAGGAAGGAATTCTGAGTGCTCAGCCTGCGATTTCGAATTACGAGCTACGATTGGCCGGCTCTTTTTTTCGTTATCGTTTTCGTCTTCGTAGCGAAGCTTTTCGTCTTCGTTCTCAACCTCGTTAACACTACAAAGTTACAAAAAATAATCGAGATTACCAAACTTTAAGCCATTTATTTTCAAGAAAATAAGCAATTATTTTTCAAGAAATAATACATCCTCAGGAGGCTCCGTAAAAAGCTCTGGGGGCTCCGCAGAAATTTCCGGAGGCTCCGCATAAAATTCCGGAGGCTCCGCATAAAATTCCGGAGGCTCCGCATCATTATTCTGTTCATATCTGTTGGTAAAGAGAAGCAGAATTGTGTGTGACATCTTAGCGACAGCTTTGTGACGAGGTTTGTGACAGTTCTCAAATTAGCCTAAAGTATTGCTGATCTGAGAGATATATAATACAAGATATAAATTGTCACGCAGTCACTAACATATTTCCATGAAGTTGGAATCGATAATACGAATCCGTACGATAATGATTGGGTATGGAAATCGCTATGTGACTGCGTGACTGAGTGACAGAAATCTTTAGAATGGAAGATCCTCGGTAGTGGCGAACAGGTCGGTCTGGGTAGCCTCAGTCTTGCTGGCAGCTTCTGCAGCAGCCTTGGTCTGGATATAGTAATAGTTGACGCGCTTGTCGCCTTCACGTACCTGCCAACGGTCGCCGTCCTTCTTCTGACCGGTGCATGAAGCAGGGTTATAGCAGTGGATATGCTCTGCATACTGACACCACTTCTTCATCTGCTCGGTGAAAGATTTAGGCGAACACTTGAAACCGATATCCTGACTGTAGGCATTGACCAGTTCGTCGGCACGTACCTTGCGGTCGAGCCATTCACTGCCTTCAGCGAGGTTCTCGTCAGCCCACTGACGGAAGCTCTTGCTGACGGAGGCCTGAGCCTCACGCTGCTGTATACGCTGCATGGGAGGCATTAGCTGGCGCTCTCCAACGGGCAACGACAGGTAGAGTTGCAGGCACTCCAGCATCAGGTGTATGTCTGCCTGCCAGTCGGCCTCACTGTAGTCTTCGCGCATCAAGTCCTGATCGAAGTCATCGTGAATAGTGCGTGTTTCACGATAGTCGTTCATGTCAGTTTGCTTGTGGTAAAAGTCGCTGAAGATGACAGGCCAGATACGGGCATCGGTAGAGGGATCGTGCTTCTTCAGTACGTAGTTTGTACCGAAGATGAACTTGGGAGCCTTGTTGAAGGGGATGGTGACGGGATCCTTGCCCTTCTTCTCAACCGTGATGTTGTTGGTAATCTGACCAAAGAAATACTCATAATTAAAGTCCTTAGAACATTCATCCACTTTGATGATACTCGTGCTTTCATCCATACCGGCGAAGATGAACTGCATGTTGGTTTTGCTGTCCATCGTTCGTCCATCGATTTCGAAGTAGTTGACCAAAATCTGGGTAAGAGCATGGATATAAAAGCTTTTACCGCTTCGACCGTTACAGGCATCGTCGCGGTCGCTCATGGCATGGTCGAGACAAAGCGTGGCCTTGGCCTCGCTGCTTGACTTGTAGCGATGCAGCATATATCCGATATTCAGAATCTTGACTATCAGACTGAGTTCTTCTTCCGCAATCTCCTCGGGCGTGAGATCAAGCTTCTGCTCATCCTTCTTGCGCCAGTAAAGGCGAGAGGTATTGACCAGGAAACGAAGCAGCTTGCTCTTAGCATCGGGACTGATGGCAATGTGAAGATTACCTTTATCGTCCTTCGTCACGGTGAACTGCGGCTTCATGTCACGGAAATCATGCTGGATGACAGCGTTCTCCCAGACATAGTGACCATTGGCCGACTGCGACGGCTGCAGGCGTGTCAGCTTGTCGGCAGTAACGAGCACGGCACCATTACGGAAGTAGAACAGCTGTGACGTGGCCGTAGCACTGCTAAAGTCCAAATCATCACGCTCAACGAGGTGGCTCACACCATTGGTCGGCAAGCGACGTGAGGCCTTTAACTTGTTGATGAGTGGTTCTGGAAGTCCCTCGCGCTCACACCATTTATCCAGATAAGATATGATGCTCTTCGCCTTTACACGATAGGCTACATGGCCCTTAACGCGAATATATTGAGGTTCCTTCAGCGTATCGTCCTTCAAGGTTGAAAAGCCTTTGAGCCAGAGGAAATAGGACAGCGACTTATCAGAGATAGAGTACGACACATTCCCTTTATCGTCGGTATGTTCCGTCCAGAACTGAGCCTGACGTGCTCTACCCAGCAGCTTTCCCATCGCCTTGCGAGTGGGGTTCAGGCGCAGGTAGTCGCGCAGGTCTTTACAGAGGCGGCCACGGTTGTCGTGCAGACCGTAGAAGTCATCGGGAGTGAGCCATGCGGAGTGGAGGGTCGGAATGGCTAAAGCCAGACTGATGCCCATGCGTTTGCCGGTACTGTCGATGTCAGGAATGTTGATAACACGCTTGGCATACTTCAGCAACAGGAAGAACTGATCAGTGGTGAGCTGACGGGTCTCGGAGTCGAGCCATATCGGCTGACAGCCCATAGCCAGGGCACTGACAGCATCGCTGCAACCACTGACCAGCAACACCTCACTGAGCTTCTCGTCGTTATTTTGGTGGTAGGCACGAATGAGTTCAGCCAGACCATAGATGTAGTCGGGTTGCTTGTCGCCAACGATACGGAAGCGGAAAGCCTTGTCGGGGTTCAGCGGCTCGTAGACCTTCCAGAAGAACAACTCACGCCCTTCTGCATTTACATAAGGGCAACACTTGGCAAAGATGGGATAAGTGGCCGTAGCCTGACGGATGGTCAGCTTGTCGTCCTTCACTGAATAGACGGCCTTGACGGCATGCCAGTTCAGCTCAGTCAGGTGCTCGGGTTTGACAAACGGCAACCACGTGGAGAGGTTGATGCCACCACAACCCTCGAACAGATCGAGCCATGCCTTGCGCTCCTGTTCCTCAGGGGTAGCGGTACGCTGCTCAATGACCGGCATGTTCACACCAGTTTTCAGTTCGTCTTGCACTCCATGGTGT
This sequence comes from Prevotella sp., assembly GCA_017615355.1. Lineage (GTDB taxonomy): Bacteria > Bacteroidota > Bacteroidia > Bacteroidales > Bacteroidaceae > Prevotella. Next base: position 29,757 of record JAGAAJ010000125.1, read on the forward strand.
TCTGCCAGTTCCTGCAAAGCAATCGAAAACATGTCCTTGCCCCAGCCGCGGTTCTCCATGTAAACGTCAACTGCTGACAGCCAGCCCTCTTTGCCTTCCTTGCCGTAGTCGCAGATGTGCCAACTGCCATCCTTTGCTTGTTTCAGCATGGCTGATGGGGTACGCTCGTCAGGACGGTAGCGGAACTTCTTCTTTGTGTTTACTACTTCGGCAGCTGCCGGGCACTCTTCACAAATGATGTCCAAACCGTTGTTGGTTACGGAGAGGACGCGATGGAGGATGTCTTTATAATCCATTATTTTTCTATTCCCCGCTAAAATGGGGTTCCTTGATGATGGGGAAAAAGCGCCCTCATTGTCGGTTTTCAGGTCGGTTTTCAGGTCGGTTTTTGAGAAACTGCAGCACAAAAGAAAAGCGTAGAAGGCTTGCTGCAACAGCCATCTACGCTAATTTCGAAATTTCTGAAAAAAATTTTTTGTTTACCTACTACACACTTTTGGATTTTCTTCCAAAATTGGAGGGATGCTCAGGTTTGACAGATAAATATATGTTTTCAAGAAGGTCTTTGTGTTCTCTAACGATTGTTTGCATCATATTAATACATTCGTCAACAGAATACGCAAGTACTATCTCCAACTTGTTCAGGATGTCATTAGTACCATCTATATGCCTCTCATGATTAAGTTCGCCAAACCACTTGTTGTTTTCGTCTTTAAAATGGGAGCGGACAATATTCAAATAGTTACCACGAGGGGTTACCCATCCTGGCGCTTTCTTTTTCTTGACTTCCTTCTTCTTGGTCAGCATATCAAAGAAGTCATGCAACTGTGCTGGCTTACCAGTCCATATAAGGAAGAACTCGGCGGTTACTCCAGAAAACAGTTTGTGGAAGTCGCTCTGACTGCTCGTCTTAGGCATCCATCCCATAACAATAAGTTCAGCGAGAACTAAATCCAATTGCAAGTCAGTTATCATGGCAGACTTCTTAAATGTTTCTTCTGTGTAGTTGAACTTGGGTTTCTCTTCTTGCTCTGAATTAGGGGATACCATTCTGTTGAACTTAGCGTTAACCTCGCGTCTCTCCAGCTCCCTATCTCTTACGGATTTAAGATCTTTTTCTAAAAAAATGTGCTTAAGCATTTTCAGATTGAAGCATTCTTCTTTTACATAACAAATATCGTCTTTCTTTGACACATATTCATTCCATGTATCAACTATTATCTGAATGGCCTTGTCCATAAGCCACTTCTCAGAAAGGCCACGGATAATCGGTTTCATAAAAAACCATTCAAACTTTGCTTTAGCAACAAGTTTGCCCAAGCTCATGATTGCCTCAGGATCCTTATTTACATTATTTACATACTCCATAATGCTAGCAGAAATCTTATCCATAACGCTTTCTTCCATCTGAGTATTTTGGGGTTCAATAGGAGTGACCTTTTCTTCGTATGGTGGTAGAGCTGTGACTGTAAATGAGGCCATTATTTGGTCTCTGAAACTGCTAGCTTTGGGGTTGGCATTCAGCCTATCCACCAAAGGACGCAACCTATCCTCCTTCGTCTCGTAGAGCATATGCCAGAAATTTGTACTGCGATTGGGCGAAAGAATAAGCAAATACTTTCTAAGGTCTGCGATCAAACGGTTTTCTAAATCGGCTTCTTTGTCTGACCATTCCACGTTTAGGGCAAACACGTCGTCCTTTTCCGTGCGAACCACGCAAGGAAGGCCATCTTCGGATGTCTCCGTACGAAGATGTAATGTATACAGACCTGGCGAAGGCAACATCATACTTTTATTGTACCTTACTATTTTTTGAAATATGAATACTTTATTTATCGGCTGACGAGGATTGTCAAGGCGGGCATGATCGTGCCACAGTATTTTGATGAACTGCTGCCACTCAAGGCATACACCGACATCACAAAGCACCGATACATTCTTCGTCTCAACATCATCCCAAACCTCGCCGTCACCACTCTCATCCAGATGGAAATCATTATCTTTCAGGGCCGTAATTCTATTTTCGGCAGCCACCACAGGGTAATTGTGAGTCTCTGTTCTGATTGGATAGCCCCCAGCAATAATAACTCTCTGGGTGCCTATCTGAACACCTATCTTGTTTCCGTGTTTGATAATTTTATAAGGTGGCTTCAGAGCCACGTAGTTGACGCTTAAGTTCTGGTTGTCCATATCTTGCTTAATTTTGCTTGTAAAGATACGAAATTTTTCTAGCATTCCGTTCTGTTTTGACACTCCAACCACTTTTTTTCTCAATTTTTTAACAATACTACGCTTATTTACAAAATTATTTGTATCTTTGCCGTCGGTTCGGGGAGAAATCCGGACTAACTAAAGCATTCGCTATTATTTCGCGTTCAGCCAAAAGCGTAGGAAACTTATTGGGAATAAAAACGCAACGAGATAATACGTGACGAGATGTCGTAATGGGCGTCTTATACTCCTTGATGATAGGAATGCACTAACACTTAGGTGTGGTGCATACTTGTTAAGGAGTTGAGGTTCCCTTCCTACGCTACCTCGAAGCTGAACGCAAAAGGTGCATCACACTTTCTGCGTCTTGGCGTGATTGATAGTAGATGCAGAAACTAAAACTATCAATCGTTATGGCCAAAAACACAAACCTTGGTGCGGCGAAAGCGGCGAAGAACGACGAATTCTACACGCAGTATGCCGACATTCAGAAGGAGATAAACGCCTATCTGGAGTATAACCCTGACACATTCCGTGATAAGACGGTGTTGTTGCCGTGTGACGATCCTGAGTGGAGCAACTTCACGCGGTTCTTCGCACAGAACTTTGAGCGACTTGGATTGAAGCGGCTCATCAGTACCAGCTATGCCGTAGAGAGCAAGAAATATAAGAACTACCAGCCAACCCTTTTTGAAACGGAAAGTCCTTTGTTTGATATTGATAAGACGCGCATCAAAGGCAAGATTTTCGAACTTACCTATGATACCAATGGCAATGGGCGTATTGACATAGATGACCTTGAATGGCACTACCTTGAAGGTGATGGCGACTTCCGCAGCAAAGAAGTCTGTAAGCTTCGCGATGAAGCAGATGTTATTGTTACTAATCCACCATTTTCGTTGTTTAGAGAGTTTATCTCATGGCTTGTTTCAAGTAATAAACGCTTCCTCATAATTGGCAATAAAAATGCAATCACATACAAGGAAGTTTTTCCTCTTATTAGAGATAACAAGGTATGGTTCGGACCTTCTATTACAAGTGGGGATAGAGAATTTATGGTACCTAGGGACTATGAAACGCACTCCCCTTCGTTGAGAATTGATGAACAAGGTAATAAATTTATTCGTGTGCCTGGAGTCCATTGGTTTACCAATCTTGATCATGGTAGACGACATGAGCCATTGAAACTAATGACTATGAAGGACAATCTTCGTTATAGTAAGCATAAGGACATCTGTGAAAAGGGATACTATAAGTATGAAAATTATGATGCTATAGATATTCCATACACAGACGCAATACCATCAGATTACGATGGTATTATGGGAGTTCCTATCACCTTTCTTGACAAATACTGCCCTGATCAGTTCGTTATAATTGGTTCGCCACATGGTGACTTTGGTTTGGAATTAGGTCTTCGACCATTCCCTCGTGAATTAAAGCAAATTAATAAGGGTTTACGTGATGGCGACCTCTATTATATAGTTGACGGAAAGCCAGAACTTCCCTACAGGCGAATTCTCATCCGCAAAAAAACAATAGAATAATATGACTCCCACACTCATTACCGACTGGACCATTGGCGATATCTGCAAGGGGTTCCAGTACAACGAATACGAAGGAAAGGGCCTGTACGGTCTTTCCGGACGACTGACTATTCAGCCGGAGTTTCAGCGCCATTACCTGTATGCCGAACATGGCGGCAAGAAGGAGGTGGACGTGATTCAGTCCGTACTCAACGGCTATCCGCTGGGATTGATATATCTCTCGAAGATAGGCGACGACAAGTATGAGGTGCTGGACGGTCAGCAGCGTATCACATCGCTGGGTCGCTTCATTACCGAGAAGTTTGCATGGATAGACGCTGATGGCAGGCCTTGGTACTTCACGGCTCTGAACAAGGACGAACAGGAACGGTTTCTGAACACGAAGCTGCTCATCTATGTCTGCGAGGGTACGGAGAAGGAAATAAAGGACTGGTTCCGAACCATCAACATCGTGGGCATACCTCTCAACATGCAAGAGACGCTTAATGCCGTGTATTCAGGCCCATTCGTCAGCAAAGCCAAGGAGGAGTTCTCGAACTCGAACAATAACCATATCAGCAAGTGGAGCCGCTTTATCCCTGGCACCGCCAAGCGCCAGGACTTCCTGCATACTGCTCTTGCATGGATTTCGAAGGATACAGGCGATAGCAAGCGCATTGAGGATTATATGGCTGCTCACCGCTATGAGGACAATATTCAAGAAATGAAGGCATACTTCACATCTGTCATCGACTGGATTACGTCTGTCTTCGACTTTGTGCCTGAAAAGGAGATGTGCGGATTGAAGTGGGGCGAGCTGTACGAGAAGTATCACACCCATGCCTATGACCCAGCCGCCGTTGCCGCCAAGGTACGAGAGTTATACGAAAGTTTCTACGTGAAGGAGAAGAAGGGCATCTATGAGTATGTGCTTGGTGATTGTCAGGAGCTGCGTCTGCTGAATGTACGCGTATTCGATGAGCCTACGAAGAAAGCCGTCTATGCCCGTCAGACCGAAGCAGCAGAAGCAGAGGGCGTGAGCAATTGCCCCTACTGCGCCATCGGGCACGATTCCAACCGCCAGCGTATTTGGAAACTCGAGGAAATGGATGCCGACCATGTGACTGCCTGGAGCAAGGGTGGTGCAACTGATATCAGCAATTGTCAGATGTTATGCAAGACTCATAACAGAATGAAAGGAAATAGATAAAAGTAGAATGTCATGAAGAATTTCTTTTTAGTAGTCGCATTGTTTTTCATTGTTTCGCCCAACAAAGCTAGTACTACATATATTCCGACCTATCGGTCATTTATTTCAATTACTGCTGCAAAAACCCGGCTGGCTCCACATCTCCTGGAACCCCTCCGGCCAGCCCCGCCACTTCGTCCGCATCGGCTACTACAAGTAGCTCAAACAGAAAACAATCCTGTATCTGACGCCAGGTACGGGATTTTTTATGGCTTTTGCATACATAATAATAGAAAATGTAGTATCTTTGCAGCACAATACTCAAGACATGAAGAATCCATTCAAATTGCTCTGGCTGATGGTCAGGTTCCGCAATCCGAAGCGCGTGAAGGAGATGAAGGTGGTGGCCGACGGCTTCTGGCTGGGCAAGGGCTATGCGGCGCTGACGTTCTTCGGATATATCGTGGTGGCGACGAAGAAGGAGGCTGAGCAGCTGAACGCCACGACATCGGAGAAAGACAGCCTGAAACGCCACGAGATGATCCACCTGAGGCAGGCACAGTCGCTGCACAACTCGTGGTTTCTGTTCTACGTGCGATATATATGGTACTACGTGCGCGCGATACCTCAGAACAAGTATCGCAGAGGCGCTGCCTACTACCTCAACCCCTTCGAGATGGAGGCCTACGAACACATGTACGAGAAGGACTATCTGGAGAAGTGCAAGGACGGCGCCAACGGCTGGCGCGTCTATGCAAAAATGAAGCCAAGTGAGCGCAGGGAGTTAACAAAAAGATGACAAAAATCAATAAGATATTACAAAAAGATACTTTTTTTGAAAAAAATCGGATAAAATGTTGCACAATTCTATTTTTTGCTTTACCTTTGCACCCACATTCAAAATTTAACAAACAATTTTCTTTCAAAGTTCAAATTTAAAGTAAAAAGATTATGAATGCTCAACAAGTAGTAGAAATGCTCATGCAGCGTTTTCCCAACGAGCCGGAGTACATCCAGGCCGTGAGTCAGGTTCTTCCCACCATCGAGGAGGAGTACAACAAGCACCCTGAGTTCGAGAAGTCGAACCTCATCGAGCGCCTGTGCATCCCCGACAGAGTCCTCGAGTTCCGTGTGACATGGGTTGACGACAAGGGCAACGTGCAGACGAACATGGGTTACCGCATCCAGCACAACAACGCCATTGGCCCGTACAAAGGCGGCCTGCGTTATCACAAGAGCGTGAACCTGGGTATCCTGAAGTTCCTTGCCTTCGAGCAGACCTTCAAGAACTCTCTGACCACGCTGCCTATGGGTGGTGCCAAGGGTGGCTCTGACTTCTCGCCCCGCGGCAAGAGCGACGCTGAGGTGATGCGTTTCTGCCAGGCATTCATGAACGAGCTCTATCGCGTCATCGGTCCCGATGAGGACGTGCCCGCTGGTGACATCGGCGTTGGCGGTCGTGAGGTAGGCTATCTGTTCGGACAGTACAAGAAGCTCACCCACCAGTTCCAGGGTGTGCTGACGGGCAAGGGCATCCCCTTCGGCGGCTCGCTGATTCGTCCTGAGGCTACCGGCTACGGCACCGTCTACTTCCTCACCTCTATGCTCGCTACCCGCAACATCGACATCAAGGGCAAGAAGGTGCTGATCTCGGGTGCCGGCAACGTGGCCCAGTATGCTGCTGAGAAGTGCATCCAGCTGGGTGCCATTCCCATGACGATGAGTGACTCCGACGGCTACATCTATGATCCGGACGGCATCGACCGTGCTAAGCTCGACTACATCATGGAGCTGAAGAACGTGGAGCGTGGACGTATCAAGGAATATGTCGAGGAATATCCCACAGCCGTCTACCACGAGGGCATGCGCCCCTGGTACGAGAAGGCCGACATCGCCCTGCCCTGCGCTACGCAGAACGAGATCAACGGCGACGAGGCTGCTGCTCTGGTGAAGAACGGTATCATCGCTGTGGCCGAGGGCGCCAACATGCCTTCGCTGCCCGAGGCTATCAAGATCTTCCAGGATGCCAAGCTGCTCTACTCTCCGGGCAAGGCCAGCAACGCCGGCGGTGTGTCAGTCTCTGGTCTTGAGATGTCGCAGAACAGCGAGCGCCTGAGCTGGACCGCCGAGGAGGTGGACAACTACCTGAAGCGCATCATGAACGACATTCACGAGAACTGCGTGAAGTACGGTACTGAGAAGGACGGCTACATCAACTACGTGAAGGGTGCCAACGTGGCAGGCTTCATGAAGGTGGCCAAGGCCATGATGGCTCAGGGACTGGTATAATCAAAAAAAAGGGAGCAGGGCAACGGCTTTGCTCCCTTATCATATTAACTCCTGAAAAGCAAGACCCCTCGGAACTGGATGGTTCCGAGGGGTTTGTTGTTTGTTTGGAATAAGTTGTTTTCTTTGTAAGTTAGTGTTATGCCTCATCTTCGGGTATTACTGAAACGACGCTCTTGTTGTGATAGCCGCGGTGGAAATTCACCGTGCCGTCGATGAGGGCGAACAATGTGTCGTCCTTGCCGATGGCTACGCCATTGCCCGGGTTGTGGTGGGTACCACGCTGACGGACGATGATGTTGCCGGCCTTCACCTTCTGGCCTCCCCAGATTTTCACGCCAAGTCGCTGGGCTGCACTCTCGCGGCCGTTCTTAGAACTACCTACACCTTTTTTATGTGCCATAATCCTGTCCTCCTTTAAGCGATTACTTGTTTAACTTCTACCTGGGTGAACTGCTCACGATGGCCGTTGCGCTTGCGCGAGTCCTTGCGACGCTTCATCTTGAAGACAATCACCTTGTCACCCTTGACCAGCGGGTTCACCACTTCTACTACTACCTTTGCGCCCTCTACGGTGGGTGCGCCAACCTTGACAGCGCCGTCTACATCGACGAGCAGCACCTTGTCAAATTCAACAGTCTTGCCTGCCTCCACGTCCTTGATGTGGTGCACGAAGAGCTTCTTGCCCTCCTCAGCCTTGAACTGCTGACCCTGGATTTCTACAATTGCGTACATTGCTTTTGTTTATTTGTATTTTAGGGGTTTTTCCGCGAGGCGGCGCACGTCCGTGCACACTTCACCCAGCCTCTACGGACTCAATTCGGGCTGCAAAGGTACGCATTTTCGCGCAGAAACATGTTTCCACATGCAGTTTTTGCCCAATCATTTATATTTATTTAACTTTTCCATTCCTCACACGCTGCATCGTCGTTCCACAAGAAAAAACTAATATGACTTTTTTCACAAATATATTTGGTGTTTTGCGCACTTATTTGTAATTTTGCAACGCAATAAATGACAAATATTATAGAAAGATGGAAATAAAGACCATTGGGCTGGCCAGCGACCACGCAGGCTTTGCCCTCAAACAGTTTGTGAAGAAGTACCTCGACGAGAAGGGCTGGGCCTACAAGGACTACGGCACCTACACCGAGGATTCGTGTGACTACAGCGACTTCGGCCACGCTCTGGCTCGCGGCATCGAAGAGGGTGAGGTGTTCCCCGGCATCGCCATCTGCGGCAGCGGCGAGGGCATCAACATGACGCTGAACAAGCACCAGTCGATTCGTGCCGGCCTCTGCTGGATTCCCGAGATTGCCCACCTCATCCGTCAGCACAACAATGCCAACGTGCTGGTGATGCCCGGACGATTCATCGACGAGGACATGGCCCGCAAGATCATGGACGAATACTTCACCACCGAGTTCGAGGGTGGACGCCACCAGAAGAGAATAGACAAGATCCCCGTTGAATAAGTTGAAAGTTGAGAGTTGAGAGACTCTACTTTTGCCACAGCAGAACAAACGTCTCTAAACTCTAATCACTAAACTCTAAACTCTAAACTCTGAATATGCAAGCTATACAAAAGACTTTACGCGATTCCGCCGCCATGCGGTGGACAGCCTTGCTGCTGCTGGCCCTGGCCATGTTCTGCAGCTATATCTTCATGGACATCCTCTCGCCCATCAAGGACCTGATGCTCTCTGAGCGCGGATGGGACAGCACCGCCTTCGGCACGATGCAGGGCTCAGAGGTATTCCTCAACGTCTTCGCCTTCTTCCTCATCTTCGCCGGCATCATCCTCGACAAGATGGGTGTGCGCTTCACCGCCATTCTCTCAGCCGTAGTGATGCTCGTAGGCGCCATCATCAAATGGTATGCCGTGAGCGACGGTTTTCAGGGAAGCGGCCTGGAGGCGTGGTTCACCAACAATCTGAACTATATCCCCTTGTTCGACGAGCTGGGCGTCTCGCCCTTCTATGAAGGGATGCCTGCCTCAGCCAAGTTTGCCGCCTGCGGCTTCATGATCTTCGGCTGCGGTTGCGAAATGGCTGGTATCACCGTTTCACGCGGTATCGTGAAATGGTTCAAGGGCCGCGAGATGGCGTTGGCTATGGGTTCCGAGATGGCATTGGCCCGCTTAGGTGTTGCCACGTGCATGATCTTCTCGCCCTATTTCGCACGCTTGGGCGAGCAGGTAAGCGTCAGCCGTTCCGTCGCCTTCGGCGTGGTGCTGCTGTGCATTGCCCTGATTATGACCATCGTCTATTTCGTGATGGACAAGAAGCTCGACGCACAGACGGGCGAGGCTGAAGAGAAAGACGACCCGTTCCGCATCAAGGATCTGGGACAGATTCTCACCTCGAGCGGTTTCTGGCTCGTAGCCCTGCTCTGCGTGCTCTATTACTCGGCTATCTTCCCCTTCCAGAAGTATGCCGTGAACATGCTGCAATGCAACCTCACGCTGGAGAAACCGGCTGCAGACTCGTTCTGGGCAGGCGACAGCGTCACCATCGTACAGTATCTCATCATGCTCGTGGTGGCAGCAGCAGGCTTTGCCAGCAACTTCCAGAAGCAGAAGAACCGCAAGTACACCTTGCTGGGCATCTCGTTGGCCGCACTCGTCACCTATTGCTTCATGGGCTATATGCGCCAGTCGGCAGAGGCCATCTTTGCTGTATTCCCCCTGCTTGCCGTGCTCATCACGCCTATCCTTGGCGGCTATGTCGACCACAAGGGTAAGGCTGCTTCGATGCTCATTTTGGGCTCGCTGCTGCTCATTGGCTGCCACCTCACATTTGCCTTCATCCTGCCCATGTTCAAGGGCTCGGCTGTGGGTGGTGTCATTGTGGCCTACATCACCATCCTGGTGCTTGGAGCCTCGTTCTCGCTCGTTCCAGCATCACTGTGGCCATCTGTGCCTAAGTTGGTGGAACAGAAGATTATAGGTTCTGCATACGCGCTTATTTTCTGGATTCAGAATATTGGCCTCTGGCTCTTCCCGCTGCTCATCGGCAAGGTGCTCGACAGCACCAATCCCGAACTGGTGGCGCAACTGGATGCCGCCAAGGCTGCTGCCAAGCAGGCCGTTGACAGTGGCGCTATGACCCTGCAGGAGTCGCAGAAGCAGATTTCCGAAATCTCAGAACAGATAGCCGTTCAATATGACTACACCGCTCCGCTGGTCATGCTGGCCTGTCTGGGTATTGCCGCCTTTGTACTGGGACTTGCCCTGAAGGTGGTGGACCGCAAGAAGAACCTCGGACTGGAACAGCCGAACATCAAAGAGTAAAGAAATGAAAAGTTGAAAAACTGGAGATTGAAATATTAACCCTCAAAAACAAAGACAAGCGCTATGAAAAAACTATTCTTCATTGCAGCAATGGCTGCGCTCTCCCTGGGTGCACAGGCACAGGAGAAGCTCTATCTGAGCACGTATAACGGCACGAATCTGGCCAAGTACGACGGCAAGGTGTGCAACGTCACCGTCAACCGCTACACCTTCACCGGCTGGAACACCGTAGCCCTGCCCTTCTCGATGAGCGAGCAGGAGTTGAACGACGTCTTCGGCAGCGATTGCCGCCTGGAGCGTCTCTTCAGCGCTGAGGACAACGACATGAACGGCATCACGCTGAACTTCATCGACTGCAAGCAGAGCGGTCTCGAGGCCAACACCCCCTATATGCTCTACTACACCGGCGAGGCAGGCAACAAGAAGATTGTGAAGCAGGCCGAGGTGGCTCAAGGCCTGGCCACGCTGACCTTCACCACACAGAGCGGCGAGAAGGTGACGATGGAAGGTGCTCAGACGCAGACCGACGGCCAAGGCCTCTATGGTGTGCTGGCTCGCGATAACAGCGAGGTGCGCTTCGTCTCTGTGGGCGAGGAGAACACCACGGGTTTCTATGCCACACGCTGCTATATCCGTCTGTCATCCGGCACCAGCAAGCTGCTTACCGCCAATCACTTAGGCTATGGCGAGGCAACCAGCATCAACGCAATCGCCCGTCAGGACGAGCTCGTTGACGTCTACAACATGGCCGGCGCCAAGGTGGCTTCGCAGATTCGTCCTGCCGACGTGAATCAGCTGCGTCCCGCCATCTACATCGTCAAGGGCCAGAAGATCCTGGTAAAGTAAAAGAAAAGCCTACCCAAGCCCTCCCAAAGGGAGGGATGTATAGAAATGACTTCGAAGAAACATTTATTTATTCATGCAACCAAACATCCCTCCCTTTGGAAGGGCTTGGTTGGGATTTTGCTCTTCTTTTTATCATTTAGCCCTGTAGGGGCGCAAAAAATCGGCCTCGTTCTGGGTGGAGGCGGTGCCAAGGGTGGCGCTGAGGTAGGAGTGCTGAAAGTGCTCGAAGAGGCAGGCATCCGTCCTGACTTTATCGTAGGCACCAGCATCGGCTCCATCGTCGGCGGACTCTATGCCGCTGGCTATACTGCCTCCGAGTTGGAGGAGATGTTCAGTCAGCAGGAATGGCTCTCGCTGCTCACCGACCGTCGTGCCGACTTGAGCGGCGAGCCCTTCAAAGTGCTGAAAGGCGTCACCTACATTTTCGGATTCCCCGTTATCGACAAGAACAACACGGCTTTCGGTGTATTGGGTGGAGGTCGTGTCGAACAGGTGATCGATTCGATGCTGTCGGCTAAGGGCTGCGTGGAGTTCGACTGCCTGCCCATTCCCTTCCGTTGTGTCGCCGCCTCGATGAAGAACGCTGAAGAAGTGGTGCTCAGCAGAGGCACGCTGCCCAAGGCCATCCGTGCCTCGATGGCTATCCCCGGCATCTTCAAGCCTGTGGAGATTGACGGCGAAAAGCTCGTAGACGGAGGCATGATGAACAACCTTCCTGTGGATGTGTGCCGCGAGATGGGAGCCGATATCATCATTGCTGTCGACCTGCAGCAGGAGAAGCCGCAGAACCGCAAGTCGCAGGAGGGCAACTTCATCACCTCTTTGGCTGACATAGTAGGCCTCGGTCCCATCGCCAACTGGGTGCTCACGCGGCCCGACATCACGAAATATAATGAGAACAGGCAGCATTGCGACATCTATATCAACCCTCCCCTGCCCGACTATGATGCCTCCAGCTTCGGCAACGAAAGCATGCTGCGCATGATTCAGGTGGGCGAGCAGAGTGCACGCAACCAATTGCCCAACCTGCAGAAATTGCCGGTCAACGCTCAACAATAGACACTAAACAACAAGCACTTAACATTGAAGAAGATTGTAACCTTCGGCGAGTTGCTGCTCCGCCTCTCCAAAAACGATCACCAGCGTTTGTCGCAGGGTGATTATTTTACCTGCAAATACGGCGGTAGCGAGGCCAATGTGGCCGTTTCGCTCGCCACGCTGGGAGATCAGGTGGAATATGTGACCCGCCTGCCAGATACTCCTGTGGGCCATGCTGGACTGATGCGCCTGCAGGAATTAGGCGTCGACTGCCGTCATGTATTGTGGGGTGGCCAACGCATCGGCACCTATTACTTCGAGCCTGCAGCTGGAATGCGCTCCGCCAAGGTGGTCTACGACCGCGCGAATTCTGCCAGCTCTGAGCTGAAGCCAGGCATGATGCCCTGGGAGGAGATTCTGAAGGATGCCGCCGTGCTACATGTCACAGGCATCACCGCCGCCATCTCACGCAGCTCATTAGACGCTACCCTTGAAGCCCTCGACGTAGCCGACCGCCTCGGCGTGCTCGTGTCCTACGACATCAACTACCGCAAGAACCTCTGGCGCTACGAAGGTGCCGACCCGCGTGCCACACTCGGTCTGCTGCTCTCGCGCTGCGATCTGATGTTCGGCGATGCCATCGAGTTTGAATACCTCTGTCAGCGCAAGCAACCTCCCTATACCGCCACCGACACGAAGTTCCAGATGCAGATGGACGAATACCGCGAGTGGTTCGAAGACCTCCACCGCCAGTATCCCCGCTGCCGCAAGTGGCTCATGGGAATGCGCAACATGGTGGCCAGCAGCCGACACCTGCTCACTGCCCTACTCTATTCCAGCGACGACGGCGGAAAGAGCTATCAGCTGTTTAAGGCACCCATACACGACATCAACGGCGTGGTAGACCCCTCAGGCGTGGGTGATGCCTTCATGGCCGGCCTATTGCACAGCGTCAACGCCTTCCCCAACGATCCGCAACAACAGGTCAACTACTCGCTTGCTGCCTCAGCTTTGAAAAACACCATCCCTGGTGACTTCAACCTCGCCACCGACGAAGAAATAACCGAATTATTAGCAAATCAATAAAAACATAATCCATTAAAACAAACAAAAAATCATGAAAGCTTTCAACGACAAGAACTTTGTCTTAGAGACCGAGATTGCACAGGACCTCTACCACAACCATGCAGCCAAGATGCCCATCATCGACTACCACTGCCACCTCATCCCTGAGATGGTGGCCAACGACCACCGTTTCAAGAGCATCACCGAGCTGTGGCTGGGCGGCGACCACTACAAGTGGCGCGCTATGCGTACCAACGGCATTGACGAGCGTTTCTGCACAGGTAAGGACACCACCGACTGGGAGAAATTCGAGAAATGGGCCGAGACCGTTCCCTACACCCTGCGCAATCCCCTCTACCACTGGACGCACCTCGAGCTGAAGACCGCCTTCGGCATCGAGAAGCTCCTCTCGCCTAAGACAGCCCGCGAGATCTTCGACGAGTGCAACGAGAAGCTGAAGCAGCCCGAGTTCTCAGCCCGCGGCCTGATGAAGCACTATCACGTGGAGTGCGTCTGCACCACCGATGATCCCGTCGACGACCTGCACAACCATATCGAATATGCCAAGCACAAGGCTCAGGACGACCCGATGATGATTCCCGCCTGGCGTCCCGACAAGGCCATGAACATCGAGAAACCCGAGTTTGCTGCTTATGTCGAGCAACTGGCTAAGGTCAGCGGCGTCAACATTGTGAGGTTCGCCGATATGGTCGATGCCCTGCAGAAGCGCCATGACTTCTTCGCCGCCAATGGCTGCAAGCTCAGCGATCATGGCATCGAGGAATTCTACGACGAGGAATACACCGACTCACAGATTGAGGTTATCTTCGAGAAGGCTATGCGTGGCCAGCGTCTCTCCAACCAGGAAGTTCGCCAGTACAAGAACTGCTTCCTTACCGTGATGGCCGAGATGGATGCCGACAGCGACTGGACGCAGCAGTTCCACTATGGTGCCATCCGCGACAACAACACCGCGATGTACAACCAGCTCGGCCCCGACACCGGCTTCGACAGCATCGGCGAATTCAACACCGCCAAGGCAATGTCGAAATTCCTCAACAAGCTGAACATGAAGGGCAAGCTCACCCGCACCATCCTCTACACGCTGAATCCCTGCGCCAACGAGGTCATCGCCACGATGCTGGGCAATTTCCAGGGTGGCGAGCCTGGCAAGATACAATTCGGTTCAGGCTGGTGGTTCAACGACCAGATGGACGGTATGATCAAGCAGATGAACGCCCTCTCAGTGCTCGGCCTACTGAGCCGCTTCGTGGGCATGCTCACCGACAGTCGCTCGTTCCTCAGCTATCCGCGCCACGAGTATTTCCGCCGCATCCTCTGCAACCTGCTCGGCAACGACGTGGAGAAAGGCCTGCTGCCCGATGACCGTGAGCTGCTCGCCCATATGGTGGAGGACATCAGCTACAACAATGCCCGCCGATATTTCAAGTTCTACTAAAGGCGCAAGGTGGTCACTGTCAGTTGCGTAACCTTGCCCCTACACATTATCAAATATGAATAAAGAAGAAGAAAACGATCCCCAACCGCTCAGAATCATTGGCAACCCCAAGTATGAAAACGGCAGATTTGTGTTTGCCGACGACATCTTTGCCATTCTGAACAGAGAGTGTGGATGGATATGTCCGCGTTGTTTCAACGAGGTTCGCATATGTCCTACAACGGCTGGCGAACAGACGTTTAAATGCACGAACAAGCATTGTAGCGCCACCTTCGTTGTGCGTGTTGATGCAGAAGCAGTCACCTTCATGCCGGCTAAAAAGAAAAAGAGTCCTGCAAGTGCTGCTGCCATTGACTCTGCTGGTGCCATCGGCGTAGCTGCCGCAGGTGCCGCAGCAGCCGTAGCAGCCCAGCAGCAGGTAAAGAAACCTGCAAGAGGTATGCTGCTGATGCCTGTAGACGACGACACGCCCAAGAAACCCGACACGCCAGCCATCAAGCCTGAGCCAAAGAAGCCCGTCGTGGAGAAACCTGTCATTGAAGACGATGACGACAACGAGACGGTGATTGTGCAGCAGCCGAAAAATACTCCTGCCTCCACCGCATCGCAGCAGGAGTCTAGCGGTTTGCTTCAATGGGGCGGTTTCTTCAGCCGCAAACACTATAAGCTGCTTGTAGGCGCTAATATCATCGGACGCAAGGATAAGAAAACACCTTCGGATGTCGAGTTCGACGACCCTGAGATGAGTCGCCGCTCGGTGAAGATTGACGCCATCCCTGACGGACAGGGCGACTATTCATTCACGCTCACCGTGATGAAAGCACTCAATCCCGTCAAGGTAAATAATCAGCAGGTCATCCAAGGCACCAGCGCCACGCTGAAGCATAATGACACCATCACTATGGGCAAGACCACGCTTGTCTTCAAATGTTCGTAATCAAACCAATTATCTAACCCTATAGAATAAAGAGCTATGTTACACAGTTTCACTAAGAATTACGACGACCTGTCAACCGAAGCTGGCTTCCAGTACGAATTTCATTGCGACAACTGCGGAAATGGTTTCAAATCCACTTTCAAGGAATCTACTACCTACAAATCACGTAAGCGTACAGAAAGATTCGGCAACAATGCCGGCTTCGTTGGCCGACTGTTTGGCGGAGTCCTGGGAAATCTTGGATCTGCCATTGAGAGCGGAGCCGACAT
Source organism: Prevotella sp. (assembly GCA_017615355.1). Classification (GTDB taxonomy): domain Bacteria; phylum Bacteroidota; class Bacteroidia; order Bacteroidales; family Bacteroidaceae; genus Prevotella. The sequence continues at coordinate 45,875 of JAGAAJ010000125.1, forward strand.
GGTACGTAACCGCATGGAAGACCGCAGTCCACAGTGGCGGCGTGAACAAGAGGAGAGCTTCGACGCTGCTCAGGAGGAAGTGAAAGGACAATTCACCAAGTGCCCATCGTGCAACAACTGGGTATGCTCTGACTGTTGGAACGAAGAGGAAGGCTTGTGTATCGCCTGTGCACCACGCGAAAGCACCTATGTGGCTAAAGCCCGCAATGAGGCCATGCGTCGCAACATTGATGAACAGGCAGAGACTGCCACCGTTTGGCACGGAAAGATTGAAAGCCGCACCACCATTTGCCCTCACTGCGGTAAACCTGCAGGACAAGGAAAATTCTGCAACAACTGCGGACAACCGTTGAGCCTGCTCAAATGTCCCCAATGCGGAGCACAGCTCCAGCAGGGTACCAAGTTCTGCAGCGAGTGCGGGCATCCCGTGGGAGGAGGACAGGCCGTGTGTCCTAAATGTGGAAAAGAGAACGAGCCTGGCACGAAGTTTTGCGGCGAATGCGGCACCAAACTTTAGTCATGAAAGAGTTTGGTACCTATCAATGCCTTCTGACGAAAGACCAGCTGACAGGGCAGGTTACCTGTAGCATTGGTCACGACTCCCTGGAGTTCAACAATGATCAAGGTCGGAAAACACTCGACTTTGCAGACCTGATTGACTTTCGCCTACCGGGCTACCGCATCCTCTTGACAACCACGTCGGGAGAGGTCGTGCTTTCAGAGCTGGGCCATGACACCGAGGCTTTCTTCGAAAAGCTTTGGAGTGCCTACATGGAACGGAGTATGGAGTCCCTCTTTGCGTCAGGTGAGTCACTCTATTCAGGCGAGGGCAACTATGACTTCAGCGAACAAGGTGACGTACAGCATGGCATTGCAAAGATTGAGCTGCTTGATGATGCCTTGATCCTATGTCCGCACGACCATCTTGGCCGGCGCATTCCCCTCTGCTTCATACAAGACATCGTGGAAGAGAATTATTCCATCACGCTGATCCTCGACACAGGCGACAAATATTCCCTGCGCCGGATAGGACGTGATACGATGGCCGTCTGTGAAAAGATTCGTAAGCTACGCGAACGCATCTTAAAGCAATGGCAGCAGGCACATCGGGAGCTGAATAGCCATCTGGAAGAGCAACTCGGCGAGAAGGCTTCCTCCTATCGCCACATGCTCGACTGCGGGTGCCAAATATCTGCCGGCCTTTACCGCCTTGATGGCGACGGATTCTGGTTTGCCGGATTCAAGAACGGAAAAGCCGCCGTGGAGCTTGTCACACAAGAGCAAACTGCCACGTATTTGTACACCTACGACATGGCCTCCCATCAAGCTTTCGAGCACTCTTTGCGGCATGCTATGGAGAGCGTTGGACTGCATAGAGAAGTCATCTTCACCGAGCTTGCCGACAAGCCACTCTACCGCATGACCGTTGACCGCAGCTACCACTTACGGTTCCTGCGTGAGAACAACCAAGGACGAATCGTGCACAATGCAGCATGGGAAAAGAACATTTCTGCCTTCTTCGGATGCTGAAAGCATAGAGATACAGGAACTAAAGCACAACAATAGACATTATATCATATAAAATAGAGCAAAACGCATGAACAAGATTGTAAAAAAGGAGCAATTCTCTGAGAAGGTCTTTCTCTTTGAGATTGAGGCTCCGTTGATTGCCAAGAGTCGCAAGGCGGGCAACTTCGTCATCGTTCGCGTCGACCAGAAGGGTGAGCGCATGCCGCTCACTATCGCCGGCGCCGACATCGACAAAGGCACCATCACGCTGGTCGTACAGATGGTGGGACTCTCCAGTAAGAAGCTGTGTGCCCTCAACGAGGGTGAATATATAGCCGACGTGGTGGGCCCGCTGGGAAATCCCACACACATCGAGAATTTCGGCACCGTCGTCTGTGCTGGCGGCGGCTTGGGCGTTGCCCCTATGCTGCCCATCATTCAGGCTTTGAAGAAGGCTGGCAACCGTGTGCTCTCCGTAATGGCCGGACGTTCGAAGGACCTCATCATCTTAGAGGACAAGGTACGTGAGAGCTCCGACGAGGTCATCATTATGACCGACGACGGCAGCTACGGCGAGAAAGGCGTGGTGACCGTCGGCATTGAGAAGTTCATCGAGCAGGAGCACGTCGACAAGGTCTTCGCCATTGGCCCTCCCATCATGATGAAGTTCTCGAATCTCACGGCTCAGAAGCATAACATCCCCTGCGAAGTATCGCTCAACACCATCATGGTGGACGGCACAGGTATGTGCGGCGCCTGCCGTCTGACCATCGGCGGCAAGACGAAGTTCGTCTGCATCGACGGCCCCGAGTTCGACGGTGCTCTCGTCGACTGGGACGAGATGTTCAAGCGCATGGGCACCTTCAAGCGTGCTGAGCAGGAGGAGTTGGAACACTATGAGGAGCACATTAGCCCTAAGACACCTCTATCATTCGCCGAGGGAGACACCGTCATCATGCCTAAAAAGAAGAAGTCCTCCCCAGAGACCGAAGGTGAGAACTCGACTGACGAATCCTGGCGCAAGGAGCTGCGTGCTGCCATGAAGCCTAAGGAGCGTCTGGCCATCGAGCGTGTGGTTATGCCTGAGCTCGACCCTGTCTACCGTGCCGCCACCCGTACAGAGGAGGTGAACATCGGCCTGACGAAGGAGATGGCCATGCAGGAGGCCAAGCGCTGTCTGGATTGCGGAAAGCCCAGCTGCGTTGAGGGATGCCCTGTGAATATCGACATCCCCGGCTTCGTGAAGAACATTGAGCGTGGTGATATTCTCGCCGCCGCCCGTGTGCTAAAACAGACCTCTGCCCTACCCGCCGTCTGTGGCCGTGTCTGTCCGCAGGAGAAGCAATGCGAGAGCAAGTGCATCCACCTGAAGATGAACTCGAAGCCCGTAGCCATTGGCTATCTGGAGCGTTTCGCCGCCGACTATGAGCGTGAGAGCGGCAACATCTCGCTGCCCGAGATTGCTCCCTCCAACGGCATCAAGATTGCCGTCGTTGGCTCTGGCCCTGCCGGTCTCAGCTTTGCTGGCGATATGGTGAAGAAAGGCTACGACGTCTATGTCTTCGAGGCCCTTCACGAGATTGGCGGCGTGCTAAAGTACGGCATCCCCGAGTTCCGTCTGCCCAACAAGATTGTCGACGTGGAGATCGAGAATCTTGCCAAGATGGGCGTGCATTTCCAGACCGACGTCATCGTAGGCAAGACCATCAGCGTGGAGCAGCTCGAAGAGGTCGGCTTCAAGGGCATCTTTGTGGGCTCTGGTGCCGGCCTGCCCAATTTCATGAACATTCCTGGCGAGAACAGCATCAACATCATGTCGTCGAACGAGTATCTGACACGTGTGAACCTGATGGATGCTGCCAATCCCACCACCGATACGCCCATCAATTTCGGCAAGAACGTGCTCGTCGTTGGCGGCGGCAACACCGCTATGGACTCCTGCCGCACGGCCAAGCGCCTTGGCGGCAATGTCACGCTGGTCTATCGTCGCTCTGAACAGGAGATGCCAGCCCGTCTGGAGGAGGTGAAGCACGCCAAGGAGGAGGGCATCAACTTCCTCACGCTGCACAACCCCATCGAGTACAAGGCCGATGAGACGGGTGCCGTCTGCCAGGCTGTGCTGCAGGTGATGGAGCTGGGCGAGCCTGACGCCAGCGGACGCCGCTCACCCGTTCCCGTTGAGGGCAAGACGGTGACGCTCGACGTCGACCAGGTCATCGTGGCCGTCGGCGTCAGTCCCAACCCACTGGTGCCGAAGAGCATCGAGGGCCTGGAGCTGGGCCGCAAGAACACCATCGTTGTCAATGAGGGTATGCAGTCGGCACGCAGCGAGATCTTCGCCGGCGGCGACATCGTTCGTGGAGGCGCCACCGTCATCCTGGCTATGGGTGATGGCCGCCGTGCTGCCCAGCACATGGACGAATACCTGCAGAATAAATAGTCCCGTATGTTGCGATACCATCGCAACAAACAAAACAACTATGAACGGACTTTATACCATTATCTTGCTCATACTAAGCAACATCTTCATGACGCTTGCTTGGTATGGGCATTTGAAATTGTCAGAGACAGGCGTCAGCAAGACATGGCCGCTCATCGGCGTCATCGTCTTCTCCTGGGGCATCGCCTTCTTTGAATACTGCTGCCAGGTACCTGCCAACAGGCTGGGATTCGTAGGCAACGGCGGCCCCTTCTCGCTGGTTCAGTTGAAGGTGGTGCAGGAGTGTATCTCGCTCTTCGTCTTCGCCGTCATCGCCAACATCATGTTCCAAGGACAGCAGCTGCATTGGAACCATGTGCTGGCCTTTGTACTCATCGTGCTGGCCGTCTACCTCGTCTTCATGAAATAGCCCCGTCCTCTTCTATCTATGAAAAAGACCAAACCCATCCAACAGACACAGAAAACCCCAACGAAGCCGACCATACAGATAAAGCCTGCAAAGCTGACGGCACAGTCAAAGTCGGCGAAGCCAAGAGGGTTATTTGGTGTCAACCTGAAATACCAGCTGTTTGCTCCCGTTTTCTGTCTCCTTGCATTGGCGCTCGCTGCCTTTTGCCTGCTGAGCTATGAGAGCGAGTTCCTATGGAAGGCTCAGGAGCTGAACCTTCATCTCGACACGCCGCTGTTCTACGACCAGCAGATAATCGTGCCCGGAGGCTGGCTCACCTGGATGGGCACCTACTTCACCGAGTTTTTCTATCATCCCGTGTTGGGTGTGGTCATCCTCTGTCTGTGGTGGATGGTGCTGATGCTGCTGACTGCCAAGGCCTTCCGCATCCCGATGAAGTGGTGGACTGTCTTGCTGGTGCCAGTGGCCATGCTGCTGCTCACCTGCGTCGACATGGGCTATCTGGTCTACTACCTGAAGCTGCGCGGACATTTCTTCTCGGCCACCATTGCCCTTAGCATAGTGGCAGCATTGGTGTGGCTCTTCAGGAGTCTGCCGGGGAAATACTACCTGCGGCAGGTACTCATCCTGCTCTGCACCCCGTTGTTCTACCCGATGCTGGGAGCCTACGCCCTGTTGGCGACCCTTGTGATGGCCGTGATGCAATGGCGGCTGGAGGACTGGAAACTGATTCCCAACATTATAGGCAGCATTGTGGCGGTGGCCTGTGTCATCGTCGTACCCGTCATCTACTACTGGAATGTGTATTATCAGACGAACCTTGACAACATCTACTGGGCGGCTTTGCCCCTCTATGAGATGCCCCGTCTGACTTCCGAGGGAGTTGACAAGGATTCTTCCACCGTGTTCCTCTTCAACTATTACATTCCCTACATTGTGATGGCAGCGTTCTTCATCGTGATGGCTGCCACCTATCGCCTGCTGCCCAGCGGCAAGGTGAAGCGTCCCCTGACGTGGGGCATCATCAACGTGGTGCTGATTGCGGTGCTGATCGTCGGCGTGAAGCAATTCTGGTACGACGACTACAACTTCCACAAGGAGCTGCGTATGCAGCGCTGCATGGAGCAGGAGGACTGGCAAGGCATCCTGGACGAGGCTGCCGACTTGCAGGACGAGCCCACCCGTGCCATTGTGATGATGAAGAACCTGGCGCTCTTCCGTCAGGGCCGGCAGGGCGACGTGATGTACCACTACCTTACTGGCGCCAAGCCCTGCAATGCTCCCTTCCGAGTGAACATGACACAGGTGATAGGCCGCTCCACCTATTTCTTCTACGGCCTGCCCAACTACTGCTACCGTTGGTGCATGGAGGATGGCGTGGAACAAGGCTGGCGAGTGGAATACCTGAAATACATGACACGCTGTGCCCTGCTCAACGGCGAGTATCGCGTGGCCCGCAAATACATCGACCTGCTGAAGCATACCCGCTATTACCGCGAGTGGGCCGAGTCTCAGGAGCGTTTCCTCACCGGTGAGGAGGCCTTGAAGAGCGACAAGAACTATGCCACCATCCTCCAGCTGATGAATTTCCAGGACAGGCTGAGCAGCGACCAGGCCATCATCGAGCAGTTCCTGATGAACCATTTCATCTACGACGAGAGCGACGAGCCTCTCTTCCAGGAGCAGGCCGCCTACGCCGGGCTGTGGAGCAAGGACATCAAGACTTTCTGGCGACTCTTCTTCAAGTACGCCAACTCGCACCCCAACCAGCACATGCCCACCCATCTGCAGGAGGCTGCCTATCTCTATGGTCATCTGGAGAACAATGTCGACATCAGCGGCATGCCCTTCGACGAAAACGTCAAGAAGACCTACGACCAGTTCATGGCCGCTGCCCAGCGCTATGCCTCCATGGGCGAGGAGAAGATGAAGGAGCTGCTATTCCAGCAGTTCGGCCACACCTTCTACTACGAATACTACCTTGTTCGCAACCAAAAGCTGTACTAACATGAAAGGACTAAAGACAATTATATCGGTTATTGGTTATTGTTTAACGGTTATTGGCTGCGGCGTCAGCGTGCCTGACAGCTACACCCAGAAAGACGAGTTGCCCGCCATCTGTCCCGACTATGCCGACGTCACCATCCCTGTGAACATCGCCCCGCTGTCGTTCCAGATACAGGAGCAGGCCGAGGATGCCGTGGTACGCTTCAGCTACAACGGCGACGAGATCCTCTGCGGAGGCCTGAAGGCCCAGCCCGACATCGACGACTGGCACGAGCTCATGGCCAAGGCCAAGGGCAACGACATCACCGTCGAGGTATTTACGAAGAACAACGGACAGTGGACACGCTTCAAGCCCTTCGCCTACCACGTCTCTCCCGATAGCATCGACCCCTACATCAGCTACCGACTCATCTCTCCCTCCTATGTTGCCTATGAGGATCTCACGCTCAACCAGCGCTGCCTCGAGAACTACGACGAGCAGGTGATGGTCGACAACATGCTGTGCAGCACCGAGGAGAGCGGCCAGTGTGTCAACTGCCACAACTACCAGCAGTACAACCCCGAGAGGATGCAGTTTCATGCCCGTCAGAATCATGGCGGCACCATCATCGTCTACGACGGCGAGATCAAGAAGGTGAACATGAAGAACGACTCCACCATCTCTTCCGGTGTCTATCCCACCTGGCACCCTACCCTGCCCCTCATCGTCTATTCCACCAACAACACGAGCCAGAGCTTCCACACCCGCCATCTGAACAAGATTGAGGTGAGCGATGCCGCCAGCGACCTCATCCTCTACGACATCAAGAACAACACGGTGGCCAATGTAGCCAACGACCCCGACGAGTTCGAGTGCTTCCCCTTCTGGGCTCCCGACGGCCGGATGCTCTACTATGTCAGCGCCCATTTTGAATACCGCGACAGCTCCTTTTCCAACACAGGCGAGCTGTACATGCGTGCCCAGGAGATCAAATACAACATCTACCGCAAGAGCTTCGACCCGGCCACCCGCCGCTTCGGCCCTCGTGAGACGGTGTTCCAGGCCGACAGCCTGCGTGCCAGCTACATCGGACAGCCCGACTCTATTGCCAACGACACATTGGGCCTGAGCGCCACCTTCCCTCGCATCTCGCCCGACGGCCGTTTCCTGATGTTCACCCTTGGCCGCTACGGCGTGTTCCATATCTGGCACCACGAGGCCGACCTCTACCTCATGGACCTCACCGACGGCAGCGTCCGTGCCATGGACGAGATCAACTCCAAAGACACCGAGAGCTATCACTCATGGTCGAGCAACGGCCGCTGGGTCATCTTCAGCAGCCGCCGCACCGATGGCAATTTCACACGCCTCTTCATCGCCCACATCAATAAGGACGGCCTGGGCAGCAAACCATTTGAACTGCCACAGGCCGACCCTGGATATCATCACGAACTCCTGAAGAGCTACAACATTCCTGAGTTTATGCGAGGCCCTGTCACCATCACTCCGCAGCAGTTTGCCGACATCTTGATGAGCGTTGACAAGGTGACTCCTGCTCGCTGGGAATAGGAATTACTTCTTTTTATAGCACTCGAACATACGGGCGACGATGTCGCGCGGCATCTTCGGTGTGAGCAGACTGACGAGCCACACCACGGGGAAGCCGCCCAGCATGGCGATGGCGCCACAGTTGATGGGGTTGATGGGATTGCCAGCCACCATGTTGACTACCGTGAGGCCGACGCCCCAGATGAAGCAGGCCCATACGCTGGCCGTCGTCACGCCGCGCCAGTAGAGGCCGAGCATGAACGGAGCAAGGAAGGCACCAGCCAGAGCACCCCAAGAGATGCCCATCAGCTGGGCAATAAACGTCGGCGGGTTGAGGGCAATGAGCAGCGAGATGGCTATGAAGAACATGATCAGCACACGCATCACCACCACCTTGCGACGTTCGATTTTCTCGGCCACGATGTCGTCGATGGTACCTTCCTCCACCTCGCCAGGCAGCGATTTCTTGTCGCGATAGATGAGGTCGAGCGTCATCGTAGAGCTTGATGTGAGCACCAGCGAGGCCAGCGTCGACATCGATGCGCTCAGCACCAGCAGCACCACGAGGGCTATCAATGCCGGCGACAGCTTCACCAGCATGGCGGGCACAATCGAGTCGAAGGCAATCTTGCCATTCTCCAGCACCACCGGGTCATACAGACGGCCGAAGCCACCAAGGAAATAGCAGCCGCCAGCCACGATGAAGGCGAAGACGGTCGAGATGATGGTGCCGCGCTTGATGGCGCTCTCGTCGGTGATCGAGTAGAATTTGCCCACCATCTGCGGCAGGCCCATCGTGCCGAGCGATGTCAGGATGACCACACCCAGCAGTCCCCATGGGTCGGGGCCGAACCAAGTGGCAAAACCACCGCCGTCGTCAGTATTAGCAGCCAGCTTGTTGACGGCCTCCGTCAGACCGCCCTGCGAAGCCAGCACGGCGGCAATCACGGCCACGATGCCGAAGAGCATGATGACACCCTGGATGAAGTCGTTCATCGCCGTAGCCTTGTAGCCGCCAAGAATGACATAGACGGCCGTCAACGCCGCCATGATGATCACACAATATTCATAAGGGATGCCGAAGCCCATCTCGAAGAGCGTGCTGATGCCTTTGTAGACGCCAGCCGTATAGGGGATGAGGAACACGAAGGCGATGACCGAGGCCGTCACACGCAGGCCCTGATCGTTGAAGCGGGTGCCGAAGAAGTCGGGCATCGTGCGGCTCTCGATATGCTGCGTCATCAGCTTGGTGCGACGACCCAGGATGATCCACGCCAGCAACGAGCCGATGACGGCGTTGCCGATGCCTATCCATGCCGAAGACAGGCCGTACTTCCAGCCGAACTGTCCGGCATAGCCCACGAAGACCACGGCCGAGAAATAACTGGTGCCGAAGGCAAAGGCCGTCAGCCAAGGGCCCACGGCGCGTCCGCCCAGCACAAATCCGTCCACACTGCTGGCCTGCTTGCGGGTGTAGAGACCCACGCCAATCATCACGGCCAGGAAGATGATGGTAAGAAGAACTTTGATAATCATAAAGCCTACCCCCGACCCCTCCCAAAAGGAGGGGAGTCTTTTCAGTTACTTAAAGGGGCTCCTTTTTTAGTATTAAACAATTTTCAAATAATTAATCGCAATCCCACCTGGTATCATTTAATCTCCCCTCCCTTCGGGAGGGGCTGGGGGTGGGCTTTTAAAACGCCACTTGCACCTGTGCCTGCAGCCAGTTATAGTCCTTGCCCAGCATCTCGCCGCAGAGGGCGCGGGTGTACTGCAGCTGCAAGCGACATTTCTTATAATACCAGTATTGCACGCCAAGCGTGAGGTTCGTCTGATCCCAGCCGTCCACCGAGGTGTTGCGGTCGAAGGTCTCGCCGCTGGCCACGATGTCAAGGGCATCCACCACGGGTATGCACACCGTGGCATAGCCGCCGCGCGAGCCTACCTCGCCGTCCTTGCCGCCCAGCCACTCAGCACGGATGCTGGCGGGGCGCGCCTCCTTGTACTGTCCGGGCGAGTAAGCCAGCGTCTTGTATTCTAAGCCCACGCTGTAGCGGTTGCGCTTGTAGTTGTCGCCCACCTGTATCTCCGGGTTCCACTTCGCCGTGCCCATGGCGTTACCGGTGCCCAGATAGCTGGACACCACGAAGCGCAGGCCGTCGACGGGCTTCACCTCCAGCTTGGCGAGGAAGTCCTTCTGGTTGTTGCGGTCGGAGCGGTTGATGCCCTGTCCGCTCATCAGCGCCAGCTCATAGTGCAGGTGATTGTTGGCCAGGTCGCCGAACACCATCAGGCCCTGGTCACGGCCATAGTTCACGCCGTTCAGCGGGTCGGGGCCCTCACCTGCCAGGTAGAGCACGGCCTGCGAGTAGACGTCGATGAGCTCCAGCATCGTCGGCGACAGCGGATTCTCCATCGTGTACGAGTGCTTGAACTGTCCGAGGCGCACCGTCATCGCGTTGTCCTTCGTCACGCGGTAGTCGGTGTAGAACTCCTGCACCACACTGTTGAAGTCATGCATGAAGAGGAACGACCATCGGTCGGTGATCTTCGCTTTGGCCCACAGCAGGGTGCGCTTCAGGTTGTAGCTGTTGCTCTTCACGCCGTTGGCGTCGTTGTAGCTCCAGCCCGCCTGTGCATAGCCGTTGAGAGTGATACGCTTAGTTAAGTCATTCATCCATGTGTCAGACGACTGTTGGCCCATGGCGGCCACACTGCCGAACACCGCCATTACCGCTGCCAGTGTCCGCACTTTGCAAGATTTAAAAGTCATTTTGTCATTGTTTTGAAAGATTTTTCGTTCTTGCGGCGGCAAAATTACAAAAAACAAAGCAAAGTGGCAAGAAAAATTCCGAAAATTTGTCACTTTCAAACAAAAGAGTCTTCTGGCGCAGGCTCAGAGGTACGAAAAATGTCGCTAATTTTGGCGCAAAACGGAGAATCGGAGATTCGGAGAATCGGAGAATTCTACACAAAGAAAACGCCTACCTTCACAGGTGGGCGTTTCCTTTTTTAGAGTGGGCCGTAGCCCATGCAGCTGGTGGTGGTCAGGGCGGTGATGGCGGCGGTCAGGATAGCTACAATCACCTCAACAGCCTTGCGCTTGATCAGCGCCCATGCCTTTTCCTTAATTTTGTCGAAGATATTCATAGTAGTTTGGTTTTTGAGTTTTTAAGAGGAGAGAGGAGAGAGGAAAGA
>JAGAAJ010000126.1 GCA_017615355.1 Prevotella sp.
GCATTCGCTCTATGTGGACCAGTGGGACTGGGAGGCCGTGATATATAAGGAGGATCGGACGCTGCAGTTCCTGAAGAATGTGGTGGAGCGCATTTACGCTGCCATTCGTCGGACGGAGTATCTTACCTGCGAGACTTATCCGCAGATCAAGCCTTTCTTGCCTGAGAAGATCCATTTCATACATGCCGAGGAATTGCTGAAGATGTATCCTGACAAGACGCCGAAGGAGCGTGAAGATGCTATCTGCGAGGCTTATGGGGCTGTGTTTATCATAGGTATCGGTGGTGAACTGTCTAATGGCGAGAAGCACGATGGACGTGCTCCTGACTATGATGACTGGAGTACTGTGGCAGAAAATGGCCAAAAGGGTCTGAATGGTGACATCCTGATCTGGTATCCTATCCTGGGCCGCTCTTTCGAACTCTCTTCAATGGGTATCCGCGTGGACAAGGAAAGCCTGTTGCGCCAGTTGAAGATTGAGGGCAAGGAGGAGCGCGAGCAGCTCTACTTCCACCAGCAGCTGCTCAACGATAAGTTGCCGCTGTCAATAGGTGGTGGTATTGGTCAGAGCCGTCTCTGTATGGTGCTGCTGCACAAGGGACATATCGGTGAGATCCAGGCTTCTATCTGGCCTGATGACATGCGCCGTGAATGCAAGGCGCTGGGTATGAACCTGATATAGGGACTCAGGCGAGTTCAAGGTCTAATTCCTGCTGTAGAATTACTATGGCAGGATTTTTTTTGTTCATTTCCTCAAATTGCTCACGGCGATTGAGGACTTTCGGCTGCTGTCCGGTCTTCTCGGACAAAAGGATGGAGAGGGTGATGCGGTCGTTGTGTAGCGTATCGATGAGGGTCTTGACGATTCGGCCCTTCAACTCATCCATCTCTTGTTTGGCGAGGGCGTTGTCGACCGTCACTTCCACCTGTGGCATCTCTTTGATGATGGGAGTCATATTCATCATGCGAGTGGCGATGCCGCTATATTTCTGGGGCATACGCTTACACATGGAAAGCCATTGCTGCATGAGATCCTCTTGTGAGAATGCCTGTTGGGTGGTGTTCTCAACAACGGCGGAGGTGCTGGGGGCATTGCTCTTCTTTTGGGAAGGCCCATTCTCTCCCAGGTTATTCCATGTGAAGCCGATGTTCTGTATATTTGGATTTATTGAGGGCTTGGGAGTTGCGGCCTTTTGGACGGGTGCTTTCTCCTCTTGAGGGGAAGGGGATACAGTTGGGGTTGATACAACAGTCTTAGCTACGGCTACCTGCGGGGCCGTGGTCTTGGGCTGAGGCTGTTGTATCAGTTGCTTAAACAGGGATTTCAACTTTCTGGGGCGGCGCCCCGCACTGGCGCTGTCGTCAGGCTGGGTGATCTGGGCAATCTCTATAAGCGTCAATTCCACGAGCAGCCTCTTGTTGCTGGACTGTCGGTAGTTGATGTCGCATTGGTTCATCAGCCGGAGTGCCTGATAGAGAAAACGGGTATCAGCCTTCTTGGCCTGTTCCTGATAGCGTTGGCGCTGCTGGTCGCTCACTTCGAGTAGGGGGAGCGTCTGCGGGTCTTTGGCCATCAGCACGTTGCGCACATGCTTGGCAAGCCCTTGGATGAGCAGACCACCGTCGAAGCCTTTGTTGATGATCGAGTTGAGAAGTACCATGATGTCGCTTACCTTGTTCTGTAAGGACAGGTCGATGATGTTGAAATAGTTCTCGCTGTCGAGTACATTCAGGTCTTCGATGACTTTCTGGTAGGTGATGTTCCCTTGACAGAAGGAGGTGGCCTGGTCGAAGATGCTGAGCGCGTCGCGCATACCGCCATCAGCTTTCTCTGCAATCACGGCGAGGGCTTCCTCTTCATATTTGATGCCTTCCTTCTCGGCCACGCTCTTCAGGTGGTCGATGGTGTTACGGACGGTCATCCGTTCGAAGTCGTAGATCTGGCATCGTGAGAGGATGGTCGGCAGAATCTTATGCTTCTCTGTTGTGGCAAGGATAAAGATGACGTGTGCAGGCGGCTCTTCCAGTATCTTGAGGAAGGCGTTGAAGGCTGCGGTGGAGAGCATGTGCACCTCGTCGATGATGAACACTTTGTAGCGTCCGAGCTGCGGTGGGATGCGCGTTTGCTCCATGAGTGTCTTGATATGTTCCACACTGTTGTTCGAGGCGGCGTCGAGCTCGAAGATGTTGAGCGATCGCTGTTCATTGAATGACTGGCACGACTCACACTCATTGCAGGCCTCACCGTCGGCAGTGGGATTCTGACAGTTGATGGCCTTGGCGAAGATGCGGGCGCAAGTGGTCTTTCCGACACCCCTTGGACCACAGAAAAGGTAGGCATGGGCCAGCTTCCCGCTTTTAACGGCGTTCTTCAGCGTGGTGGTCAAGGCTGCCTGTCCGACGACGGTGTCGAAGGAGATGGGCCTGTACTTTCTGGCTGAAACAATATATTCCATAACTGATTTACTAAAAATTTGGTGCAAAGATACAAAAAAAGCCACAGATAACACAGATTATCTCAGAATTTTTGTAATTTTGCAGGCGAATATGAAAGTATTAAGTAACATTAAGACTGTTGCCCTGAAGGTGTGGCGTTCGCAGGCTCTGAAATATACGGTGGTCTGCCTTGTTGGCGTGCTTATCGTCGGATTCCTTGACGAGAACAGCGTGATGAGTCACCTGAAAAACCGCCAGCGCATTAGTGAACTGGAGGACGAGATTGAGAAGTACAATGCTGACTTCCGCCGCGACCAGTCGCAGATTCGTGAGTTGGACAGGAATCCCAAGGCGATGGAGAAGATTGCGCGTGAGCGTTATTTCATGAAAACCGACGATGAGGACATCTTCGTGCTGAGCGACGATGACCGTGCCCCTAAACCGATTGTGACGAATGAGACAGCTGAGTAGCCTGCAGAATGTCATTTTCCTGATTGGTGCCGTGCTGATGGTCATTGGCGCGGGTACCAGTATCCTGCAGTGGCAAGGTGCGCCATACGTCTTCGCTGTGGGAGCCGTCGCCTTTGCCTCGATGCAGATGCAGCAGCGCTATGAGGGGCAGAACTTCACCATCCGCCGTCTTCGCAGGATGATGCTGCTGAGTGATGTCCTGTTTTTGGTGTCGGCCCTGCTGATGTTTGCCAGCCAGGCGAATGTGTTCGGACTGAGCCATATCACCTATTTAGAATATATATATAACAAATGGGTTATCACGTTGCTTATAGCAGCTATCCTTCAGCTCTATTCAACGCACAGAATCGGCTCAGAACTGGCAAAAGAATGAAAAAACGCTAAAAGATTGCGCATTTGTTTTAA
>JAGAAJ010000127.1 GCA_017615355.1 Prevotella sp.
CAGTAATTTTGTCCTCGGTAAACATTAGCGATATTCTTTAGTTCAACTTTATGGGTGGTACTACAAAGTTACTAAAAATATCGCTAATTACCTAATAATCAGATGATTATTTTTTAAATGTTTTCATCGAACTCACGTTAAATATCATCTGAACTGTGCGCAGCCGCTCCACTCCGCTCCCCACCCCTTCTTGCGTCCCGCTGGTAGCAAGCGTCCGCAAGCGGTCGAGCGGAGGGACGGGGTGGCCGATAGGCCAGGGCGGGGTAGATAGAGGGACATGGGCCGTTCTAAAGGCCTACCCCCGACCCCTCCCAAAGGGAGGGGAGAGGGGGCCTCCCCAAGGGGAGGACTACCGCTTGCGCAGAATCGGCAAAAATGGAGCGTGCAGAAATGAAAATGGAGCGTGCGAAAATAAAAATGGAGCCTGCGGAAAAGATTCTGCAGGCTCCATTTTGTTATGTGGTGAGTGACTTCTTTAGATGTCCTTCAGCTCGGGGTCGATGGCCTCAAGCTCGGCCATCTTGTCCTTCAAACCGAGGGTGTAGTAGATGCGGTAGAGGGGGTAGGGCCAGCGAGCCTGCTCGAACTTGGGGTCGAGCTCCTTGGTCTTCTCCAGATACTTCTGGGCCTCGCGGAGCACGTCCTTCACCTTCTCGGCGTTCTCGTTGCTGATACGCATGGTCTTCTTGTCGGTGAGCTGGTCGTTCATCACGATGGCCTTCGAGTTGTAGCAGATGCCGGTGTTGAAGATGACGGGCACCCAGGTGGGATCGAGTTCGGCTGCCTTCTTGAAGTGCTCGATAGCTGCGTCCCAATTCTCGCTGTTCATCTCGGCCTCGCCAAGCAGGGCCCAAGCCATCTTGTTGTTGGGATCAATCTGTATCTCCTCCTTCGTCCAGGCAATCAGGGACTCGCTGTCATTGGCGCGTACGTAGTACTCTTGCAGCATATTGAAATAGAGGTCGCGCTTGGGGTTGGCCTTGTGGGCTTCCTTCACGCGTGCCAGGTAGACGAGCGAGTCGGCGTGGTTGGCGCACTTGTCCTTCATGGCGTAGAGGATGAGGTCGGTGCAGGCGTCTTCCTTGTCGGCGTTCAGGCTCTTGGCTTTCTCGGCGAGCTTGAGGGCGGTGTCGTAGTCCTTCTCCAGATAGCTCAGGTAGGCTGAGTTGTAGGCAGCGTCGTAGATGAGGGTGTCGGGAGCCATCTTTGATTCTTCATATAATGGTAATGAGGAGTCGCCTGTGGCGATATAGCTTTCCCAGGCCTTGATGGCACTCTTCATGTTCTGGTGCTGGTAGAAGCTGACTGCGATGTTGTACATCAGGTGACGCTCGTTCATGTAGCGGTTGGCATTGCCCTTGCGGTAGGGATTCTTCACCTTGCCCTTCTCGTTGGGCTGCTGGGCATATTTGTCGCACTCATTGGCAGCATTGAAACCATCAAGGAATGCCTTGACGGCCTTCAATGTGTCGGCAGGCTGGTTGAGAAGGATTTTCTGATACTCATCGCTGTAGATCTTGTATTGGATGTCGTTCATCAGGTTCCATGCGGCTGCCTTGTCGGCAGTCTCAGCTGACGTGAGAGCAGGCGTAAGCTTTTGAGCGGCCTCGGCCAGATTACCGGACGAGTACAGCTTCTTTGCTTCTTTCACCAGGGCTTCCTGGGCAAAGGCTGTGGTGGCAGCTGCTGCCATCATGGCCATCATCAGAATCTTTTTCATGTTGTAAAGGTATTAAATGGGTTAATTAATTACGAATTATTCTTCTGGGGCTATCGGAGCCTCTGGAGTCTCTGGGTTTTCTGCCAGTTCCTCTGCCTCGGCGGCTTCCTCGGCCAGCTCCTCCTCGGTGGCTTTCTGCACCTTGCAGACGGAGGCGATGACGTCGTTCTTCTTCGTGAGGTTGATGAGGCGCACGCCCTGTGTGGCACGGCCCATGACTCGCACCTCGGAGACGTTGAGTCGGATGAGGATGCCGCTCTTGTTGATGATCATCAGGTCGTTCTCGTCGGTCACTACCTTGATGGCCACCAGTCGGCCGGTCTTCTCGGTGATGGCGAGGGTCTTCACACCCTTGGCACCACGGGCGGTCTTGCGATAGTCCTCGATGTCGGTGCGCTTGCCATAGCCATTCTCAGAGACGACCATGATGGTCTCTGTCAGCGGGTCGTTGACGCATACCATGCCTACCACCTCGTCGTCGCCGCCGTCGAGGCGCATGCCGATGACACCTGTCGAGACGCGGCCCATGGTGCGTACCTCGTCCTCATTGAAGCGAACGGCACGTCCGTTGCGGTTGGCAAGGATGATCTCGTTGCGTCCGTTGGTCAGACGTACGGCCACCACCTCGTCGCCCTCGTTGATATTCAGGGCACGCACGCCTGCGGCACGTACATTCTTATAGGCATCGAGGCAGGTCTTCTTGACGATGCCCTGCTTGGTGGCGAAGACCACGTAGTGGGACTTGAGGAACTCCTCGTCGTTGAAGTTCTTGATGCGCAGCACGGCGTTGATGGCGTCGTCGGGCTCGATGTTGAGCATGTTCTGGATGGCGCGGCCCTTCGAGTTCTTGTCGCCCTCGGGTATCTCGTAGCACTTCTGCCAGTAGCAGCGTCCCTTCTGGGTGAAGAAGAGCAGCGTGTTGTGCATCGTGGCGGGATAGATATACTCGGTGAAGTCGTTGTCGCGATGGCGTGCGCCCTTGGCACCCATGCCGCCGCGTCCCTGTGCGTGGAAGTCGTTGAGCGGCGTGCGCTTGATATAGCCCATGTGGGAGATGGTGATGACCACGGGATCGTCGGGATAGAAGTCCTCGGCGTTGAACTCATGGTCGAAGGGGATGATCTCCGTGCGGCGCTCGTCGCCGTACTTCTCCTTCACCTCGAGGAGGTCTTCCTTCATCACCTGCTTGCAGCGCTCGGGATTGTCGAGGATCTCCTGCAGGTCGGCGATGAGCTTCATCAGGTCGTCGTACTCCTGGTGCAGCTGGTCGACACGCAGGCCTGTGAGCTGACTCAGACGCATGTCGACGATGGCCTTCGACTGCAGCTCGTCCAACTCGAAGCGCTTCTCCAGGTTGCGCTGGGCATCGGTGGGCGTAGCCGACTGGCGGATGATGTGCACCACCTCGTCGATGTTGTTGACGGCGATGATCAAGCCTTCGAGGATATGGGCGCGCTCCTGTGCCTTCTTCAGGTCGAACTTCGTGCGACGGATGGTCACCTCATGACGGTGGTCGATGAAGTAGCGGATGCACTCCTTCAGCGTCAGGAGCTTCGGACGCAGCTTGCCGTGTGTGCCGGGAATGGGCACGAGGGCGATGCTGTTCACGGAGAAGGAGCTCTGCAGGGCGGTCATCTTGAAGAGCTTGTTCAGGATGACGTTGGCATTGGCGTCGCGCTTGCAGTCGACGACGATACGCATACCCTGACGGCCCGACTCGTCGTTGACGTTGGCAATGCCTTCCAACTTGTGCTGGTTGGCCAGCTCGGCGATGTAGGTCACCAGCTCGGCCTTGTTCACGCCATAGGGCAGCTCTGTCACCACGATCTTGTCGTGCTGCTCGCCGGCCTCAATCTCGGCCTTGGCACGCATGACGATGCGTCCGCGTCCTGTCTCGTAGGCATCGCGCACACCCTGCAGGCCATAGATATAGGCTCCCGTGGGGAAGTCGGGGCCGGGGATGTATTGCATCAGTCCCTCGGTGTCGATGTCGGGATTGTCGATGAAGGCGCAGCAGCCGTCGATGACCTCGCCCAGATTATGCGTCGGCATGTTCGTGGCCATACCCACGGCGATGCCGTTGCCGCCGTTCACCAGCAGGTTGGGCACCTTCGTAGGCATCACGCTGGGTTCCTTCAGCGAGTCGTCGAAGTTGGGCTCCATATCGACGGTGTCCTTCTCCAGGTCGTCCATGATGTGCTCGCCCATCTTCGAGAGGCGGCACTCGGTGTATCGCATGGCAGCGGGAGAGTCGCCGTCGACCGATCCGAAGTTACCCTGTCCGTCGACGAGCATGTAGCGCATGTTCCAAGCCTGTCCCATGCGGACGAGTGCGCCGTAGACGGAGCTGTCGCCGTGGGGATGGTATTTACCTAATACCTCGCCCACAACGCGCGCGCATTTTTTATAAGGTTGTGTACTTACATTGTTGATGCCCATCATACCATAGAGGATACGACGGTGCACAGGTTTGAATCCGTCACGCACATCGGGTAGGGCACGAGCCACGATCACCGACATGGAATAGTCGATGTAGGAGCTCTTCATCTCCTCTTCGATGTTAATCTTCAGGATTCTGTCGTTGTCAAACGTTTGGTCCATTCTTTTTTATGTAGATTTAATGTGTATGCTTAGAGGTCGAAATCGCCGTAGAGGGCATTTAAATGGCCGTAGGCGCATTTTGTCCATTTTTCGTTGCGACTGCAAAGGTAGTGTTTTTTATTTAAACTCGTGCCGTTTTAAGCAATTTTAATCTAAACATTTGTCATAAAACATAAAGTTTAGCAGAAATTTTGTGGAAATAATGATGGCGATGGTCTTTTTTTTTGTAACTTTGCACCGCAAACAGCGACGTAAGGATGAAACTCATCATTATGACACGGTCCACGTTCTTCGTGGAAGAAGACAAGATTCTGACCGCCCTCTTCGAGGAAGGAATGGACAACCTGCACCTTTACAAACCCTTGTCGGAGCCTGTCTATTCCGAGCGACTGCTTACGCTGCTTTCCGAAGACTACTATAAGCGCATCACCGTTCACGAGCATTTCTATCTGCGTGAGGAGTACGGCCTCAAGGGCATTCATCTGGAGAATCCTGACGACAGCCTGCCCTACGGCTATCGCGGTCATGTCAGCCGCACATGCACGGCGATCTCCCAATTGCGTGAAGCGAAGAAAAAAAGCAAGTACGTATTCTTAAAGTCTCTCTACGACAGTCATAGCAATCCTGCTGACAGACAGTCGTTTACCGATGCGGAGCTGAAAGATGCTTCACGGCACGGGCTCATCGACCGTCATGTCTATGCCCTTGGTGGCATTTGCCTTGAAAACATCCGCCAGATGGCCGACCTGGGCTTTGGCGGCGTGGTGGTGTGTGGCGACCTGTGGAACCGATTCAACATTCATCAGGGGCAGGATTTCAAGGAGCTCATTGCCCATTTCAAGAAGCTACAGAGAGCTGTGGGGTGGTGAGATAGATGTATGATGTAAGATGTATGATGTAAGATGTATTGAAAATATAAACAACTACTATAAACGATGAACACACAAAATTATATGGTCTTCTCGGGTACCGCTACGAGATACCTGGCTGAGAGAATCTGCCAAAGCCTGGGCTGTCCGCTGGGCAAGTTGCAAATCACGAAGTTCTCCGACGGAGAGTTTGCTGTGAGCTATGAAGAGAGCATTCGTGGTCGCGACATCTTCCTCGTGCAAAGCACCTTCCCTAACAGCGACAACCTGATGGAGCTGCTCCTGATGATCGACGCCGCCAAGCGTGCTTCAGCCCGTACCATCAACGCCGTCATCCCTTATTTCGGCTGGGCCCGTCAGGATCGCAAGGACAAGCCCCGTGTGTCGATAGGTGCCAAGCTGGTGGCCGACCTGCTGAGCGTGGCCGGCGTGAACCGCGTCATCACGATGGACCTGCACGCCGACCAGATACAGGGATTCTTCGACGTGCCTGTCGACCATCTCTATGCCTCCGGCGTCATCATGCCCTATCTGAAGAACCTGAACCTCGACGAGCTGGTGATTGCATCGCCCGACGTAGGCGGCTCGAAGCGTGCCAACACCTACGCCAAGTATCTGGGCTGTCCGCTGGTGCTCTGCAACAAGACACGTGCTCGTGCCAATGTGGTGGCCACCATGCAGATTATCGGCGAGGTAGAGGGCAAGAACGTGGTCATTGTCGACGATATGGTCGATACCGCCGGCACCATTACCAAGGCTGCCGACCTGATGATGGAATCGGGAGCCAAGAGTGTGCGTGCCTGCGCCAGCCATTGTGTGATGAGCGGCCCTGCCAGCGAGCGTGTGCAGGAGTCGGCCCTCACCGAGATTGTCTTCACCGACAGCATTCCCTACACCCAGCGTTGTGCAAAGGTGAAGCAGCTCTCCGTCGCCGATATGTTTGCAGAGGCTATCCGCCGTGTCATCGACAATAAGAGTATCAGTGACTTGTACATTGTGTAAGATTTGAAGAATTGAAGAGTTGAAAAAACAGACGTTGAAATTGAAGCATTTACTTCTTGCGGCAGTATTGCTGCTGGCATTTTCGTGCTCTGAGAAGCCCAAGGTCGATGATGGGAAGAATTTCCATCTGGAGGGTACTGTCGAGGGCCTGCCCGATGGCGAGCAACTGTTGGTGACTGATGGCGATGGCTTTCCCGTTGACACGCTGACCGTGTCGCAGGGAAAGTTCAGCTACTCGGCAAAGACCGATACGGTGAGCTTCTACACCATCTTCGTGATGAACGACCCCTCGACCAATGTGAATTTCTTCACCGAGCCGGGCACCGTACAGATGAAAATCTCCACAAAGATGGCCGATTGCTCCGTAGGCGGCACAACAGCCAACGACGCCCTGCAGCAGCTGATGACCGAGACGGCTCCCTACTATGAGAAAATCAACGAGATAGAGGCACTTGTCAGCTCCGACACCACACTCACCCCTGAAGGCGACTGGGTAATGGCTGAGCGCTATCTGCAGCTCTACAACGAGATAGAGCGGAAGATGAAGGATGCCGCCGAGAAGAACATCACCAACGAACTGGGATATATGCTTGTGGTGCGTTTCGTCGACGAGCAGGCAGATGCCGATCTGCTTGAGCAACTCATTGCGAAGATGCCTGACAACTTCCGTCATCGCCGTCCTGTGGTCAAGCTGCAGGCCATACTCGACAGCAGGGTCAATACAGATGAGGGACAGGTGATGCCCGACTTCACCCTCCTGACCCCTGACAGCACGCAGCTGTCTGTGATGGGCGAGGTGAAGCAGCATAAATACACCATCATCGATTTCTGGGCCTCGTGGTGCAATCCCTGCCGTGCAGAGGTGCCGGCCATGCGCCAGCTCTATACCGATTTCAAGGAGAAAGGTCTTGGCATCGTGAGCATCTCGCTCGATGACAAGGCTGAGGACTGGCGTCAGGCCATCACCGACCTGAAGATGGAGTGGACGCAGCTCTCCGACCTGAAGGGTAGGGATGACGCTGCTGCCCGTGCCTTCCGTGTTTCCACCATTCCCTATATGGTGGTGGTCGACAGCGTGGGCACCATCATGAAGAAAGGACTTCGTGGCGATGACCTCCGCTTGTTCATCAGCGACCTCTTGCCAGAATAATTCACATCATTAATAATCTATAAAAACAAACAAAAAAGTAACAATGGCAAAAATTGTAACATTGGGCGAGATTATGCTTCGCCTGTCGCCTCAGGGCAACGACCGTTTTATTCAGAGTGAATCATTTCGCATCATCCCCGGAGGCGGTGAGGCTAACGTCGCCATCTCTGTAGCCAACTATGGCCACGAGGCATATTTCGTGTCGAAGCTGCCGAAGCACGAGATTGGCCAGATTGCCGTCAATGCCCTTCGCCGCTATGGTGTGAGCACCGAGTATGTGGCCCGCGGCGGTGACCGTGTAGGTCTCTACTATGCCGAGACAGGTGCCTCGATGCGTCCCTCGAAGGTCATCTACGACCGTGCCCACAGCAGCATCGCCGAGGCCAATCCTGAGGACTTCGACTTTGATAAGATCATGGAGGGTGCTCAGTGGTTCCATTGGAGCGGTATCACTCCCGCCATCAGCGACAAGGCCGCTGAGCTGACACGTCTGGCTTGTGAGGCTGCCAAGCGTCACGGCGTTACAGTGTCGGTTGACCTGAACTTCCGTAAGAAGCTGTGGACCAGCGAGAAGGCCATCAGCATCATGCGCCCGTTGATGAAGTATGTCGACGTGTGCATCGGCAATGAGGAGGACGCTGAGCTGTGCCTCGGCTTCAAGCCCGATGCCGACGTCGAAGGTGGTCAGACCGACGCCAGCGGCTATGAGGGCATCTTCAAGCAGATGATGGCAGAGTTCGGCTTCAAGTATGTCGTCAGCACGCTTCGTGAGAGCTACAGCGCCACGTTCAACGGCTGGAAGGCCCTGATTTACGACGGTAAAGAGTTCTACCAGAGCAAGCGCTATGAAATCAATCCCATCATCGACCGTGTAGGTGGTGGTGACTCGTTCTCGGGCGGTCTTATCCACGGTCTGCTGACGAAGGCCACTCAGGGTGAGGCTCTGGAGTTTGCCGTAGCAGCCAGCGCCTTGAAGCATACCATCAATGGCGACTTCAACCTCGTCTCTGTTGAGGAAGTGGAAGCCTTGGCTGGTGGCAATGCCAATGGTAGAGTACAGCGCTGATTTGGTTGTCGTAATATCGTAATAACGTTATAACGTAATATCGCTAAGAAATGGCAAAATTCGATAAGCTGGCCGTGATGGCCAAGATAGGTGAGACAGGCATGGTGCCCGTCTTCTATCACAAGGATTTGGAAACCTGTAAGAATGTGGTGAAGGCCTGCTACGAAGGTGGCGTGCGTGCATTCGAGTTTACGAACCGCGGTGACTTTGCCCAGGAGATCTTCGGTGAATTGGTGAAATGGGCCGATAAGGAGTGCCCCGAGCTGGCTCTGGGTATTGGCTCCATCGTTGATGCCCCCACGGCTGCTATGTACATCCAACTGGGTGCCTGCTTTGTGGTCGGTCCGTTGCTGAATCCTGACATTGCTCCCGTCTGTAACCGTCGTCTCATTCCCTATTGCCCTGGCTGTATGACTGTCAGCGAGATTGGCAAGGCACAGGAGCTGGGATGTGACCTGACGAAGGTGTTCCCCGGCGACGTCGTTGGTCCCAACATGGTGAAAGGCCTGAAGGCTCCGATGCCCTGGTCGAAGATTATGGTTACTGGCGGCGTGGCTCCCGAGGAGGAGAATCTCACGAAGTGGTTCAAGGCTGGCGTCTTCTGTGTGGGTATGGGCTCGAAGCTCTTCCCCAGCGACAAGGTGAAGGCCGGCGACTGGCAGTATGTCACCGACAAGTGCAAGGAGGCGCTTGGTTATGTGGCTAAGGCACGCGCTTAGACTGCTCGCCCCTTTATTCATTCTTTCAGCTTGTTCGCCGACAGATAGGCAAGCGGCGGACAAGCTGAATTCTCTTTCATACGCCTATCACTATTCTTCCCTTGATTCTACAGAACACAATGCTCAGAAGGCATTGGAAGCGTCGGCAAACTATGCAGACGGAAAGGCCGAGGCACTGAATAACCTGGCTTTTGTACGCATAGCACAGATGCGCTACGAGGAAGCAGAACAACTGCTGAATCAAATCCCCGACATCACCAACAATCAGATAGAGCTGCTGGTGAGCTACATCCAACAGATGCGCCTCTGCCAGCGCAGGTCACACAACCGCGACTTCTACGACTACCGTGAGTTGGCCAACAATGCCCTGCGGCGTATCAATGAGGAGCGTTCCACGCTGGATGAGCGACAGCTGGCCCGCATCGTCTATGCAGAGAGCGAGATGGCCATCGTCACCTCCACCTATTACTATTATGTGGGTTTGGAGCGCCAGGCATCGCAGGCATTAGAGAACATGCCCGTAGAGCTGGAGCGTGACACGGCGCAGTTCCTCAACTATCTCTACAATGTGGGTGCCGGCGGCATCATCACACAGGGCACTCAGGAAGACATCAACCAAGCCGAGTTCGACTACCTGATGCGTTGCTTCCTGTTGTCGCAGCAGAATGGTGTCAGCTATTTCAAGGCCAACTCTCTGGAGGCACTCGCTGAACACTTGATCGTAGACGAGTTCCGCGAACAGATTGTGGCCGACAATCTGCCTGCGATGAAATTCATCAATCCGGACAATGTGCCATACGACTCGCTGGCCCTCCAACTCGCCCAAGCTTCGCTCGACATCTTTTCCGACTATGGCGATGTATACCAGATAGCAGGTGCCCATCGTACGTTGGCCTCCTGCTACCTGGCACACAACGACTACGGACATGCGCTGGAGGAGCTGCACCTTGCCCTGAGCGACACCATCATTAACCAGGCTCCCGACCTTGTGGCCAGTATCCACGAGCAACTCAGCGTGGCCTATGCCGCCATCGACGACAAATCAAACAGTGATTTGCACCGCAATATCTACCTCGATTTGCAGGAACAGACACGACAGGACCGCTCGTTGGAGGCACGTGCCGGACAGTTGGAGCAGGCCTCAAAGCAGCTTACCGTGCTTACCTGGTCAGTTGTGGCCGTCATCGTCTTCTTGGTGTTGCTGCTGGCATTATTCTACCTGCATCATCGCCATCGCAAGACACATAAGGAAGACCTGGAAATGCAACAGCAGGAAGACGAGCTGAATGAACAGTTGGCTATGGCCCGTCTGCGTGTGGAGAAGGGCGAGCGTCTGGCATTGGAGCAGCGGGCTCGCGTGTCATTGGTGAATGGCATCACGCCGCTTATCGATCGCATCATCCATGAGGTGAGCCGCCTCGAACAGAATCCTACACAAGAGCGACTGGACTATATTTCAGAGCTCACCGACAACATCAATGAGCAGACACAGGTGCTGACCCATTGGATTCAGCTGCGGCAGGGTGAACTGAGCCTGCACATTGAGACTTTCGCCCTGCAGCCGCTCTTCGACATTGTAGCGATGGGACGTCGCAGCTTCGGCATGAAGGGCATCGACCTGCAAGTGGAACCCACTACGGCCAAGGTGAAAGCCGACAAGGTGCTCACGCTGTTTATGCTGAACACACTTGCCGACAATGCCCGTAAGTTCACACAGCAGGGCGGCAGCGTCAGCATCAGCGCTAACGAGGCTGAGGACTACGTTGAGCTCTCCGTCAAGGATACAGGCATCGGTATGTCAGAGGAGCAACTGGCGCATGTCTTTGACCATAAGAGTATTGTGGAAGATAAGTCTCCGGTTTCTAATAATCAATCTCCGATGGGCCGAAAGACGCTTGCTTCCAACGGCACGCAAGAATCCTCACATGGCTTTGGCCTGCTCAACTGTAAGGGCATCATCGAGAAATATCGCAAGATGAGTCAGATATTCAGTGTCTGCCAGCTGTCGGCTGAGAGTAAACAAGGAGAGGGAAGCCGTTTCTTCTTCCGTCTGCCGAAGGGTGTGTCCAGAGTCATTGTTCTGCTCTTGATGATGACAGGCCTCAATGGCAAGGCACATGCTGCCGCCACTGATGTGTCCTCTTATCTTTCTGCAGCCAGTGCCTATGCTGATTCTGCCTATTATTCCAACGTTAACGGAACTTACTGGCGTACCATCAACTTCTCCGACTCCTGTCGTCGAAATCTCAATGCCTATTATAGGCAGCAGTATCCTAATGGCACGGATACGCTCTGCCTGTTGGGAGATGCTTCTCTGACGCCTCCAGAGGTTATATGGCTGCACAACGGTATGCAGCTGAACTACGATATCCTGCTGACCATCCGCAATGAGAATGCCGTAGCGGCGCTGGCATTGCATCAGTGGCAGCTCTACCATTATAACAACCGCATCTATACGCTGCTGTTTAAGGAGCTATCAGCCGATGCCTCTCTCGATGACTACTGCCGCAAGATGCAACAGTCGCAGGCCAACAAGCAGGTGGCTATTATCCTGCTAGTCCTGCTGTTCCTTATTATTCTCCTGGCTGTAGCCTGGCAAGTGATGGTTGCGCTTGGAAAAGCTGCACGTCGTCAGCAGGAACAACAGGAACAGATGGAGATGACGAGTGATGAGATAGCCCGTACGGAGCAGGAGGAAGCGGGGTTGCACGTGAGCAATGCCGTACTTGACAACTGTCTCTCGGCCTTGAAGCACGAGACGATGTACTATCCCAGCCGTATCCGACAACTTATTGACAGCAACGAAACGGAGGCATTGCCCGAGGTGGTGGCTTATTACCGCGAACTATATGGGCTGCTCAGCCTGCAGGCTACACGGCAGACGGAGCATGCACGTCTGCATCTGCGTCGCCTGCCGCACGATATTCTGGGTGATGCGGTATTGGTGGACTATCTCTTCGAACTGTTGCGCAAGAAGTCAGGACAGAAGAAGTTGGAGGTGACCTATACACCACGACCCGACGGCAAATACATAGATTGCATTGTGCCCATGCCATCGCTGCATCTGAATGAACATCAGGCCGCCACTCTCTTCACAGCCTCCGCTGTAGAAAACATTCCTTATTTACTCTGTCGCCAAATCGTGCGTGATCATGGTGAGGCCACCAACCGTCGTGGTTGTGCCATCAAAGCCGATGTGTCGGAAAGCGGCACCTCCATTGTCGTCACCCTTCCCTATAAACAATAACCAATAAACAACAAACAAGATATGGATAAGTTCAAAATCATCATCGTAGAGGATGTGCCCCTGGAGTTGAAGGGCACGCAAGGCATCATACGCAACGATATCCCAGAGGCAGAAGTCATCGGCACCGCCGACAACGAAACAGCCTATTGGCGACTCATCAAGCAGCAGCAACCGGACCTGCTCTTGCTCGACCTCGGTTTGGGCGGCTCAACAACCGTTGGCGTTGAGATTTGTCGCCAAACTAAGGAAATGTACCCGCAGGTGCGCGTACTTATTTTTACAGGTGAGATACTGAACGAGAAACTGTGGGTGGATGTGCTCGATGCCGGTGCCGACGGTATCATCCTGAAGACTGGCGAGCTGCTCACTCGTGGCGATGTGCTGGCAGTCATGTCGGGCAAGCAGCTGGTGTTCAATGAGCCCATCTTGAAGAAGATCGTCGACACCTTCAAGCGTAGTGTTGGCTCACAGCTGGCCAAGCAGGAGGCGCTGGTGAACTACGAGATTGACGAATATGATGAACGCTTCCTGCGCCATCTTGCGTTGGGCTATACGAAGGATCAGATTACACAACTGCGTGGGATGCCCTTTGGTGTGAAGAGTTTGGAGAAACGCCAGAACGAACTGGTGCAGAAACTCTTCCCCGATGGACGCAGCGTTAATGCTACACGTCTGGTGGTGCGTGCCTTAGAGCTGCACATTCTCGACCTCGACAACCTTGAACCGGATGAGGAATAAGAAAATTGTAGGATATTTGGCAGTGGCGCTGTTACTGGCACTTGTAGTGCTGGTGCTGGTGTCGTGGTTGCTGTCGGCGACAAAGGGCGAAGGAGTCCGTTCGCTATTGTCGTCCGAGGGCATCCGCTTCTTCTTTGGCGGATTCGCCGACATGTTGCTCAAGCCATTATTGGTATGGCTGTTATTGCTATCGATGGCGTGGGGATGCCTGCGACAAAGCGGACTGCTTCATTGCCTCCCCTTTAGCCCACACAGAAAACAAGAAAACTCCAGCCCACAAAACTATAGAAGCCCCCTTGGTGGCCGTAAGGGGGGCTTTCTCCTTTTACTTATTCTTGTAGTGTATGTGGGAATAGCGCTTTTGCTGACGATATCGCCGCAGGCTGTGCTTCTTTCCGCCACCGGCCAACTGTGGCCGTCGCCTTTCAGTCATGCTTTAGTGCCGATGATTGCCTTCGGCGTTTTGCTGCTGTCCATAACCTACGGGCTACTGACGCGTCGTTTCCTGTCGGTAGCCGACGTCTGTAAGTCGCTCATACAAGGCATCGTCAGTGCAGCACCCTTATTGCTGCTCTACGTCCTTGCCATGCAGCTTTTTGGTGCTCTTCGCTTCGTCTTTGGTTGACTCTTCGTGGAAGATTTTGTGGTGAATAAAGTCTGAGCCTTCCAAGCACATCAGCACCAGTGCCGTAGCCACCAAAGCCAAGAGATACATTCCTGCGCCAGCCGTCATGCCGATGGCTGAAGTCACCCACAGGCCTGCCGCTGTTGTGAGCCCCTTTACAGCGTTTTTCTGGAAAATGATACATCCGGCACCGATGAAACCCATGCCGCTCACCACCTGAGCCGCCATACGGCTGGGGTCGCGCTGGATACCCTGTATACCCAGGAAATCGTCAAAGCCATGCATCGATAATACCATCAGCAGTCCGCTGCCCAGTCCTACGAGGAAATGGGTGCGAAAGCCTGCCTCCTTCGACCGGTATTCGCGCTCCAGTCCAATGGCGCCACCCAGCAGGGCAGCCACCACGATACTCAATATGTAGTCTCCGGTCATAGGTCAATCAATTACAAAGACTTACCGCCTAATGATTCAAGCTTCGTCAGAAGGTTTGATATCTTCTATTTGAAGCTGTACCTCACTACGCTTGTAGATATTTTCCTCAATCGTGTAGATAATGTCGAAGGAACGCTTTGACTTGATGTAGCGGGCGGCAGCACTTTGTCCGAAGGCTATGCCGTTCATCACATTACTGGAGCGTGAATCGACCAGTTCAAGCTTGATATGCTCCTGCTGACGGCCTACAACTTTCGATGTGCCGTAGTCATAGACATTACGCGTGCAGAAGAGAGGCTTGGGATTGTCGGGTCCGTGAGGAGCCAGCTTCTTCATGTCGTTGTGCAGCTTCTTCGTGATGTCCTTAAAGTCCACCTCAACCTCAATCTCCATAGCAGCCTCTGTCTGTTCGGGCATGATGTGGTTGCTGACGTACTCCTGGAAACGGCGGCGGAACTCAGGAATATTCTCTGTCTTCAGCGTCAGGCCCACGGCGTAGGTATGTCCGCCGAAGTTTTCCAGGAGGTCACGGCAGCTCTTGATGGCGCTATAAATGTCATAGCCTGCCACAGAACGTGCAGAACCAGTAGCTATGCCGTCCTGACAAGAGAGAACGACGGTGGGACGGTAATACATTTCAGTAAGTCGCGAGGCCACAATACCGACGACGCCTTTCTTCCATCCATCATTATAGAGCACGATGGCGGGCTGATGTTCCTGGCTCTCCAAACGTTCCACAATCAGGTTGGCCTCTTCGCTCATCTGCTTGTCGATGTCCTTGCGCTGCTCGTTGTACTCGTTGATGTGCATCGCCTCCTGCAGGGCTTTCTTATAGTCGCGCTCCACCAGTAGATCTACGGTCTCCGTGCCGTTCATCACACGTCCGCTAGCATTGATGCGCGGGCCAATCTTGAATACGATGTCACTCATGGTGATGTCGCGCCCTGCCAGTCCGCTGATTTCGATAATTGCCTTCAGGCCTGTGGAAGGACTTTGATTCAATTGCTTCAATCCGTGGAAGGCGAGGATACGGTTTTCACCCATCACCGAAACCATGTCAGCAGCAATGCTGACGGCGCAGAAATCAAGCAGGGGGATGAGCTGCGAGAAGGGAATGCCATTGTTCTTGGCAAAGGCCTGCATGAACTTAAAGCCTACACCACAGCCGCAGAGATCCTTGAAGGGATAGGTGGAGTCCTGGCGCTTGGGGTTGAGGATGGCAACGGCGCAGGGCAGCACATCGTCGGGCACGTGATGGTCGCAGATGATGAAGTCGATGCCCATCTCCTTGGCCTGACGAATCTCGTCGATGGCCTTGATGCCACAGTCGAGTACAATGATTAGTTTCACGCCTGCCTCCTGAGCGTGTTCCAGTCCTTTCTGGCTGATACCATAGCCCTCTTCGTAGCGCGAGGGAATGTAATACTCGATGTTTGAGTAGAACTGCTGGAGGAATCTGAAGACCAATGCCACCGCGGTACACCCGTCGACATCGTAGTCGCCATACACCATGATGCGCTCCTTGCGGCCCATCGCATCGTTCAGGCGGTCTACGGCGATGTCCATGTCATTCATCAGGAACGGGTCGATGAGCTCGCTCAGCAATGGACGCAGAAAACGCTTCGCCGCCGACTCTGTGCGTATACCGCGCTCAATGAGGAGGCTCGCCATCACAGGGCTGGTATTCAGCTTTTCGGCCAGTTCCTTAGCCTGCTGCTGTCGCTCGGGTGTAGGAGGTTGATAGTTCCATTTAGAATTCATTATGCTGTTATTTTGTTATTTCTTTCCATGCAAAAAAAGCCTATGACGGCAATTTAAGCCTACAAAAGTAACAATAAAAATTGAAACTGCGGCATGTTTTTATTTTTTTTTTGTACCTTTGCACCCAAATTTCAAAAAAAGTGCATCAACATGGCAGAGAATGTATTGAATGAGAGCGAAGAAAGAAAGAGTGTAAGCTTCGTAGAACAGAAGGTAATTGACGACCTGGCAGCAGGCAAGAATGGCGGACGCCTCCAGACACGTTTCCCACCGGAACCCAACGGATATCTGCACATTGGTCACGCCAAGGCCATCGCCATCGACTTCGGACTTGCTGAGAAATACGGCGGCGAGTGCAACCTGCGTTTCGACGACACCAATCCGCAGAAGGAGGACACCGAATATATTGAGAGCATCGAGCAGGATATCAAATGGCTGGGCTTCAAGTGGGCACATATCTATTATGCCAGCGACTATTTCCAGCCGTTGTGGGACTTTGCTGTATGGCTCATCAAACAGGGCCGTGCCTACGTGGATGAGCAGAGTGCCGAGGTGATTGCCCAGCAGAAGGGCACCACCACCTCTCCTGGCACCAACTCGCCTTTCCGCGACCGCCCCATAGAGGAAAGCCTCAAACTCTTCGAATATATGAACAGCGGAAAGTGTGAGCCGGGCACGCTCACCCTGCGTGCCAAGATAGACATGGCCCATCCCAACATGCTCTTCCGCGACCCGCTCATCTATCGCGTCCTGAACATGCCCCATGTGAAGACGGGCGACAAGTGGAATGCCTACCCGATGTACGACTTTGCCCACGGGCAGAGCGACTACCTGGAGGGCGTCACCCACTCGTGGTGCACGCTGGAGTTTGTGGAGCATCGTCCCCTTTATGATCTCTTCGTCACATGGATGAAGGAATGGAAGGGCGAGACCGACAATATTGAAGACAACCGTCCGCGTCAGACAGAGTTCAACAAGCTCAACCTGAACTATACCCTTCTCTCAAAGCGCAACCTGCGCACGCTGGTCAGCGAGGGTGTGGTCAGCGGATGGGACGATCCCCGTATGCCGACTATTTGCGGTTTCCGTCGTCGTGGCTACTCGCCGGAGGGAATCAGGAACTTCATCGAGAAAATTGGCTATACCAAGATGGACGCCCTCAATCACATGGGACTCTTTGAGAGTGCCCTGCGTGAAGACCTGAACACCCGTGCCCTGCGTGTCAGCGCTGTGCTCGACCCTGTGAAGGTGGTCATCACCAACTATCCCGAAGACAAGACTGAGATGCTCACCGCCATTAACAATCCTGAGAACGAGGCCGATGGCACGCATGAGGTGGAGTTCAGCCGCGAGATATGGATTGAACGCGATGACTTCATGGAGGAGGCCGACAAGAAATTTATGCGATTGGCTCCCGGCAAGGAGGTGCGCCTGAAGAACGCCTACATCATCAAGTGCGACGAGGAGCATCCCTGCGACAAGGATGCCGAGGGACGCGTCACCACTATCTACTGCACCTACGACCCCGAAACACGCAGCGGACTGCCTGGTGCCGACCGCAAGATCAAGGGTAAGACGCTGCATTGGGTTTCCTGCCACAACGCCGTGAAGGCCGAGGTGCGTCTCTACGACCGTCTGTGGAAGGTGGAGAACCCCCGCGACGAACTGAAGCGTATCGAGGAGGAGGAAGGCCTGAAGGGTATCGACGCCATGCGAGTGATGATGAATCCCGACAACCTGCACATATTGACCGACTGCTACGTGGAGCCTTTCGCTGCCACGCTGCCCGCCCTGAGCTATCTGCAGTTCCAGCGCATCGGCTACTTCAACGTTGATCCCGACTCAAAGCCGGAAAAGCCTGTCTTCAATAAGACTGTCGGCCTGAGAGACACGAAGAACAAATAACCATCAACGTTTTTGAATTTTGAAAAAGACGGGCGACGAGTATTTCGACAGCGAGGAATTCCGCGAGTTGCTTGCGGAATATGAAGATGCCGTGAATATGGGAATGCCCGTGTTCATGGACGCCGATGAGCTGTCGGAGATTGCCGACTATTACCAGATGACGGAGCGCTTCGACGAAGCCGATGAGGCCATCAACCTCGCACTCAGCCTCTCGCCAGGCGCCATCGCCCCGTTGACATACAAGATTCACGAAGCCCTCTGGAAAGGCGACACAAAGGCGGCACACGAGTATTTCGACCAGATAACCGAGACCGACGAGCCCGACTATGTCTATGACAAAGCCGAGATCATGCTGGCCGAGGAGCGTGTGGAAGAGGCCGACCAATACCTGCGCAAGGAGTTCAAGAAGGTGCCGCCCGATGAGTATCAGGACTATGTAGTCGACGTGGCCAACATCTACGCCGACTACAACTATCCCGAGAAGGCGATGCAATGGATGGCGCGTGCCCGTCAGGAGGACTCGCCCGAGTTCAAGGAACTGATGGCACGTACTCTCTTCGGTCTGGGCAAATATAAGGACAGCGAGAAGCTATGGGGTGAGCTCATCGATACCGACCCTTTCTCGAAGCACTACTGGAACGCGCTGGCCAACACGCAGTTTATGAGCGAGAATTACAGCGGCTCCGTGGAGAGCAGCGAGTATGCCATCGCCATCGACCCTGACGACCCAGAAGGCTTATTGTCGAAAGCCAACGGCCTCTACCGCTTAGGTAACTATGAGGAGGCACTCGACTATTTCCAGCGCTATTCTGAGCATGAGCCCGATGATGAGTTCGGCCTGATGAATCAGGGCACGTGTCTTATCAATATGGAACGCATCGACGAGGCCATTGTCATCCTGCACAAGGCTGCCGATACAGCTCCCCACGACTCTGTCTACCTCAGCGACATCTTTCAGGAGCTGGCCTTTGCCTATAGCGAGAAGAACGATGAGAAAAAGGCTCTGGAAATGCTCGACATGGCCGACCTCTACGACAGCGACAAGGTGCAGACCTTAGTGGTTCGTGGTCATATCCTGTTGTCTGCGGGCAACGTGAAGGAGGCGCAGCGTTATTTCCGTCAGGCGGTGGTAATGAGCGACGAACCAAACATGACGCTACTGCGCATCATCGTCTCCGTCTATGACAATCACTACCTCGAGGCCGCCCACAACCTCTTCAAGAAATATTTCCGCATGGTCGACAAGGACTATCCCAACGGCTATGCCTATATGGCCCTCTGCTGCTACGACCTAAAGCACTACGACGAGTTCCTGAGCTATCTGAAGGAGGCCTGCCGCCGCAACCCGCAGGAGTGCAAGACTGCCCTTGGTCACATCTTCCCCGATGACATCGAGCCCAAGGATTACTATGACTACATCCACAGCAGGATGAAGTGAATAACGCAGTAAACTGTGAGACTAACAAAAACTCAAATTTCAACTCATAAATGATTTCCTCACTACTTGACAACTTGAACTATGGCACCATCCTGCTGCTGATGCTCTTGGAGAGTACGGTGATTCCTGTGCCCTCGGAGCTGGTGGTGGCGCCTGCTGCCTATAATGCCGCCTCAGGCGATTTGAACGTGTTCCTCGTGGTGCTCTTCGCCACTATCGGCGCTGCTATCGGCGCGACCATCAACTATGTTGTGGCACTCTATGTAGGCCGTCCTGTAATCTATAAGTTTGCAAATAGCAAGTGGGGCAAGATGTGCCTGCTGAATCAGGAGAAGGTGGAGAAGAGCGAGAAGTATTTTGACAAGCATGGTGTGGCCGCTACTTTGACGGGGCGCCTCATCCCAGGCATCCGCCACCTGATTAGCATCCCTGCCGGTTTGGCTCGTATGAACTATGGTAAGTTCCTGCTCTATACTACGCTGGGTGCCGGTGTATGGCACAGCATTCTAGCTGCATTGGGATGGTATCTGGCTTCGGTGGTGCCTAAGGATGAGCTCAATGAAACCATTGAGAAATACAATTCTTACATCGTCATTGGCATTGTTGCCATAGTGGTGTTGGTCATAGGATTCTTTGTGGTAAAACACTACGCAAACAAGCGCAAGGCCTCAGAGGCTAAGCAGCAAGAACCAGTCGCGTAAGACACCTTTGTACTGGTTTTGTGAGTCGGCTACGAGCAGCAGAAGATTAGGCGAAAGGGCACACATGCCTTCATAATTTGCAAACTTGCGGTTGAGGACGGTAAGCTGTGTATGGAACTTGCTGACGAGCTTTTTCGTCAGCATGTTTTCGTTTTGAGCAGGGCGAACCTCATAGATGCTGATAACGGTAGTGGCATCCAACCTCATCCTGGGCACACGAACCTGACGCTCAAGAACTAAAAGTCGGCCGTCGCCCATCGCACAGAGGGCTGACACACCATGGGTATGTTTAGGACTCAGTCCATGATCGGGCTCATAGAGATACTGACGGGTAGGCTGTAGGTCGTCGTTGAAAGCCTGTATACGCAATAGCGAGTCACCTGGCAGAGGACGCTCTGTAGTGAGGAAGAACTGATGGGAAAGCGTGTCGTAGGTCAAAGCCTCAATACCTTGATTACTCCCTGCCCGTTTGAAGCGGTATGGCATGTTTAGCTTGTGTCCAGTACGCTTGCCTTCGAGGTCGTATTCGTACACCTCATTGTCTGCCTCCCCACTAATAAATAATGTACGTGAGGAAGGACGGTAGCAGATGCCCTCCATATCGCGGTTTGGTTGTCCGCTGCTTCGATAGCCTTTATTCTCAGCCTTCGTGATGCGGTTATTCTGCATGTCTATGTCGAAGTGGAACAGATAGAAACCATCTTCGCGATGCTTGTCATCAACAACGGCAAAAAGTCCGTCTCCAATTGAACAAATGCCGCTGTAGTTACCTGCGGGAATCTGCCTGGGGAAATGCTGCTGAGAAAAAACCGATAGCGACGCCATTAGCGCCGCTATCGATAATACTGTTCTTATAATCATTTGATGGGCTTAATGGCAAAAGTGAAGTCGTAGTCCTGATAGGGTAGGCGGTATTCGTCGCGAGGCCATGCACCCCACGAGTTCACACAACCCAAACCGAATTGACGCTGCTGGATGAATACCTGCGTCTTTCCTGCGGGGATGAGGTCGCCGCTGTGGTGGCCCCATGCCTTGTCCTTATGCGGACCGTCGTCGAGCTGATCCATCGTATAGGGTAGAGCGCTGGCCTCCATCGGGGCGTTGCTGTAGAATTGCAGGCCCTTGCCATCTGCATCTATTACGCTAAACCAGCGCACATCGGTATGGTTTCCGCTCTCCTGCGGGCGCACATATTCGAAGTATTCATCCTGCACCTTGTTTTTGTAGACGCCGATAAACTCGCTGCTGTTGCGGTCGATGTAGTTCTCCACAGGGCCACGTCCGTAATACTCGATGCGGTCGAACTGCTTAGGCATCTGCAGGGTCATACCGTAGCGGAACATGTTGCTGACCTTGGCATCCTTGTCGGTGGAAAGCTGCTCGCGCACAATAACCTCTCCCTCAGCAGTTAGGGTGTAGGTGAGGGTGAGCTGGGCTTTCTGGTCGGGCATCTCGAAGGTGGCTACGGCATTTCCTTCGCCGATTGTGAAATTCTTCAGACGCATCTGCGGGTGACGCCAGGTTTCGAAGCGGCGTTGCAGACCTGCGCCGTAGTCGTTGTCGGTGGGAGCACGCCAGAACTCAGGACGAATGCTCTCGCGGAACTGCAGCATCCGCTTGCCGTCGACGTTCAAATAGTCAATCAAACCAGAGCGCTTGCCGATGGAGATATCGGTACCGCCAGCCGAGAACTTCACATAGGTATTGGTCTCTTCCTTCGCAATTCCTGAATTATCGGTGTTTCCAGAAAGATTCGGGAACTGATACTGACTCAGCTGGAATTGCTGGCGGGCCAATACCTGTCCTTTATCGATGAGGGGCGCACCGTCCTTTGACTTGAATTGGAAGATGATGAAGAGTTCGCCGTCACCATGATGTCCCAGCACCTTCGTGACAGTCTGCTTCATTGTTTCGTCGGTGATCATCTTGCGCTGCTGGGGTTGTATGCCGCTGATGTCAATCTTTCCACCGTGGCCGAAGGTCATGCCGGCTGGCACACCATCGCGATGATGGCCGTTGCCTGAAGCGCCTCCTACAAACCACTCCAGCTCTATATCGTCGAGCGTCTTGAAAAAGTTCTCATTATACACCTCAAACTTACCCTCCTTGAAGTCCTTCTCCGTCACCCAGATGTTCTGGTAGTAGTAGCCCACCTCGTAGGCGTGGGGATTCAGACGGCGATCAGGGGCGATGATGCCGTTACAGTTGAAGTTATAGTCGCTGGCAGGATACTCTCCGTAGTCGCCGCCGTAGGTGAAGATAGTGCGTCCAGTAATGGGGCTCTTATCGCGCATACCCTGATCGACGAAGTCCCAGATGTATCCTCCCTGATATTTAGGCTCCTTGCGGATGAGGTCCCAATATTCCTTGAAACCACCCATTGAGTTACCCATGGCGTGAGCATACTCGCACTGGATGAGAGGACGAGGATTGTAGCTCTTGCAATAGCGCTCGCACCAGTTGTAGTCGGCATACATAGGGCAGGCAATGTCTGTGAAACCTCCGTCATAGGAGGCGCGTTCGTAATGCACGGGACGAATGGGGTCGACACTCTTGATCCAGCGATAGACCTTTTCGAAGTTCGGGCCCATGCCAGCCTCGTTACCCATTGACCAGACAATAATGCTGGGATGGTTGCGGAAGGATATGACGTTACCTTCGTTACGCTCGAGATGCATCTTCTCAAAGTCGGCGCGCTTGGCCAGCGTATGCTCGCCGTAGCCCATACCGTGACTCTCGAGGTTGGCCTCGGCAGTAAGGTAGATGCCGTACTCGTCGCAGAGGTCGTACCAGCGCGGGTCGTCAGGATAGTGGCAGGTGCGTACGGCGTTAATGTTGAGTTGCTTCATGATCTTGATGTCCTCAATCATGCGGTCAATTGAGACAATGTAGCCGCCATCGGGGTCAAGTTCATGTCGGTCGGCACCCTTGATGAGGATGGGTTGGCCGTTTATGAGCAGCTGTCCGCCCTTGATCTCGATGTGGCGGAATCCCACCTTCTTCGTTACTACCTCAGCGACTTTCTGCCCCTGCTTCAGCGTCAGCTCCAAAGAGTAGAGATAGGGCGTCTCGGCCGTCCATGCCTTCACATTATCGATGGTGGCCTTCAGTCCTGTTGCCACCTCCTTACCTTCAGCATCAAGCAGACGGGCCTCTACGGTGCCGCTACCTTTCAGGCTGACCTGCACATCGAGCAAACCCTTGCCCTGCTGCCAATCCTGACCGATGATGATGTCCTGGATGTGCACCTTCGGACGGGCATAGAGGTAGACTTCGCGTGCAATACCCGTGAAGCGCCAGAAGTCCTGGTCTTCGAGCCATGAGCCATCACACCAGCGCATTACCTGCATGGCGATGAGGTTCTTTCCCTTCTTCAGATACTTTGTGATGTTGAACTCAGCAGCCACCTTTGAGTCCTCGCTGTAGCCTACGTACTTGCCGTTGACCCATACAGCGAGGTTGCTGGTGGCGGAGCCCACGTGGAAGTACACCTCCTGCCCGTTCCACCAGTCTGCAGGCAACTCAAATGTCTTGCGGTATGAGCCTGTGTAGTTGTTGGTCTCGCCGATGAAGGGCGGGTTGTTGTCGAAGGTAGTGCACCAGGCAAAGCCTGCATTCTTGTAGGTCATATCACCGTAGCCCTCAATCTCAAAGAGACCGGGCACGGGGAAGTCTACCCACTCAGAGTCATCGAACTTCAGGGTGAAGAAGTCCGTTGGAGCCAAGTTGTGGTCCTTCACGAAGTTGAACTTCCACTTACCCTCCATCGATAGGTAGCGGTCGCTCTTGGTCTTGTCGCCCTTCATGGCTTTGTCGGCATTCTCAAAGGCGAAGAAATCGGCACGGCGTGCCTCACGGTTTACTTGGTTCACGGCAGGGTCGCGCCAAACCGGTGTTGTCGGTGCTGCCATCGCTACGGCGGTTGCTGTCATCGCCATAGAAAGAATCAGTTTCCTTAACATAAGTAATGGTTGGTTAGTATTGATGATAATTTTTGCAAAGTTACAAAAATATTTGAATAATCAACAATGAATGGCAAATTATTTTGTACCTTTGCAACATCAACCAGCAAAATCAAAGATAAAATGAAGAAAATACTATTGTTGTTGACAGCATTGCTGACACTGAGTGCCTGTCAGGAGTCGATGGAAGACCGTGCCGCTCGTGACGCTGAAGAGACTACTGCCAAGCGTTGTCCCATGCGGTTGAACGATGAGGGAACTCTTATCCTGGAGCGCATCACCTTTGACAAGAGCACTCGCGTATGGAAGCAAGATTTTCTGCTTGATGCTGCACCTGAGACGCTGGAACAGATTGATATGCGCGACATCCTTTTGAAGGACCTGAAGAATCAGCCAAGCTATAAGCCGTATATGGAGAGCAAGTTCATCTTCCAGTATGTCTATTGCAACATGAAGAATCCCAAGGACACGCTTGTAGACATCAAGCTCACGCCTAAGGATTACGAATAGTCAATTGATTATTCGGGAATCAAAAAATTGATGACTTCCTGCTCCACCGTGATGGTGTAGGCTCCTGACGGGGTGGGGATGAGACGTCCGTCGATGCCTACGAGGGCATGGCGGGCCTCCTCTACCACTAGTTCACGGGTGCGGTAGGGGTGGACGCTGCGGTGGTTGAGGAAGCGTCCGCTGATGAGCAGCCACAAGCCGCTAAACAGTTGCATGAGCTTTGGATCGTAGACCACGGTGAGGTCGAGCATCCCGTTGTAGGGCACGGCGCTGGGCGTCTGGCCGTATCCACGGGCATTGCCTACGCAAACGGTCATGATACGGCGGTCTACCGTCTCACTGTTGACGAGGAGACGCATTTTATAGTCCTTGCGGTGGAAGATTTTCAGTATGACAGAGGAAATGAACGACAACGTCCGCGACCAAAGTATGCGGCGTGTTTGCTGTCGTAGGTTCATAATGTCAGCCGTAGTACCGATGTTGACACAGTTGAGGAAGTAACGGTGCTGCGGCATACCGTTTTTATCGTGATAGCGGATGCAACCCAGGTCTACACGCCGTGTGCGGTGCTTCGTCAGCCATTCCACGGTCTGTGCATCATTGTCATCGTCGAAGCCCCAGAAACGGGCAAAGTCGTTGAGTGAGCCATTTGGCACAAGGCCTAATGCCACACTCTCGCGTACCTTCCGCTCTTCGTGCATCAGACAGTTGGCTGCATCATTCAATGCTGCGTCTCCACCTACCACGATAATGGTTTTGTAACCGTTGCGGATGAGCATTGTCACCAAGCGTTCTACGCTGTCGGTGTTCTCGCTCTGTACCATGTCATAGTGTACACCGTGCAGGTCCAGCTCCCTTTGCAGCCGTTCCCAGCGTTTGCGCTTGCTCTTGATGCCTTTGCGAGGACAGTAGAGGATTCCCCAGCGATTGTCTTCCATGTTATAAGTGGTGAGTGGTATGAGGTGTGAGGTGAGAGTATTTCAAGATTTGCGCCACCTTTTCTTCTGTGGGCAGTGTGGCGTCAATCCAGTGGATAGTAAGACCGCGGCGTTCCATACCCCTGAACCACGTCATCTGCCGCTTGGCAAACTGATGGATGGCAATCTCCAGACGGCTGAACATCTCCTCGAAGCTCAGCACGTTGGTGACGTATTCCGTTACGTATTTGTATTCTAGGCCGTAGTAGGTCAGGTCTTCTGCAGGGATGCCCTCATCCAATAGGCTACGTACCTCGTCAACCATTCCTTCGTCCAAGCGAACTTTTAAACGCTGCGTAATACGCTCACGGCGTAGGTCGCGAGGAATGTCGAGACCGAAGATGGGGGAGGAGAGTGGGATGCTCTCACTTCTCATCTCACTCCTTTCTCCTCCCATCTCTATCTCTATCGCCCTGATGGCGCGCTGGGCGGTATCCACGTCGGTAGTGTTGTGCATGTGGGTGCCGTTGCGTTCCTTCAGTTGGCGTAGCATCGTGGTAAGCTCTTCCAAGGACTTTCCCTCCAGCTGACGGCGCAGTTCAGGATTCTGAGGAACGGGTGACAGCTGGTAGTTCTTCAGTATGGCCTCGATGTAAAGCCCTGTTCCCCCACATAGAATGGGCACAGCACCATGCTCTGTCACCAGTTGATAAGCTTTGCTGAAGTCCTGAAGATATTGGAATAGGTTGTACTTCGTACCTGGTTCGCAGATGTCGATGAGGTGATAGGGCACGCCGTCATATTCGCTCAGGTCCTTACCCGTGCCGATGTCCATACGTCGGTACACTTGACGGGAATCGGCGGAGAGTATCTCTCCGCCAATTCTCTTTGCCAAGGCGACTGCCAACGTAGTCTTGCCACAGGCTGTAGGACCTAAGATGGTAATCATTTGATGATTTGCTCCAGTTCGCTCACGTTTTTCTCAATCATTTCGTCGGTGACTGTATAGTTCTGCAGGTCACCCTTGATGAACGATTCGTAAGACGGCATATCGATGAGACCGTGGCCTGAGAGGTTGAAGAGGATGACCTTCTCCTCGCCCGTCTCGATGCATTTCTTTGCTTCGCGAATGGTAGCAGCAATAGCGTGACAACTCTCCGGAGCGGGAATGATGCCCTCAGTACGGGCGAAAAGGAGTCCTGCGTCGAAGGTTTCCAGCTGCGGAATATCAACACCACGCATCATACCGTCTTTGATGAGCTGCGACACAATCATACCGGCACCATGATAGCGCAGGCCACCGGCGTGGATGTTTGAAGGCTTGAACTGGTGGCCAAGGGTGAACATCGGAAGCAGCGGCGTATAGCCAGCCTCGTCGCCGAAGTCATACTGGAACTTGCCACGAGTCAGCTTCGGACAGCTGTCGGGCTCGGCAGCGATGAACTCGGTCTTCTTTCCATCAAGGATATTGTGGCGCATGAAGGGGAATGCAATACCGCCGAAATTAGAGCCGCCGCCGAAGCAGGCAATCACCATGTCGGGATATTCGCCAGCCATTGCCATCTGCTTCTCTGCCTCGAGGCCGATGATGGTCTGGTGCAGGCCCACGTGATTGAGCACCGAGCCGAGAGTGTACTTACAGTTGGGAGTAGTGGTGGCCAGCTCTACAGCCTCAGAGATGGCGGTGCCCAGCGAGCCGCTGTGCGTCGGATCCTTCGTGAGGATGTCCTTACCGGCACGTGTCGACATCGAGGGCGAGCCCTCTACTACGGCGCCGAAAGCACGCATGATGCTGCTGCGGTAGGGCTTCTGCTGCATCGTGATCTTCACCTGATAGACGGCGCAATCCAGACCGTAGATCTTGGCGGCATACGATAGGGCGGCACCCCATTGGCCGGCACCTGTCTCGGTAGTCACATTTGTCGTGCCCTCCTGCTTTGCGTAGTAGCACTGTGGCAGGGCGCTGTTAATCTTGTGCGAGCCCAGCGGGTTCGTCGACTCATTCTTAAAATAGATGTGAGCGGGAGTGCCGATGGCCTCTTCCAAGCCGTAGGCGCGTACCAGCGGTGTGCTGCGGTAGAACTTATACTTTTCCAGCACTTCCTCAGGAATGTCAATCCAACGGTGCTCCTGGTCCAGCTCCTGGACGCAGCACTCGCGAGGGAAGATGTGAGCTAGGTCGTCGACGCCTAAAGGCTGCTTCGTTGCCGGATGGATGGGCGGCAGCGGCTTGTTGGGCATGTCGGCCTGAATGTTGTACCACTGTGTAGGAATCTCACTCTCTAGAAGGATAAATTTCTTTTGTTTGCTCATAACTTAAAAGGGTTAGTTTAGTTATTGCGTGTGCAAAGTTACACTATTTGTTTTTATTATCCAAAGATTTCTCCATTTTTCTGCAATACCTGTCCGTCGAAAGCCAATTCGATTCCCTCAGGCAGGCGCTTGTTTACTTCGGCGTGTAGACCGACATCGTGGCACATATGTGTGAGCAAGGTACGGCGTGCTCCGATACGGCGAGCAAAGATAAGGGCATCGTCAACAAGTTGGTGGGAATGGTGGGGCTTGTCGAAACGCAGGGCGTTGACTATCAATGTGTCGACACCTCGCAGCAGGGCGGCTTGGTCGTCAGCAATACTCTTCATATCAGTGATATAGGCAAAGTTGCAGAAACGGTAACCGAGGATGGGCAGCTTACCGTGCATCACCTCCACGGGCAGGATGTCGATATCGCCAATGCGCATGGGCTGACCGGCGTGAATCTCGTGCAGTCCGATAGCTGGCACGCCTGGATAGCGGTTCTCGGCAAAGCAGTATGGCAGCATCTCCAGCATTCCCTTGCGTGCAATGGGGTCGGCGTAGACGTCAATCTGGCCGAACTGGCAGTAAGGGCGTATGTCGTCCATCCCGCCCACGTGGTCATAGTGCGAGTGGGTGACAAGGATTCCGTCGATGCGGCGGAAGGGTTGTGGCAGAATCTGCTGACGGAAGTCGGGGCCTGCATCCACGAGAATACGGGTGCTCTCTGTCTCCACCAGAATGCTGCATCGCAACCGCTTGTCGCGCGGGTCTTCACTGCGGCACACCTCACACTGGCACCCGATGACGGGAACTCCACAAGACGTTCCTGTTCCAAGTATCGTAATCTTCATATGATATTCACTTCTGGCTTTAGCAGAATACCGAATCGATGTTGCACGTCATCTTGGATGGCCTGACATAGTGTCACGACGTCCTGCCCCGTAGCACCACCGAGATTCACCAGTACCAGCGGCTGTTTGTGATGCACACCTGCACGTCCCAAAGTGCGGCCTTTCCATCCGCACTGGTCGATGAGCCATGCAGCAGGAATCTTTTCGCTGTCCTCATTTATATAATAATGTGGCATCTGCGGATAAGCGGCAATCAGCTCCTCAAACTTCGCGCGACAGACGATAGGATTCATGAAGAAACTGCCGGCATTACCCTGCTCGGCGGGATCGGGTAGCTTCGAGCGACGGATGTCAATGATAACCTGTCTGAGCTGTTGTGGAGAAGGAATACTGTCGATACCCTGTCGCTCAAGTTCAGCGCGCAGGTTGCCATATTCCAGGTTTGGCTTATAATATCGATTCAGCTTGTAGCTGACGTGTGTGATGAGGAAACGATTTTTCCACTCGTGTTTGAACAAACTGTCGCGATAGCCATATTGACAATCCTGTTGTGGAATGATAACACATTGGCCCGTCTGGATGTCAATGGCTTGGATGTCATGGATGAACTGGCAAGCTTCGGCACCGTAGGCTCCGATGTTCTGTACGGCAGAGGCTCCCACCTCTCCTGGAATCAGCGAGAGGTTAGCTAGGTCGGCATAGCCTCTGTCAACGCTCCAAGCCACGACATCATCCCATGTCTCGCCACTTCCGCAACGCAACAATGCACTGCCATTGGGGGTCTCTGTGAGGCTGATACCGCGGATGGCGGAGTGAACCACCGTGCCATCGTAGTCGGCAGTAGGCAGCAGATTGCTTCCTGCGCCAATTATCATGTATGCTGTATGCTCGTGGCGCAGCTCCTCTGCCACGCCGATAGCCTCTTCAGTTGTGGCATACTCCAAATAGCGCCTGCACTGGGCTTCAATGCCAA
The DNA here is from genome assembly GCA_017615355.1 of Prevotella sp. Taxonomy (GTDB): domain Bacteria; phylum Bacteroidota; class Bacteroidia; order Bacteroidales; family Bacteroidaceae; genus Prevotella. Next base: position 29,486 of record JAGAAJ010000127.1, read on the forward strand.
AAGTATTCTGAATATTCATTCTTAAATACAAAACGAATTCTCAGTTTTCTATTTTTATTAGCTTCCATTTCCCCCGCTTTTGCTTGAAGGTGAGTCCAGTCTCCAAGCCGTTGGCAATGCCACATATGACAATGGTCTTCTCCTTCGACCATGTGTTTTGCGGTCCATACACAATATTATATATACTGTCTTGGGGCAGTTCAGGCGCAAAGGCCTCCCATGAGTCGGGCGTGATAAAGCCCTCCATTGTGGCAAAGTCGTCATCGGGGTCGGGACCGGTGAAAGCAATCTCGTTGCTCAAACTCTTTTGCTGGAAGACGGAATCAGTGGCAAATTCATGATAGAAATGCAGAAACTGTGCGTTGGGATTGTTTCGCAATGCCTGATGGCTGATGTCTGTGAGCTGCCAGCGACCCTCATTGCGTAGAAAAAGATATTGTCTGACTGAGTCGTTCTCAAAGAATACCTGTTCCACAATAACACGCTCAACCGCTGTGTCGCCAGGCAAGGCAGCTTGTTCCTGAGTGTCGAAGATTCGCACATACAGTCCCTGATCCATAAAGAATCGATTGGGCGACCATATGGAGTCCTCCACTTGGCTTTTCTTCCCGTCGGCACCCTTCACAGGCAAGGGGAAGACTGTGCGACGATGCTGAAGCGAGGCATTGCTGGCGTAATAGTAGAAGAAGTCGTCGAACAGCTCATCGGCTGCTTTCGGCAGGTCATCGTTTTCGAAGCGTTCGGGTAGCGGTTCATCTTCATCATCAAGCTCTGCTACGACCACCGGCTCCTTCTTGCCTGTGCAGGCTGCTGTCAGCAGCAATAACATCAGTGTAGGTATCGTTTTCTTCATTTACGTGTTCACTCAGATGTTCAAATTTCGTGCAAAATTACTAATAATTCTCTAATCGACGAAAAAAGTAGTAAAAAAACTTGCGGGAAAGAAAAAAAGTGTCTACCTTTGCACCCGCTTAGTTGAACAAGCCGCAGGGAAGAAAACAGAATGGACCCGTAGCTTAGCTGAATAGAGCGTCAGATTCCGGTTCTGAAGGTCTTGGGTTTGAATCCCAACGGGTTCACAAAGAGCAAGAGATAGGAGCATAGCTCAGTTGGTTTAGAGCGCTTCAGTCACATTGAAGAGGTCTTGGGTTCGAGTCCCAATGTTCCTACAAAGAGAAAGCATATCATTGGCAGCAGTGATATGCTTTTTATTATATTGCATTCATTTGAGAAAAGTCGAATATTATTTGGTTTTCTTCTCGCTTATTTGTACCTTTGCACCGTCAAAACAAAAAGGTATGAATCAGATACATCCTTTAGCCGTCGTCTCGCCTGAGGCTCAGCTGGGCGACAATAACGTGATAGGCCCGTTCTGTGTGGTCGACGCCAATGTGGTGATGGGCGACAACAATCACCTGCTGAACAGCGTTACCATCCACACGGGAGCACGCATTGGCAACGGTAATGAGTTCTTCCCGGGTGCCAGCATCTCGACAAAGCCGCAAGACTTGAAGTTCAAGGGAGAAGAGTCGCTTTGCATCATTGGCGACAATAACAGCATCCGTGAGAATGTGACCATCAGCCGAGGAACGGCTTCACGCGGCAAGACCGTGGTAGGCAGCGGTAATCTGCTGATGGAGAATATGCATATTGCACACGATTGTGTCATCGGCAACGGCTGCATCATCGGCAACTCTACGAAGTTTGCCGGCGAGGTGGAGGTGGACGACAATGCCATCATCTCGGCTGAGGTGCTGTTCCACCAGTTCATTCGCATTGGTAGCTATGTGATGATACAAGGCGGATGCCGCACCAGTCAGGACATCCCGCCGTATATCATTGCCGGCAAGGAGCCTATACGCTATGCAGGTGTGAACCTCATTGGTCTGCGTCGTCGCGGTTTCTCGAATGAGACTATCGAGATGATTCACGACACCTACCGCACCATCTATTCGAAGGGCATCATCAAGGACGGCATCGCCGAGGCACGCGCGAAGTATCCCGACTCGAAGGAAGTGGAGTATATATGCTCGTTTGTTGAGAGTTCGAAGAGGGGAATCATCCGATAGATGAAGACGTTGATAGTGATTACCGGCCCTACGGCTGTGGGCAAGACGGCACTATGCCTAAACCTGGCCCGCCACTTCAACATCCCTATCATTAATGCCGACTCGCGACAGATCTTCCGCGAACTGAAGATTGGCACTGCCGCACCTACCGAGGAACAGCTCAGGCAGGTGCGGCATTACTTTGTAGGCACGCTTGGGCTGGAGGACTACTACAGCGCCTCGATGTATGAGCAGCAGGTGATGGCCTTGCTCGACGAACTGTTCCAACAGTCGGACTATGCCCTGCTATCAGGTGGATCTATGATGTATATCGATGCGGTGTGCAACGGCATTGATGACATCCCCACCGTTGACGATGAGACACGTGTTACGATGAAGCGCCGCTTGCAGGAAGAAGGCCTGGAAGCGCTGTGCGAGGAGTTGCGACGCCTTGACCCTGAGCATTGGGCCATCGTAGACCGCAAGAACCCACGTCGTGTGGTGCACGCACTCGAAATTTGCCACATGACGGGCCGCACGTATACATCCTTCAGGAAGAGGGAGCTTGGTGATACCTCTCGCCTTTACCCCTCATCCCGTCCCTTCCGCATTGTGAAGATAGCGCTGACACGACCACGTGAGGAACTCTACAATCGCATCAATGCCCGTGTGGACTTGATGATGCAGCAGGGATTGCTCGACGAGGCACGCCGACTGTTGCCTCATCGTCATCTGAACGCGTTGAACACGGTGGGCTATAAAGAGATGTTCGCGTACTTTGACAACACATGGTCGCTGGACGAGGCTGTGGAACGTATGAAAGGCAACACGCGGCGCTATGCCCGCAAACAGCTGACGTGGTTTAAAAAGGACAACGAAGTGACGTGGTTCTCACCCGACGACGAACAGCAAATCATTGAGCATATTCATGAGTCCGTCGAACAGTGAAAAAGTACGAAAACAATCGTTTGCAAGCCCTTTTAACGCTTTTTTAGCATACATCAAGAAATTGTGCTCCCGCACAACAATTTTTTCTAATTTTTTTTTAAGAAAAGTTTGCAACATTCAAAATCTTTGCTTACCTTTGCAACGTTATCCTGAAAACAATCTTTTTACCTTAAAAGAACTAATACCTATTGAAGATAGAAGCGATCGGCTGTGAAGTCCGTCGCTTTTGTTTTTATAAATAGTATATGAACTGATTGCTTAACTGAAACGATGAATGAATTTATAACCCAATTGAATGATGTTTTATGGAGCTATGTGCTCATAGTGGCCTTGGTGGGCTGCGGCATATGGTTTACGTGCAGAACGCGCTTTGTGCAATTCCGCATGGTAGGCGAGATGTTGCGGTTGCTGACCGAGTCGGCTGTTGATACTGTGAAAGGCACGAAGCACATTTCTTCGTTTCAGGCTTTCGCTGTCAGTGTGGCTACGCGTGTGGGCACTGGCAATCTGGCAGGTGTGGCTACAGCTATCGCTATAGGCGGTCCTGGAGCTGTGTTCTGGATGTGGCTGATAGCGCTCATTGGCTCTGCCACCGCTTTCGTGGAGTCTACGCTGGCCCAACTATTCAAGAAGAGACACAAGGATTCGTTCATTGGCGGTCCTGCCTACTATATTCAGCAGGGCTTGCACAAGCGTTGGATGGCCGTGCTCTTTGCCGTGCTCATCACACTACAGTTCGGCCTGTCGAACAATTCCATCCAGGCGAACACTATTTGTGGGGCCATGCAGGAGGCATTTGGTTTTTCGCCTGTATGGGTGGGTGTTGCGTTGGCAGCAATGGCGCTGTTCATCGTCTTCGGCGGCATCCAGCGAATCGCCCGCGTCAGTTCGGTGCTGGTGCCTATCATGGCTGTGGGCTATGTGGTGCTGGCAATTGTTGTCATTGCGACGAACATCGAGCATATTCCGCATGTGCTGAAGGTCATTGTGCAGGATGCTTTCGGCTTTGGGCAGATAGCAGGTGGCGGTATCGGCGCCGCTATGATGAATGGCATCAAGCGCGGACTCTTCAGCAACGAAGCTGGTGAGGGCAGTGCTCCTAATGTGGCTGCTACGGCTACGACGACGCATCCTGTGAAGCAAGGACTGATTCAGGCACTTGGCGTCTTCACCGATACGCTGCTGGTCTGTTCCTGCACAGCATTTATCATCCTCATCAGCGGTCTCTATCAGCATCCAGAGCTGAACGGCATTGCCCTGACGCAGTCGGCCCTGCAGTCGGAAGTAGGCGCTGCAGGTCCCGTGTTTGTGGCAGTAGCTATCTTTCTCTTCGCATTCTCCAGCATAATCGGCAACTATTATTATGGTGAGGCGAATATTCGTTTCATCACGCCCAGTCAGAAGGTGATGACCGTCTATCGCATCTGCTCGGCAGGTGTGATGGTGATGTTCGGTGCCTTAGCCAGTTTTGAGTTAGCGTGGAACATCGTTGATTTCTTCATGGCCTTCCTTACAGCCTGCAACCTCGTGGCCATCGTGCTGTTGGGTCGCTATGCCTTCCGCTTGCTTGACGATTATAGAAAGCAGAAGAAACAAGGGATTAAAGAGCCCGTCTTCCATCGCAGCCAATTGCCTGAGCTGGAAGACGAGATAGAGTGCTGGGAGTGAGCGTTTTCACTATGAACCCGCTATGACGGTGATGTCGTTGTGAGGAACCTTGTCCCAAGAGAAGACCTTTAGTAGCTGGCAGGGCATGATGGGTTGAGGATCTGGCAGCAATCCTGCATAGTAAGCTAATTGTCCAATTATTTCAGAAGCGGTGTATTTCTGTCGCAGGACGCCCATGTCAAGGCTCTTGTCACGTTTCGACAGCCGCTGTCCTGCCTCGTTGATAAGCAATGGCAGGTGGATGAACTGTGGTGGAGTGAAACCGAGAATACGTGATAGGGAAATCTGCTGTGGAGAAGACAGCAGTAGGTCGCGTCCACGCACCACTTCGTTGATTCCCATCAGCCCGTCGTCGACAACTACCGCCAGCTGGTAGGCCCATGCCCCGTCCTTGCGGCGGATAATGTAGTCGCCCACCTGTTGCGCCATATTAACGCTTTGGATGCCATAGTGGCCGTCGACGAAGGAAACATCCTCGTCAGCAACCATCAGACGAGTGGCTGCAGCACGTCCACCTTCCACTTTCAATTCTCCACCTTCAACCATCAACCTTTCACCTTCTACCTTCTTTGGTCTGCACGTCCCAGGATACACCACGCGGCCATCACTCTCATGTGGAGCCTGTGTGGCCAGCAGATCGGCGCGTGTGCAGTAGCAAGGATAGGTAAGGCCCTGCTGCTGCAATAGCTGATAATAATGTTCGTAGATATCGGAACGCTGACTCTGGAATACCGGTTCACCGTCCCATTTCAGACCCAGCCATTGCAGGTCGTCCATCAGCAGTTTGGCATATTCCATGTGTGAGCGTTGCGGGTCAATATCCTCAATGCGTAGCAGCCAACGTCCTTCTTTGCTCTTAGCTGAGAGCCACGACAGTAGCGCGCTGAACACATTTCCAAGGTGCATACGGCCTGTCGGCGACGGAGCAAAGCGTCCTGTAATCATTCTATTGTTTTCGTTTTTCGTTTTTGTTGTCGCAAAGTTACACATAATCTTTGATTTTTGATTCAACTTACTTGATTTTTTGATGAATTGTCAGACTTTTTTTTGTGAAGAGTGCGCTTTTTGAAAAACTTTTATTATCTTTGCGGATGATTTTTGACAAACATAACCTAATAACAACCACACGTATGAAAGACTTACAGATGTACATTAACGGTCAGTTCTGCGCAAGCTCGAACGGCCAGTGGATTAATGTGTTGAACCCGTCGACTGAGGAGGTCATCTCGCGCCAGCCGGAAGGCACCATCGAGGATGTGAACCGTGCATTGGATGCTGCCCGTGCTGCCCAGAAGGCTTGGGCCAAGACGCCTGCCATCGAGCGTGCCGGCTACTTGCTGAAGATTGCAGCAGGCATCAAGGCACGTGAGAATGAGTTCACCGAGATTATTATGCGCGAGCAGGGTAAGACCCGCACGTGGGCTGCCATCGAGGTAGGTGCCACCATTGCCTATTTCGAGTATATGGCCACCTTCGCACGCCACATTGAGGGTGAAATCATTCCCTCTGACCGTCCCAATGAGACTATTCTGCTGACGAAGAAACCAATCGGTGTCGTTGCAGGCATTCTCCCCTGGAACTTCCCGTTCTTCCTCATCGCCCGCAAGGCCGGTGCTGCGCTGATTGCCGGATGTACCATCGTCATCAAGCCGAGCCAGCTCACTCCTGAGAACTGTACTGAGTTTGCAAAGGTCGTCGCTGAGACTGGCCTGCCCGCAGGCGTCATCAATATCGTGACGGGTAAGGGTAGCGTCATCGGCAATGAGATGGCAGGAAGCCCGAAGATTGACATTGTCTCTGTGACAGGCTCTGTGGCTGCAGGCGAGAGTATCATGGCTGCCGCCTCGAAGAATATCACCAAGGTCAGCCTCGAATTGGGAGGCAAGGCTCCTGCTATCGTGATGAAGGACGCCGACCTGGAGCGTGCTGCTCAGTGGATTGTTGATTCGCGTATAGGCAACAATGGTCAGATCTGCAACAATGCCGAGCGTGTCTATGTACAGAAGGAGGTGAAGGAAGCCTTCACGAAGATTCTCGTAGAGAAGATGAAAGCCGTGAAGGTGGGCGATCCCTGCAAGGACGAGAGCGTCGACATGGGTCCGCTGGTAGAGCAGCGTGCCTTGGAGAGTGTTACCGAGAAAGTGGAGCGTGCCATCAAACAGGGTGCCAAGCTGCTGTGTGGCGGACATAGGGTAGGGGAGAAAGGCTACTTCTACGCCGCTACCGTGCTTGACGACTGCCGTCAGGATATGGACATCATCCATGAGGAAACCTTTGGCCCCGTCATCCCGCTCATCGAGTTCAACACCATTGACGACGCCATCGCTATGGCCAACGACTGCGAATATGGCCTGGCTTCGAGCATCTTCACCAAGGATTTGAACATTGCTGTGAAGGCCTGCCGCGAGCTTGAGTTTGGCGAGACCTACATCAACCGCGAGCACTTCGAGGCCATACAGGGCTTCCACGCCGGCATGAAGAAGTCGGGCATCGGTGGTGCCGACGGCAAGCATGGCGTTGACGAGTATCTCGTTACACACGTCACATATCTTGATACTTACGAAGACATGTAGTCTATGAAAATAGGACTATTTATTCCCTGCTATGTCGATGCGCTCTACCCTGAGGTGGGCGTATCGACATTGCGCTTATTGCGCTCATTGGGACTGGATGTAGACTATCCCGAGAAGCAGACCTGTTGCGGACAGCCGATGGGCAACGCTGGCTTTGAGCGGATGGCCGTGCCCCTGGCCAGAAAGTTTGACGAGCTGTTCAAAGGCTACGATTACGTGGTGGCGCCCAGCGCCAGTTGTGCCGCATACGTGAGGCTTTTTCACCCGAGGCTCCTATCCAATGAGGCCGTGGGGACCCATAAGCCCCATGAGTGTGAGGCTGCTGGAAAGACGATGGACTTGGTAGAGTTTCTGCACGATGTTGTCAAGGTGGAGAGCCTGCCCGCCAAGTTCCCTCACAAGGTGAGCGTACACAACTCTTGTCACGGTGTGCGCGAGCTGGGCCTCTCGTCGCCTTCAGAGCGCAACATCCCCAGGTTCAACAAGATGATCGACTTGCTGAAACTGGTGGAGGGCATTGAGATTGTGGAGCCTGAGCGCCCTGATGAGTGTTGCGGCTTCGGCGGTATGTTTGCCGTCGAGGAGCAGGCCGTCTCTGCCCGCATGGGACTGGAGAAGGTTCGCCGTCACATGGCCACGGGTGCCGAATACATCACCGGCCCTGATTCCTCCTGCCTCATGCATATGCAGGGTGTGGCTCAGAAGCAAGGCTTAGACATCAAGTTCATACATGTTGCACAAATTCTATCCGCAGGACTATGAGCACGAAACATTCAAAAGCAGCTGAAGCCTATCTGAAGGATGATGCCGTAGTGACACGCCACGATCAGACCTTCTTTGGGGTGCGGCAGAAACGCGACCGCATGGCACAGGCTTTGCCAGAGTGGGAAGACCTGCGCGAGGCGGCCAGCCAGATCAAGAAACATACGGAGACGCACTTGGCCGACTATTTGGAGCAGTTTGAGCAGAACGCTCTCCAGAATGGCGTTCATGTGCATTGGGCTCAGGATGCCGACGAATACAATCGCATCGTCTTCGACATCCTCTCGCAGCACAACGTGAAAAAGGTGGTGAAGAGCAAGAGCATGCTGACCGAGGAGTGCCATCTGAACGAGAATCTGGAGGCAAAGGGCATCGAGGTTGTAGAGACCGATTTGGGCGAGCGCATCCTGCAGATGATGAAGCTGGCGCCGAGTCATATCGTGATGCCCGCCCTGCATGTGCATCGTGAGGAGATTGGCGACACCTTCCGCCGCCTCATCCCCGATTTCAACGAGATTGCCGCCACTTACAGCGCTGTCGGCGGTTCACCCGCCGACAAAAACGACCCGACCTTCCTCACCTACGTGGCCCGTATGCATTTGCGCCAGCAGTTTGCCGAGGCCGACTGCGGTATGACGGGCGCCAACTTCGGCATTGCCGCCACAGGCGACGTGGTAGTGTGCACCAACGAAGGCAACGCCGACATGTCGACATCGATTCCCAAGCTGCATATCGTGTCGATGGGCATTGAGAAACTGATTCCCGACTATCAGGCGATGGGCGTCTTCCAGCGCCTGCTTGCCCGCTGCGGCACAGGACAGGAGACGACGGTCTACACCAGTCATTTTCGTGGCCCGCGACCTGGTGGCGAGATGCATATCGTGCTGGTAGACAATGGGCGCAGCGAGATCATCGGCAATCCCGAGCATTGGCAGACGCTGAAGTGTATGCGCTGTGGCGCCTGCATGAACACGTGTCCCGTCTATCGCCGCTCGGCTGGCTACAGCTACACCTATTTCATTCCAGGCCCCGTCGGCGTGAATCTCGGCATGTTGCGCGACCCGCATCAGTATTACGACAACGTCTCTGCCTGTTCGCTCTGCTGCTCATGCGACAATGTCTGTCCCGTGAAGGTCGACCTCTCGACGCAGATCTATCGTTGGCGACAGCAGCTGGAGTCGCTGGGTCATGCCAATAAGATGAAGAAGATGATGTCGAAAGGCATGAGCTGTATGTTCAACCATCCAAAGGTCTATAAGGGCGCGTTGTGGATGTCGCCCGTAGCCAACTGGGTGCCAGGCCCGCTGATGAACCTGAAGCTGAATCCTTGGGCCTACGGCCATAAGATGATGAAGTTCCCCAAGAAGTCGTTCCACCAACTTTGGAAAAAAGAAAAGCTATGAGCTCAAGAGAAGATATATTGCAGAGGCTTCGCAAGAACACCCGCGAGACCTACGACATGCCCGACCTGTCGCAGCTGAAGCCCATCACCTATGCCGACCCTGTGGCTGAGTTCATCACGAAAACCACGACGACGGCAGGTGCAAAGCTGATAGAGATGAAGGCTGGTGACAACCTGAACGACATCGTGCATCAGGCTTATCCTGACGCCAAGGTGGTGGCCGGCAATATGCCTGGCGTCGAGGCCGACATCAATCCCGACACAGCTAGTGCCCAGGAGTTGATGAAGGTTGATGTGGGCGTCATTGAGGGATGTATCGGCGTGGCCGAGAACGCTTGTATCTGGATTCCGCAGCAGATGAAGGAGAAGGCTGTTTGCTTTGCCTCGCAGCAATTGGTCATCGTGCTCAGCCGCGATGCCATCATCAATAATATGCATGAGGCCTACGAGCGCATTGCCGCCTCAAAAGAGTATTTCCAGGAGTACAAGTTCGGCACGTTCATCAGCGGCCCCAGCAAGACTGCCGACATTGAGTCGGCCCTTGTCTATGGCGCACAGGCTGCACGTGGCGTCACTGTCGTGCTAAGATAAAAGAAGCCCGCGCTCCCTTCTATAAGGTAGCCGGGCTTTTTTTATAAGTTATGCCGAGAGGGCAAGCTCTATCTGATAGTCCTTGGCCATACGTCGCATGTTGATGAGTGCGTAGCGCATGCGTCCAAGGGCTGTGTTAATGCTGACATTGGTCAGTTCGGCAATCTCCTTGAACGACAGTTGCTGATAGAAACGCATATAGACCACCTCACGCTGTGGGGCTGGCAGGGCTTCCATCATCTTCTTCACGTCGCGCAGCACCTGCTCGTTCACCAGCTCCGACTCGCGGAAGGTGTCGAGCACCGAGGCCATGCTCAGGTTCTGCAGGTCGTTGTCGGCGTTGGGCTCCATGATATGACGGCTCTGCTGCTGGCGATACCAGTCCATGATAGCATTGTGGGCGATGCGGGTGAGCCAGAATTGGAATTTGCCCGAATCGGTGTACTCGCCTTTCTGCAACTTGGTGATGGCCTTCACAAAAGTCTCTTGGAAGATGTCATCAGCCAAGTCATGATCGTGTACTACGAACATGATATAAGTGAACAACTTGCTTTGAGTGCGGGATAAAAGCTCATCAAAAGCACTGTTATTGCCTTTTACATAAAGCATGGCCAACTGCTCGTCGGTCAGCTCGTTGAAATTCTTCATATACTTTAAATTTTGTTATGAAGTAAATTTCTTTCTATAGGCAATAAAAGTTTGTTATGTGAGTTAATAATATGATTTATCGTGTGCAAAAGTATGTAAATTATTCGTAACGACAAAATTTCTTGTCACTTTTTTTGATTTCAACGTAAAAAAATGTTATCTTTGCACAATAATGTATAGAAAAGAGATATGAAAAGAATCATTTTGCTTACGGCTGCCTGTCTGACAATGACGGTGGCTGCACAAAAGAGTGGGGGCATCAGCAGCAAGATGCTCAACGATATTCAGAAGGAGCAGCAGCTGACAACAGCCGACCGTGCGCTGATGAATGCCATTGCCGGTAATGCCATCGACAATCTGGCGAAGAATCACGACAACGATGCTGCCTTCGACACCCACTTTAGTATAGAGACACGTTTACAGTCGATCACCGACCAAAAGTCGAGCGGACGCTGCTGGATGTTCAGTGGCATGAATGTGCTGCGAGGTGACTTCAATCTGCGCACCGACTCGTTGCAGGTCACGTTCTCGCAAGCCTACCTCTTCTTCTGGGATCAGTTGGAGAAGGCCAACCTGATGCTGCAGGGATGCATCGACACAGGTGACAAACCCATCGACGACGTGCGTGTGCAGTTCTTCTTCCGCTCGCCCATCGGCGACGGCGGCACGTTCTGCGGTGTGGCCGATCTGGCTGATAAATACGGACTGGTGCCTGCTGAGGTGATGCCCGAGTCCTTCTCTACCGACAATACCTCGAAGGCCCGCGCCCTCATCGCTTCGAAACTGCGTGAGTACGGCCTGCAGCTGCGTGAGATGGTGCAGAAAGGCAAGAAGCCTGCCGCTATGGAGAAGGCTAAGGTGCGTATGCTGAGCCAGATCTATCACATGCTGCAATATACCATTGGCTGTCCGCCTGAGAAGTTCACCTACGCCTTCAAGAACAGCAAGGGCAAGACTGTTGGTGAGCCGCGTGAGTACACACCGATGTCGTTCTACAAGGAGGTGGTGGGCCAGCCATTGAACGGCTCCTTCATCATGGTGATGAACGATCCGCGCCGTCCCTATTATATGACCTATGAGGTGGAATATGACCGCCACACCTACGACGGACACAACTGGAAGTACGTCAACCTGCCGATGGACGACATCGAACAGATGGCTATCGATGCCCTCCGTGCAGGCCATAAACTTTACAGCAGTTACGATGTCGGTAAGATGCTCGACCGCAAGCGCGGCTATGCCGATACCGAGAACTTCGATTACGGCTCGCTCTTCGGCACCAACTTCCCCATGACCAAGGCTGAGCGCATCTCTACTTTCGACAGTGGCTCCACCCACGCTATGACCCTTTGTGCCGTTGACCTCGACAAGAAAGGCAAGGCTGTGAAGTGGAAGGTGGAGAACTCATGGGGTGCCGACTGGGGACAGAAGGGCTGCCTCATCATGACCGACCGCTGGCTGCGCGAATATATGTTCCGTTTGGTGGTGCCCAACGAGTTTGTGCCTGAGAAGGTGATGACCGCCTATCAGCAGGCACCCACGATGGTGATGCCAGAAGACCCGCTTTTCCTGCCCGACGAAGATTGACCTGTTGAGTGATGAAGAGTAGTGTATTGCTGATATACACGGGCGGTACGATCGGTATGCACCGCAATCCGCTGACAAGTGCTTTGGAACCCTTCGATTTCGAGCACTTGCGTAGCTGCGTTCCCGAGTTGGATCAGTTGCAGACGCATATCGACACCTACCAGTTCAATCCGCCTATCGACAGCAGCGACATGACGCCAGCCTTGTGGACGGAACTGGTGCATATCATCACAGACCGATATGGCGAGTTTGACGGCTTCGTTATCCTGCATGGCACCGACACAATGGCCTATACCGCCTCGGCGCTTTCGTTTATGTTGCAGAACCTCACCAAGCCTGTCATCCTCACTGGTAGCCAGCTGCCCATTGGCCAGTTGCGCACCGATGGCAAGGAGAACCTCATCACCAGCATTGAGATAGCCGCAGCCCGCCACGAGGACGGCACGGCCGTCGTGCCCGAGGTGTGCATCTATTTCAGCGGTCATCTTATGCGCGGCAACCGTACTACGAAGCAGAGTGCAGAGGAGTTCAACGCCTTTGAGTCGTTCAACTATCCACATCTGGCTGACGCCGGCGTACACATTACCTATCATGAGGAGCGTATTCACCGGCCTGACTTCAGCAAGCCTATGACGCCGCAGTTTCGTTTGGACACCAATGTCATCATCTTCTCACTCTTCCCAGGTGTGAGGGAAGACCTCATCCGCCACATCATCGCTACGCCGAATTTGCGCAGTATCGTGATGCGAACCTTTGGTAGCGGCAATGCCCCTCAGAATCCTTGGCTCATCAATGCCCTCAAACAGGGCACTGCCCAGGGGAAGATTATCGTCAACGTCAGCCAATGTATGCAGGGTGCCGTCGAGATGTCACGCTACGACACGGGCCATCAGCTCATCGAGGCAGGCGTGGTCAGCGGTCGCAATACCACCGTCGAGGCTGCCGTCACCAAGCTTATGTATCTGCAGGGCAAGTACGATGACAACGACACCGTCCGCCACCTGATGACTCAGAGCCTCTGCGGAGAAATCACCATGTAGTTTTTTTAATACCCCAAATCCTTTAATTTCTTTTCGACACTTTTCTTGTCAAGTCCATATACATCTGTATTCAAGCTTTTTCTGTAAAATATTGCAGCCTTCTGTTTATCACCTTTGGCTGCGTAACAGTCGCCAAGACCCTCATAGCCATGTTCACCTGCTTTTTGGTAGCATGATATAGCTTTGTCATAATTCTTTTTCTTATAGAATGCATCGCCAATATAACTCATTACCAGCATATCTTTTGAGTCATTTTGTATATAAGGAAATAATTCCAAAGCTTTTTCAGGATTTCCAATCTCACAATATGCAGAAATCCAATCACATTTCCAATAAGCACCACTTGATTGTTCCCCATATCTTTCATTCCAGTAACAAATCACCTTCTCCTTATCGGGATGTCTGTTAATCCAAAAGATAGCTTCTTCGTAGTTTCCTATTACGCATGCTTGACATGCAAGTGATAAGATTGCGTCGGTATTTCCATTATATCCTTTTTGATAATCCTCTTTAAGCCAGCCATCTTCATATTCTATCTTTATTCTTGCTATTTCTGTTCTTCCGCTATTTACTTCAACATCTGTACGACAGTTTTTCATTCCATAGTGTTTACTACTTGCATAGTGCTTTCCCGTTTCAATATCTATAGTACATGGGCTAAGACCAACTGATTTGCCATCAACATTTACTGGTAAATTGGAAGGTTCCGTTTCTATACGAAGTTTCCCCATTGTACGCTTTAGTGTAGGCATAACAAAGGTCCTGCTTTCTTTCTCAGCAAGCGTGACTGTTTGAGTGCAGGATTCAAAGTTATTCTGCCGTGCTTCAATCTGATAGTTACCAGCAAGCATTTCTCCTTTCCATGTCCCATTGCCTTTTAGCTTGCCGTCAATGTATATTTCTGCTGTCTCGGTCTTACATTTCACTTCCAACTCTGCCATCACAGACTCTAACTCCACATTAATATTCTGTGAGGTTTTTCCTGTTTTGACAATTTGCGAATTCGGACGGTAGCCCTCTTTCGATAGTATGCAGATATACTCTCCTTTTGGAAGATAAAGCTGATAGAATCCATGTCCACTTAAATTGTCAACAATCTTACTGGCAATCATTAATTGTGCATCTTCTGGCTTTACGACTATAGTCAAACCCGTCTTCTCCTTTTTGAATTTTGTTTCTGCCAATGTCAAAATATAAGTTGCCTTGGGAGAGATTTCAATGCCATAATTGGCAAATGTGACCGAAAGGGGCATAAAATTGGGATGGTTGATTTTTAGCGACTGGCTACCTTGGGGCATATACACCCAATATTCGTTCATTTTGTTTTCAACATCTCCTACGATATCTCCAACAAAATGCAAATCTGGACTATCAGTACGAACTTTTATCAATCCACACGAATGTCCCATAGAATCCATAGGAGCATTAAATGCTGAGCCATCATTGATGTTCGGCTTAAACTCTTTCACTTTGAATCCTTGAGAAAAAGAGTTTGAGAAAATAAAGAGAGCAAAAGCTGTCATCAACAACCGTTCCCAAATATCAATTTTATTTTTCATATTAATATCCTTTCTTGTATTTTAGTTCGGCATCAAGCCCCATTTCTTTAATCAGTTCCGTAAATGCAGGATACCTATATGTCCCATCCTCATTGCATGCCCACCTCATCATTTGTTTTGCCTTTTCTAAATCCTTTCCACATCCAACTCCATAAAAGTAATGCCATGCTAATGGAGCATAAGGATTTCCCTGCCACATAGCAGATAGATTATATTTGAAATAATTATTCTCCCAAGTTTCGATCTCGTCAACCGCTGCTTTTGCCCATGCAAATGATAATGCCTCATCATCATTAGAGGACGGATATAAAGGACCTAAAGCTTTAATTGCCTCTTCAATTAAGTAAGACCCTTCCTCATCACACCGTTTCTTATACTTCTTATACCAATAGATTGCCCTAACAGGATTAAACGGTACATAAGTAGTATCTTGTGAACAAGTGTAAGCATCACCATACCCTCCCGAACAAGAACCATATCTGTAATAGTCTGCCACCATAAGAGGATATCCTTCATTAGCATATTCTACGAGATGGCCAAACTCAGTTTCTTTCAATTTTCCGCTCTCTCTCCACTCCTTATCCTCTTGTATCTTAATAGTATAGAACTCCTTTATATAATACTCCTTCCATATCTCCAATTGATAATCACCAACAGGCAATTCTTTCAGCACTAATGGAGAGACACCTACTTTCTTACCATTGAGCAGCACGTCTGCTCCGGCTGGCTCATAGTCCACGCGCAGGCTACCCGTAATGGTTTTTAAAGTGGTAAAGTCAACCCTCGCCGTTTCATTATCACGGAGCTGTATAAATCTCGTCTGTGAATGGCAACCATCCTTCGATGCTTCTATCGTGTAACTACCAGGAGCTACCATACTGCTCCAGCTGCCGATACCCTTCTGTTCTCCGTTGACAGTTATCTCGGCATCCGCCGTTTTGCACGACACATCCACCTTGGCGAAGAATTCCGTCAGGTCTACATTGATGGTCTTGGCATCTTTATCGATGTGTACGATTTGGTTGTTCAGGCTGAAGTCCTTTATCTTCACCGTATAGTAATGCGTACCACATGGGAGTTGGAGGGTGTAAACACCACCAGAGCCATCGGCAATCTGACCATCTATTAGCAGCATCGCATTTGAGGGCTTGATGTTGAACACGGCCATACCCTTTTTGCTATTATCTACTTTCGCCCTCTTCTTATTGGCTTTCACCTTCAGCTGATAGGTGGTGCCAGAAGCAACGGTTTTCGTGCCATAGTCGGCAAATACGATGGTTGTTGGCAGGTAGTCAGGATGCTTGATGCCTAGGCGTTTCGTCCCATTAGGAAGATACACCAGATACTCATTGCCCGTAAACTGCACATCGCCCATCACGCTACCCTCGAACTCTGCCCCCAGGCTCCTTTAGCAGCACCTTCACCAGTCCGCAGGTGTTACCGTTGAGGTCCTTCCTCGCACTCAACACCGCCGTCTGGTCTTTTTCCAACGGCTCGAACTTCTTCACCTCAATGTCCTGGGCAAAAAGATTATTTACCGTAATAACAAGGTATCCTAATATAGCATAAATCTTCTTCATTTTTTCAAATATCTAAATTATGTCTTTGAGCCTCTTACAAATAATATTATAGTCATTGTTCTTTTCGTCTACAATTTCAACACAAACACATATTGTATCTTTATAGATATCATCAACAGACAGTTCACTCTCATTATATTTTCTTTTTAATTCTGCATCATTCCCACCCATAAACAGGAAAATATAATCATCAAACTTTAGTCTTAAAGATTTATTCTTTATTTTCTTTAAATCATCAGTTACATTAGGGTTGCTACACATTTTAATTTCACACAACCATTTCTGTGTAAATCCGTTATAATCCGGTTTGTCAATTTTTCCGTGCAATACCATGTCTGGTGTTTGCCTGTTTAACCCTTTCCAAACTTGGGAACTCTTTTGTTGCTCTCCATTAAGATATAAGCCTTCGTATTTTTTCTTCTTACGTCTCATAATAAGTCTATACTGATGATAAAACTCATAAGCAAATACTCGTTCCACATATTTATAATAATTTTTTTTACCTCGGTTTAATACAGGACGACAGTATCGAATGTATTCTGATTTTACATTTATCAGAGCTTGTATTATGTCATCAAGATACTTACAATTTTTTACTTCATTTTTTATCATAAAAGACAGTTTACTTTTCGTTAATTCTTTTTGCATTTCTTGTAAATCCAGATTAAATTATTTCCTTATTATTTTCAAATCTGGACAACCATAAAATACATCTTGCCATAATTTGGTGTTATGTGGTATTTGGATTAATCTCAAGTTAGTACAGTTTCTAAAGGCCCAATCTTCTATTAATGTTACGCTTTTAGGTATCATGATTGAATTCAAGCTAGAACAACCAAAAAAAGCACGCTCTTCTATTTTCTTCACACTATTTGGAATGTTGATTGATAATAAACCTGAACAGTTTCTAAATGCATCACAACCAATTTCTGTCAAACCAGCAGGAAGGCTGATTGATGTCAAACCTTGACAATTCTCGAAAGCAGACCGACCTATTCTTGTCACATTATTTGGTATAACTGTTGTTTTGCATCCTACAACTAATTCGTTTGTTTCAGATTTAATGATTGCATTACAGTTATTTCTTGAATCATAGGTCTTGTTTCCTTCCTCGACAACAATCGACGTCAAGCCAATACATCCTTCGTATTTGCAAGTTGTTTTATATCAATAACTTGCGCTTTAAACGGTAGAAAAGTGCCTACGTAGATTCTGTGAATGACAAAAAGGATGAAGATTTAACGTATTTAACTTTTTTAAAGGCAAAAAATGTAGTCCTACATTTCATTATCTGGTTTAGGGAACTGCATCATATAGTCATGAAAAGCTTCAATAGAAATAGTGCCATCCAACAGCCCTTTAAAATAGTCTCCCGATGTTCTGTCAAATACAGCATTGTTAAAAGCAGACCCTTTGGCTGCGATGATAAAATTGTAGTCCGTTAGGAATCGACACCTAGTCTCAACATGTTCCCTTTTCATTTTTATAAGCCTACCACAAATCTTAGTAGAACCATCATCTTCTTCTTGTTTAGTTATCTTCTTGCGAATAAACGCACAAGGCTTATATATTGCGTACTCTTCATCTACAAAACCACCAAGGTCTTCTTTGAGTTCATTAATTCTTTCTGATGTATAATGGTCATAAAGTCCTGTTGGTTTCTCACCTTGTGCTTCCACATACACATAGCTCGAATAGTAACGCCCATTATCAATAAAGGCCACGATTCTACGAATCACCAATTCATCCCATCCTATTAGGAACTTTCGCCTATTCAAATGCCTATAAGTGGTAATGTTTAACGCACTTCCTGCTCTGAACCACCAAATGGGATCTTTTACCCCAATAATGCTTTTCTTAAATTTCATGGGAGGTTCCAATAACTTGGACAAGTGACGGTGAATGTCTCTTGCCTTCTTAAATTCAACCAGACCTCTGTAGCCAGGAAATGCCTCTGCCATTCTTCTTCTGAAAAACACTGTTGATTCCTCAGAAATAACGGGCTCTATGACTGTTTTTGAATTTCTTAGCTTTTCATATTTACTCTCTATCCAATTGATCAGATATGGTTTGTCTAAATGTCTATGGCTACCATTCTTTTTGATATACTCAATAACTTCAAGTATGCGTGAGGTTAAGTCACAATTAGAGGATGTAAAACTATAGATTGTACGATGATTAATGTCAAAGGGCATATTTTCAGGAAGCCAATTACCCTGATGAGCCACAATAATAACATATCCTACTCCCAGAGCGCTCATAGCATACCCTAATTCTAATAGAACATTAGGATTAGGAACATCCTTACTGACTTGCATCCCGTTCCCAGACGACTTCTGATAGATTGTCACGGGGGTCACATCTGCAAGAAATATATCACAAGCATCTATTTTCCTTAAAATCGTCTGGTCTATAGAAGGCATACCAGACTCACCTAAAGTGGAATGGTCAATCTCAAGCCCTATGCCTCTATCATCTAACGCGTCCACCGCATTTTGTAGAGCGACATCTAACGTCTTTCTGCTCTTCTTATCCTCAGACTGCCAAGAAAAGAACAATTTGTATTGACGGTTCATAATATCAGTTGACGTTATTCTTCACAATTACCCACATTCCGTCATTGTCCTTGCCTTCATGCTTCAAAATCCCGAACTTTTGCATAGCAGAAAGGTCGCGTTCAATGGTGCGTTGGCTCACCGACAATGTCTCCGACATTTGTTTGCCCGTAATTGTCGGAGACTCTTTGATGAGATTGAGTATTTTCTGCTGACGATCAGTGAGTTTCGTCTCCGACATGTCTCCGACATTATCTCCGACATTCGGGGTGTCGGTGGAAGCGAAAATGATAGTCTGGAATTGGGTCGGAGTAGATTTGAACACAGGCTTCAGTTCGTCTTTATAACCTTCCAATGCTTTGGTCTCATTGCAGATGCGTGTTAGTCCACTACCTCGCTTTTCCATATAGTCAAGTTGAGCCATTACGTTTGCAAGTATGGGATTGCGCCTTTCGGAAGACACGTCTTTGATGTCTAAATCCTGTATCAACATACCATTGTACATTCCACCAGGAGAGGTGACGGTTAGACGGTCATCGTATATGTCAAGATGTACCTCGCCACCCATCACTGTATAATCACGATGGATGAAATGGTTTACCATCGCTTCAAGAACGGCACGTTCAGCATACTCAGGTTTGTTCTTTCGTCCATTAGGCAGTTTCTCCCAGCCTTTCTTTGTATTTGACTTAACAAAGTTCATGGCCTCGCGAAGAAGCATGAGGACATTGCCTGTAAACTCAGCGTCGTTTATGGCATCGCCTTTTTCCTTTCCATCCCATCGGGTACAATAAAGGCGAGATTGCCACAATGGGCAGTCATCGGCAAACAATGCACCCGCATTCGTAAGGTTCCCTGTACCTGTTACAAGCCCAAACGATAAGAGATATTTCTTGTCCCATTCTTGTTTGGTGCGGTCTTTGAAGGTATTCGCTAATATCGTGAAAGCATAGTCTTCGACCTTATAGTCAGTATGAAGAGAATCGTAGGTTTTATTAGAACCTTTCAGCACCAAGCGTACCATTTGCTCTGCCGTGGCAGGAAGACTCTCATCACCAACACGAACAAAGGCAATGCGCTGACCATCGCCAACGTAGTAATATGGTGTATAATGCCCAATATTGACTTTGAGCTGCAAGATGCGCAAGCCATCCATATCATGAGGAATCATTTCCACCTCTGGCAGGGGATCCATGTAATCGCGAATCTTACTACTGATAGCTTCGCAAACATGCTGTACATCATCGAGACCTTTGACGAGGCCATCATTATCTACGCCAAAGAAAAGGGAGCCACCCAAGCCATTAGCATAAGCACTCACGCTTTTCAGCCAACTCTTAGGTTTCTTCTCTTCAAGCATCACCTTGAAGTCGTATGCAGTACATTCTGCTATCAAAGTATTTAATTCCATTCCTTATGACTTGCCAATATGGTTTCTATACATTATCTTGCAAAGGTACACATTTTTATTGAGAAGAAGGCATAAAATCATTGTTTCGCGCGTAATTTAAGCAAATTTTATCTAAAATCGCACCTGAATAACACTAAAAGTTGCGATAATTGAGGAATTATGAGTACCTTTGCCAATAAAAGGTGTGATATGAACAGGTTTCCTACATCATATGAGATATTTGGATTGGACTGCTTAGGAGAAGAAGCAAGTGAATCTTTGAAAATGGAATTCATATTCCATTGTGTAGACGATTGTATTTCAGAAACACTTAATCCATACAAAGAAATCTTCAACAGCAAATCATTTCGATTCGAAGAGGGAGAAATGGAGTTGTTGTCTGGACCTACTGGATTTATCTTTGGTGAAGATGAATCTATTGCTCCTGTGAATAGTTTTATGCGATGTGATTCATTCATGAAACTTAAAGGATCAAAGTACGAACATCTATTATACCCAGACCACATTATCAAGCCATCTTCAGATGACGAAAGAGATTATTTGGAGCCAATTGGAGTTGAATTAGATTATGCTGAAAATCACATAGATGCCAATTGTGATTATTATTCCGACATTGATGAAGAGTCATATCAAAGAGTTGTCTGTACCTATAGAGAAGCTGCTGAAGATGGCAATTTAAATGCCCTATGGTGTCTTGGCTGCGCCTTAAATCTTCGGAATAGTATCTTCAAAGAAAAATATGACGTATTCGGTTTAACTTATTATTATCTGTCTTTAGCTATACAAAATGGACATCTTGCTTGTATTCCTTCATTATGTGAATTACTTATGCAAGATGGAATGCATAATGAAGCATTCATGTTCACATATATTGGTGCTCAGAAAAAAGAAATCTACTGTATGTGGAATCTCGCAATGTATTATTTATGTGGAATCACAGTTCCAAAGTCGGAAGATAGGGCTGTGGAATTATTTGAATCCATTTTGAATATTATAAACACAAAAGATAGCGACAAGACTGCATTCTATTATTCTCACTATGATGGTATAAACAAAGACGAGATTTTAGAGCTAAAAGAATGTACAGAACACAATCTCAAAATCATCAAGTCTCATAGTGACTCGTGGAGAAAATATTTTGATATTGAGGTTTGTAGAAAATATCAAAAAATACTAGATATGCTAATAAAAGAACATTGTTTAGATCCATCGTTTACTGACAAGATGTTTGCAGAAAAGGTTAAGGAATTCTTGAATCAAGAACTATCTAAAAATAATTAGTTACTTCCGAGTAACGAATTGGGCAACACACAAAATGAAGCCCCGAATAACAAGATAAGGATGTGTCAGTTTGGACACATCCTCTTGCAATCTTGTGAAAAATGAGTTACCTTTGCAGGCACAAGCAAGTAAATCATCTGCGCTC
>JAGAAJ010000128.1 GCA_017615355.1 Prevotella sp.
ATATATTACTATAGTAATATATTAAATATTGGCCTCAAATCCGAGGCTTAACGTTATGAGTTATTTTGTTCGTTTCGTTACAATTGAAATTTTAAACGACTGAATATGAAAGACTTAGTAAAAAGCACAAGAGGCACGGTTCGCCACTACAAAGATGACTCCATGGAGTTTATTCCACAAGGAAAGGGTGAACCCGTGTTTGAGATCTCCTACAAAGTAGGAGACATCACTTTGGGTGTGGTGATGAAGGTGGAATGTGTGGAATGTAACGAACGTAACTCATAACGTTTGAACGATAAGCCCCCAATTTCGGGGGCTTTTTAACATTTTGTCCCCCCATCTCGTCCAAAGGACTTTTACTAAAAGCTATAGGTATATCCAATGCCCAGGACGTGACGGTTGCCCTCTTCATCGTCTTTGTAGGCATGCTGGTACATGTACCTCAAGTCGAAGGAATGCTTCTTCGACAGGCGATACTCCGTACCTGCGGCATAGCGCATCTTGTCTAAGCCGCTGGCTCCGACGGTGCTCTCGGCATTGACGTAGGGACGCCACTGCTTCGTCAGTTTGTACTTTAGCTGCAGACGATTGCGCCATTTGTTGCTGCCTTTGCCTTTAGAGATTTTCTCGTCATACAGTTCATCTTCATAGAGATCTATACGCTCGATGGTTTTCGCCCCATAGCGCTCGACTGTCTGCTCCGGACGATAGGTGTACTGCCAGCGTTCACGCAGCGACACGGTGAGGTCACCAAACTCCTTGGAGGCTGTCAACGATACGTTCAGACGGTGCCGCTGGCCCCAGTAGTCGGCATACAACATACCGTCTTTATATAACTTGTGGTTGTTGTCGTTGAGGAAGGAATAGCCCACGGAAGCCTTCAGCCAGTCGGTGAGCTTGTAGGTGGCCCCTACCCCAACGCTCCAGCGGTCGAGCTCGCCAAAGCCGTCGTCGCGGGTGCGCAGCTCCAAGGAGCCGTCCAACGTCAGCTTCTTGTTGATTTTCTTCTCAAAGTCAGCTTCCGTCCAGATGCCGAAGTCATCGCTCTGAGCATGGGCAGGAACGATGGCGGCCATTGCCAGCATGATCAGAATACAAACGTGCTTCGCCATTGTGATTTCTTTACTTCATACATTGTGTCAACTTCATTGCGAGCCTTACCCTTGTAGGTGACACGCAGCACGGCCGAGTCCTTCAGGAAGTCCACGCCGCCTACCTCTATCCTGACGATGTCGAGGCCGAGGCGCTGCTCCAGGTCGGCTTTCAGCTCCTCGCGCTTGTCGGGCTTGATGAGATCAATACGGTCGTACTGGATGAGCTTCGTCGACTGCATCTTCAGGCGCAGCTCACAGACGAGGGTGAAGACAAGCACGATGATGTCGATGACCACCAGCTTGCCGAAGTCGAAAAGCACCTGCTTGGCTGAGAGGCCCGTCTCGTCGGCCATCGCGTGTACCACCGACAGGCAGACGATGATGAAGAGGTAGGTCATCTCGCGCACAGGCATCGCATCGGTGCGGTATCGCATGATGCTGAAGATGCCAAACAGTCCGAGGCCCACGCCCATGGTGGCCTTACCGCGATCCATACCCATCATGAAGTAGACGAGGAAGAAGATGACCACCGAGATGAGCATGAATGTGAAGTAGAAGTCGCGGCGCTTGCTCTTGGGATAGTACAGACGGTCGATAAGCAGGAAGATGACCGATGCACAAAGCACGAATCTCAGCAGAATGTTGCTGAATTCACCGATGAGGATTTCATTAAAAAATTCCATATTGTTGTTAGTATTAGTTGCTAAATCATTTGCTAGCCAATGTTCAATGTTCAATGTTCAATGGTCAATGTCTTTTCGACATATCGGAGTTTCTCCTTGAAACGGTTCAGAGGCAGCGAGGGATTGGTCATTGCCGCGCCCATGCAGTATTTGCTGAAACCGTGTGGATGGATGTGCAGCTGGCGCAGCATCTCCAGTATCGGAGAAGGCACCAGACCGTCGCGCTTCAGCTCCACGATGACCAGCTCGCCCATCTCCCTTCTGATTCCCGTCAGCAGGTTGTTGAACTCCAACTGCGTGTCGATGGTCAGGCGCTCGGTCTTTGCGCTGTTCACCAACGTCACACGATGGAAGAAATTGTGCATGTGAGGCTGCAGGGTATCGACGTCGAAGCGCAGGCGCTGGGCAATGAAGTCACGCTTGACGCTGTCCTTCAAATCCATGTCCGTCACCTCGATGCGCTTTTTCTTCGTGCGTCCATGATTGTTCTTCGTCTTGATTTCCATGAACTGCAGGTGCGAGCTGACATAGGTGCGGAAGCGTATCTTCTGCCTGTTGGCGTGGCCATGCTGGTGCTCGCTGTACATCGCGAAGTTGTCGGTATCAAAATAGGTGGTGTCGTAGAGCATGTTGCGCTCACCGTCGATGTCCTGCACGAAGTAATCCTGCCGGGCCATCTCAAGCAACAGTAGCAAGCGCGGCATCGTGGTCACGAATTTCGTGTCCGTGCGATTCATCAGCTTGACGCTACTCATCTGTTCCAGCGTGATGGGCTGCATCTGCTGCAACAGCTCTTCCATTGTCGACATGCTCGTCTGAAGTTTTTTAGTTTTTGACGTTGCAAAGGTAGTCATTAAAACGGAAACGAAGAAATTTTTATTACGAACTCCGCTTTTTATTCAGTAAATTTAAGGACTATTGAAAAAAAAACACTACCTTTGCAGGCGTATGATACAGATAACAGTAAAAGACGAAGTACTGAGCAAGGCCGCTTTGGAGGGTATGGACGCTTTCCTCGATGTCATTATCAAGGCGACGCGCGAGGCCATTGGCGGCGAGCCGACAGAGGAGACGATGGCGCAGCTGAATGCCGACCAGATGACGCTGCTCTGCTGGGACACGCTGCACAGCGAGGTGATGGATGGAGGGTTTATCCAGCTGATACACAATGGCTATGGCCCCTTCATCTTCAAGAATCCCTTTGCCAAAGCGCTGAACAAGATGTGGCACATGAGGGAGCTGTCGAAACGCCTCTACGAGGTGCACACCCTCTGGCTGCAAAACCGCGAGGAGCTGGAGCGCGACTGCACCGACGATGAGTTTATGGCCTTGTTCGAACGTTTCCCGCAGTTCGACGACTACGACGACTGGTTTGTGGAGAACGAGGAGCAGCTGGTGGAGCATATCGCCCAGTATGTCGATGAAAATATTGAGAAGTTTGTCACCATAACAGGGTTGGAAAGGTCGGACGTTCAGACCCCCAACCCCCTAACTTAGGGGGCTTTTATGAACAAGCAGGAACAGGAGCTCCGCAAGAAGAGCCCTATACAGATAAAGAACCGCAAGGCTGCCTTCGAATACTTCTTCATTGAGGAATTCACCGCAGGCATCGTCCTTACAGGAACGGAAATCAAGTCTATCCGTGCAGGAAAGGCCTCGCTGGTAGACACATATTGCACCATCATCAACGGCGAGCTGTGGGTGAAAGGCATGAGCATCAGCCCGTATTTCTTCGGTTCGTATAACAATCACGAACAGAAGCGCGACCGCAAGCTGCTGCTGACACGCCGTGAGATCAACCGTCTGGAGAGCGCCACGAAGCAGACGGGCTACACCATTGTGCCCACGCTGGTATTCATCGACGAGAAAGGACTGGCAAAGATGGACCTGGCGCTGTGCAAGGGTAAGAAAGCCTACGACAAGCGCCAGACGCTGAAGGAAAAGGAAGACCGCCGCGAGATGGATCGTGCCATGAAAGTCTACAAATAGACAAACGTCACTTAACCAAAACACACCATAGTGATAAAGACCATTATATTCGATTTGGGCGGCGTGATTATCACGCTGAACCACGACGAGGCCGTCAGGCGATTCGAGTCCCTGGGACTGAAAGATGCTGCACAGCGACTCGACCCCTACACACAGGGCGGTATCTTCGGCGACCTGGAGGAAGGGAAGATTGATGCCGAGGACTTCCGCCGCGAACTGAGTATCCTGGTAGGTCGTGAGGTGACGTATGACGAGTGCCGCTACGGTTGGCTGGGCTACTGCGCCGATATTCCCCAGCGCAACCTTGACATGCTGCAGCGCCTCAGGGAAGAGGACTATCGAGTGGTGCTGCTCTCGAATACCAACCCCTATATGATGTCGTTCATCCGGTCGTCTGAGTTCGACGGCAAGGGACATGGCATCGACCATTATCTTGATGCTCTTTACCTGAGCTATCAGATGAAGGTGATGAAGCCCGACGAGACGTTTTTCCGTCGTGTGCTGATGGCAGAGCAGACATCACCCTCCGACTGTCTCTTCGTAGATGACGGGCCACGCAACGTAGCTGCCGCCAGTCAGGTGGGTATGTACACCTTCTGTCCCAAGAACGGTGAGGACTGGACGCAGGAACTGCTGAACATTCTAAAAACCTTATAACTTATGAAAAAACTCATCCTCGTTTTATCACTTGTCTTTTGTCATTTAATAAATAGCGAAGCGTTGGCGCAAACGAAGCGCGAGTTCCGCGGTGCTTGGATACAATGTGTCAACGGACAGTTCCAAGGCATCGGAACGGAGCAGATGCAGAAGACGCTGACCTACCAGCTGGACGAGCTGCAGAAAGACGGTGTCAATGCCATCATCTTCCAGGTGCGTCCTGAGTGCGATGCTCTCTATCCCAGCACACTGGAGCCCTGGAGCCGTTTTCTCACAGGCCAGCAGGGACGTGCTCCGCAGCCTTACTGGGACCCGCTGCAATGGATGATTGACCAATGCCATGCACGAGGTATGGAGCTGCACGCCTGGATCAATCCCTATCGTGCCAAGACGAAGGGCACCGTATCGCTCTCTGTTGACCACATCATCATCCAGCACCCTGAGCGCTGCTTCGACTACGACGGTCTGACCATCCTCAACCCCGCATTGCCTGAAAACCGAGACCATATCTGCGCCGTAGCTCGCGACATTGTCAGCCGCTACGACGTCGACGGCATTCACATGGACGACTATTTCTATCCCTATCCTGTGGCTGGCGTTGCCATTCCCGACGGCAAGACTCCCGACCAGCGCCGCGAATATGTCAACCTCTTCATCCGCCAATTCTACGAGACCGTACACCAGACGAAGCCCTGGGTCAAGGTGGGCATCTCACCTTTCGGCATCTACCACAACAAGCGCTCCAGCGACATCGGCAGCGACACCAACGGCTTGCAGAACTACGACGACCTCTATGCCGACATCCTTCTTTGGGTGAACAACGGCTGGCTCGACTACTGCGTGCCCCAGCTATACTGGGAGATTGGCAACAAGGCTGCCGACTATGAGACACTCATCCACTGGTGGGGACAGTATGCCTCAGCCCGTCCGCTCTTCATCGGCGAGGATATTGAACGAACTGCCAAGGCCAACCAGCAGGCTGTCAAGCAGCAGCTGCACGAGCAGGTGCCCGCCGTTCAAGGTACAGTGCTGTGGTATGCCAAGGCCGCTGTCGACAACACAGGCAATTATGGCACTAATCTGCGTCAGCAGTATTGGCGCTACCCTGCCCTACAGCCGCAGATGCCCTTCCTCGACAAGAAAGCACCGAAGAAACCACGCAGCGTATGCCCTGTATGGACCAACGACGGCTACCTTCTCTTCTGGACGGCTCCGAAGGCAAAGAACTGGGGCGATGAAGCCACACGCTACGTCGTCTACCGTTTTGCCAAGGGCGAAAAGGTGAACACCGAGGATCCCTCGCATATCATCGCCATCACCGCCGACACGTGGCTGAAGCTGCCCTACGTAAACGGCTCACAGAAGTACACCTACATCGTTACTGCCCTCGACCGTATGCAGAACGAGAGCAAGGGTGCAAAAAAGATTGTAAAGCTCTGATTGGAGCTTTACAATCTCATTATCTAGTCAGGGAAGTGCTTTCTCTATCTCCTCAGGAGAGACGGGCACGAAGTCGTCGGGTTCGCCCTGTTCGGTTTCCACCGTAGTCACCTTAGGCGTCTCTTCAACATTGGGGACTTCAGGGATTACAGGCTCTTCGACTTCTTCAACCTCAGTTGGTTCCTCGGCAACAGGGGCAGGAGTCCCCTCTATTTCCGGCAGGTCAGGCAAGGCAGCCTGCTCTGTTGCGGGCTGCGCATCCGTAGCCTGCACGTCCTCTGTGGCAGGTGAAGCATTCTGATTCTGTGCCTCCAGCTGCTCACGGGCATTGGTGGCAATATAAAGGCCTGTGAGAATACCCAGCAAGGCGATGACGGCACCCACGATAATGGGGGTGATGGATGTTTTTCTATCTGACATAGTACAATTCTCTTAATGAATGATCGCCCATGATACGGCTCTTGTCTACCTCGCCTTTCACACCAGCCAAGCGTCCACGGCAGGTGTACTGCCAGATGATATAGTCACGACCGTCAGCCAGCTGCGGCTGTTCATCGCTATACATCGCAATCATCAGCGGATAGCCGTCGAGGCGTCCCTGCAGGTGCTTGTTATAGAAGTTGCGGTAGGTATATACGAGCGGCTTCTGATGGTAGGCTTCCTCCATCAGCGTCAGCATCTTCGACAATGAGTCGCAGAACTGTTCCGTAGGCATACCGGCATCGGTCTCCACGTCGAGCATCGGAATGAGATCCTGCTCTGCCGGCAGACATTGCACCTGGAAGTTATGCAGCTGCAGCTGTGTGTCAATCTTTGGACGGAAGAAATGGTAGCTGCCCACCTTCAGGTCGTGGTTGTGGGCCATCTCAATGTTACGCAGATAGAGCGGGTCCTGGTTGTCGCTACCCTCAGTACATTTCAGATAGACGTAGGCCATGTTCGTATCGTCGCCAACAGCGTTCCAGAACACCTCGTTCTGATAGTGGCTCACGTCGATGCCATGCACATGGGTACAGGTATCCTCGCAAGTATGGAAAGGGTCGGCGTCGTGGACACTCAGCTTCATAGGCTTGACCACATGCTTCACCGTGCGACGTGTGCGACGGCTCTTGCGGCGCCTCGGTGCAGCATCGCAGACAGTGCCCACTACAAAGCAGAAAAGAAGGAAAAGAAGTATCTTTTTCATCACATTCGTTGATTACGGAGTGCAAAATTACTGTTTTTCGACAAGAAAAAAGCAGAAGATAGGCGATATTTAGATTTATTTTGTAATTTTGCACGCAAAACAACAAAAATAGCAAATAGACTCGCATCAGCACTTTTCAAAGTGAAGCGACTAAAAGAAACATTAATAATGAGACCTCTTTTAATAACCATCCTTTGCGGCCTGCTCATCACCGCCTGTCACAAGGACAAAAAGGACGAACCGGAGTCCAAGGCCAATCTCAGCGTATTGGTGTATGTTGCCGGTGACTGTAATCTGGACGCCAGCTATTACGACATTGAAGAAGGACGAGTCATCAACTTCGTAGACGAGGACATCCGTCAGATGATGGAAGGCAGCAAGCAGCTGTCGAAGCAGCAAAACCTGATTGTCTTTGTAGACCGCAAGAATCTCCCACCCTATTTCCTCAAGGTGGCCAACGGCGACACCACCCGCCTGTACACCTATCCCGAGGAGATGAAGTCGAGCGATGCCGCCACGCTGGGGATGGCCCTGCGCTGGATGAAGGAAAACTACGAGGCAGAGCATTACGGCCTGGCACTATGGGGACACTCCGACGGCTGGACCATTCGCTCAGCCCGTACAGCCAATGCTCCACGCCGCGCCTACGGCCAGGACACCGCCAACGGCACTACGTGGATGAACATTCCCGATATGGCAAAGACCTTGGAAGAGGTATGCGCTGGCAATCCCCTGCGTTTCATCTTTGCCGACTGCTGCTGTTTCCAGAGCATTGAATCGGCCTATGAGCTGCGCAACTGCACCGAATATGTCATTGGCTCGCCTGCCGAGATCCCTGGCGAGGGGGCACCCTATAACACCGTCATCCCAGCACTCTTCAGCAATGCCTATTATTGGCAGCTGGCCGTCGATGCCTACTTCGCACAGAAGTCGGAGGGCTACGAGGAGCCCCTGTCTGTGATAAAAACCGCTGAGCTCGAGAACCTGGCACAGGCCACGAAGGCTGCCCTCACGCAGAGCCTGGAGCCGCTGAACAGTGACGGCACCAACTATCCCGACGTCAGCAACCTCATCTACTATTACGACAACTGCCTCTACGACATGAACGACTTCATGCTGCGCAACACCGCCACCGACGTCTATACACAATGGAAGCGCAGCTACGATGCTGCTGTGCCCTACAAGAAGATGGCAACGGTGTGGATGAGTAACAATCACGTGCCCTATATGGACTTTGCCGGCACTATTTTCAGCGACTTCGACGTGACAGAGGAGCGCTATGGCGGCGTCAGTATGTATGTGGCGCAGAATCCATCCCTTATCAACTCGCGTTACCGTTCCTACGAAGTGCTGCAACGCCAGAACATCAGCCAGATGCAGTGGTATAAGGCAGCTGGCTACGATGCATTAGGGTGGTAACGCTTAGAGGGCGTCAAGCATCAAACGAATATCAGTATCGGTGATACCGTGCTGCAGAAGGAGTTCATGCTCAGTACCGTGCATGAACTCTTTTTCTATGTCGATGCCATCGTCACCCTGCGTACTGATAAACTGACGGAACATGCTGATGGCAGTGACGATGTTACCCGAGAGCCATAGACAGTAGCCATTGTTGAGCATATCGGCAGGTTGGGGATTCTCCTCAGCCAGAAGCTGACAATACATTTTCTCGGCCTGCTCATACTTGCCGCTGAGGGTGAGCGCCCAGGCCAGCACACGGTTGACAGACTGGTCGTCGGGATAGAGATAATTCAGCTTGTAGAGCAGCTTCAGCGCCTCTTCGCTGCGATGCAGATTGACGAGGCACACGGCAGCGTTGAGCTGATAGGAACGGTGCTCAGGCTGCTGCTCCAGCAGGGCGTTGTAGGCATCGAGGGCCTCTTCATACTGCTTACTGGCAAAGAGGGCTCGTGCCAATGCTGCCTTGGCCCGTTCATTGTCTGGCTGCAACATGAGAGCCTGGCGATAACAGATGAGCGGCGAGGGCAGAGAGGTGTGTGGCGAATGCTGCAGGGCCGTGCCCATCATCATATAATACTGGAAGTCATGCTGCAGCTCTTCAGGAATGTTTGCCAACACGCTGACGGCATCGTCATAGCGGCGACGCTTCAACAGGAAACGGGCTACTGAGAGGTGCGGGGATTGCAAATCCCCTTGAACAGTGTGGCGGGCATTCATCAGGGGATGCGAGAAGAAGAGTGTATGCTCGAAGGGATTGCGGAACTCGCTGCGGGCAGTAAACAGGCGGAAGAAACGATAGAGATCCTGCAGGTAGAGACGGCGTATGAAGGCCGGTGTCTCCTGTTGATCATCTGCCAGCTCGCTACCCATAGGCATCGCTGTGGCCTCGCCATCCTCAATCATCTTCAGCATACTCTGCGGCAGACGGTCGAGCACCTGATTGAAAGCCAAAACGAAAGAATACTTGTCGCTGTCGCAAAAAGCTGACAAGCGAGTGACGCCCTTGAGGAACTTATTACCTCGAGCATTGTTCCATATCTGATAGATATCAGGATGTTGCGAATAGAAGGGCACGAACCAGTTGCTGAGCTGACTGAAGAAGGGGAAGCGCTTCATCTGCGAGAAGCCGCCAAAATAGATGTCGGCACCCTGCCGCTGCATGTCGACCATGCGCTTCATGCTCTTCTCCATGCGTTCCATATTCTCCTCGGCAGCCTCTGGGTGGAGGATATCGTCGAGGCTGTCCTCATCCATCTCGACAAGTCCCTGACGCGTCATCTTGATGTTGCTGCCGTTCATGATGTCGGGCAGTATCTCCTTCTGAATGGTATGGGTGTCGGCATCGGCCTCCGTGCAATAGAACAGCTGCATCTGCAACTCAGCCAACTCGTTGCGTGTCTGCTCGTCCTCAAAGAGCGAAGTAATCGTTTCGTCTATATCCGTGATGAGGCGCCAAGCTGCGCTATCGCCGCAACAAACGGCAAAGACCCAGCCCACAAGGGCACGCTGGCGCACACGCTCGTCGGTGCTCTGGCGGTAGACCTCAGTCAACACACGGAACTTCTGCGGACAAAATGTCTGCATTGACGACAGGGTGATGGCGCTGACCAGCATCTGCTGGTCGTTGGAGGAGAGCGTAGGCGAGAGGAGCATATCGAGGAAGACGTCGGCCAGCTGCTGACGCCACTGACGCGAGGTGACGATGTAGTCGAAGAGGTCGTTCATCAGCTGCCAGTGCTCCTGATAGAGAGTCGTGGTTTGAGAATGATTGGATTTCTCCAACTGAAGCATGGCCAGACTTCCCACGAAGTCCTCCATAGCGGCACGCACCGATCTCATCGACCAGTCTTTCCTGATCTTTCGAGGACGCAGGTACAGGGCTTTCATGAACGGGCTCTCTGCTATCTGCCAGTTGGTAATGATATTTGCCGTGATCACATACATTCGACGCAGCAGCTGGTTGTAGACCGTCTCACGCTGAGGGTCTTCGAAGCCACGCTGCCAATAGTCGGCCATCAGGCGATAGTCATCACGCAGGCTGATGAGTGCATCCATATCAACCTGCCGCGGATGGGTGAGCAAATAGTTCTCAAGGGCATCGATGCTCTTGCCCAACTGCCGGTTCAGCACCAGCTCCAGTATCTCGTTCAGTTCGTCGTTCTGCTTCAATTTTTCAATCTTTCAATTCTTCAATCCTTCAATTTTCCAATGGAATCCACAATCTCAGGTCTGACATGACAGGTGGATGCTATCAGGCTGCGATAGTTGGCGAGACCACGGGCAGCGATGCTGTCGGAGGCCTGCTGATAGACTTTCACAAAGCGTTCCACCCTGCTGTGCATAGCCGTATCGGCCATAACGTCAGAACGGAAGACAAGCACGCCCAGGTGCTGCCCCGTCTCTTCAGTAGACATCAGCACGGGATGACCGTCCAGACGGGCAAGCGTGGCCTGCGGCTCGGGGAGGAACATCGCATCCATAATGCCATTCTGCAACATCGACAGGCGTACATTGATATCGTTGATCTGTATGCGGAAGACATGCTCCGACTGCAAGCCAGCTTGGTCTATGGCCTGCTGCGCCAGCATATCAGTAGCCGAATGGCGTGTCATCGCCACCATCTTGTCGTCGAGCTGTGTGAGCAGGGTGAGACGTGCCGCCTTGTTGGTGATGAGCTGCCAGGACAGTGTGGTGGTGGCCACCTGCTCTACTGGAGTGTCGTGTTGCTGCAGCCAAGCCATACGCTCCGTATCGGTTGTCATGCCATGCACGCGCCTGCGCTCAATAGCGGTGTCCTGATCCATCTGTGCCTGATAGGGAATGAGCTGCACGCTGATGTCCTCACGGGTGAACCAGCCCTCCTGCTGTGCCAGATAGAGCGGCAGACAGTCGAGCGTGGGTGTCACCGCTATTCGCAGCACGTCGTCGTCCAGTCCTCCGACAGTCACCTGCTGCACCTCTTCCTTCGTTTGCTCCTTACTGCATGCACAAAGGAGCAAGAGCACTATAAGATATGAAATGTGTTTCAATGCTTCAATCCTTCAATGTTCAATGTTCAATGGTCAATGTTCAATGGTCAATCATCCAAACAAGAGCCTTAGCGCCTCCTCCACCTTCCGCACAGGATGCAGCTCGATGCCTGTTTTCTTGTTGGCAAAGGCCCTCATATTATATCGTGGGATGATGATATGCTGAAAACCGAGCTTTGCAGCCTCCTGCACACGCTGCTCAATGCGACTGACGGGACGCACCTCACCGCTGAGTCCCACCTCGCCGCACATGCACCAGCCAGTCTCGATAGGCGTGTCGACATTGCTCGACAGCACGGCGGCGATGATGCTCAGGTCGAGGCCCATATCGGTAGAACGCAGTCCGCCGGCAATGTTGATGAAGACGTCTTTCTGCATCAGCTTGAAGCCTACGCGTTTCTCCAGCACAGCCAGCAGCATGTTCAGTCGGCGCTGGTCGAAGCCGGTGGCCTGTCGCTGCGGCGTTCCATAGGCCGCACTCGACACCAAGGCTTGTGTCTCCATCAAGAAGGGTCGTACACCCTCGATGGCGGCGCTGATAGCCACACCCGAGAGGCCGTCGTGCTCCTCGCTGAGCAGCAACTCCGAAGGGTTGCTCACCTGCCGCAAACCGTCCTGTGTCATCTCGTAGATGCCCAGCTCCGACGTGCTTCCAAAACGATTCTTAATGGAGCGCAGGATGCGGTAGGTATAGTGTTGGTCGCCCTCAAACTGTATGACGGTGTCGACGATGTGCTCCAGGATCTTCGGGCCTGCCAGCGTGCCTTCCTTGGTGATGTGACCGATGAGTACGACAGGCACGCCGCTGGTCTTGGCAAAGCGCAGCAACGAGCTGGCACATTCACGCACCTGTGCGATGCTGCCTGCCGACGACTCCACGGTCTCCGTAGCGATGGTCTGTATGGAGTCGACCACCACGAGGTCGGGCTGCACCTCCTCGATGTGTCCGAAGATGGTTTCCAGCGATGTCTCGCAAAGGATGAGGAAGGTGTCGGAATCCTTGGCGGCAGGGTTGATGCGCTCAGCACGCATCTTCAGCTGATGGGCGCTCTCCTCGCCGCTGACGTAGAGGATACGGAGATTGTTCAGGCTGAGCACCGTCTGCAAGAGCAGCGTAGACTTGCCGATACCCGGCTCACCACCCAGAAGGACGATGCTGCCAGGCACCAGACCGCCACCGAGCACACGGTCGAGTTCGCCGTCGCGCATAGAGATGCGACGCTCGTCCTGATCGGCAATCTCACGCAGTCGGACAGGACGGCTGGTACGCAGCGCACGACCGGCAACAGAGGCTGCCGACGGACTGCCTGCCGCAAAACCGCCACGCGATGGCGTAGCAGCCACCTTGATTTCCTGGAACGTGTTCCATCGGCCGCAGGCAGGACACTTGCCTATCCATTTCGGCGACTCCTGTCCGCAGTTCGAACAAACGTATGCTATCTTATCCTTGGCCATCGATATAGTTCAGAGTTCAGAGTTCAAAGTTCAAAGTTCAAAGTTCATAGTTTCATTTTCGTCTTCAAAAAATCAACTATGTCGGCAGCCACCTGCTGTTTGGACTTCTTCTCATAGTCGAGGCGACCATCGGCACTGATGATGGCTATCTGGTTCTCGTCAGAACGGAAACAGGTGCCTTCGTTGCGCAGCGAGTTCAGCACGATGAAGTCGAGGTTTTTCTTCTGCAGCTTCTTCTCGGCGTTCTGCTGTTCGTCGTTGGTCTCAAGGGCAAAGCCAACCATCACCTGTCCTTCCTTCTTCATCCTTCCCAGCTCTGCGGCGATGTCAGGATTGGGCACGAGGTGAATGTCGAGGTTCTCCCCTACCCGCTTGATCTTCTGCTCAGCCACCTCGGCAGGACGGAAGTCGGCCACCGCTGCGCAGAGGATGGCAGCGTCGACATCAGGAAAAGCCTTAGTGGCTGCGTCATACATCTGCAGGCAGCTCTCCACGTCGATCCTTCGGATGCTCCCATGGGGCCCATTAGCCTCATAAGCCTTATTCACTGTCAAGGCCACCGGCCCTGCAATCAGCGTCACCTCAGCACCGCGACGGGCACACTCCTCAGCTAGGGCAAAGCCCATCTTCCCGCTGCTGTAATTGCCGATGAAGCGCACGGGGTCAATCTTCTCATAGGTAGGGCCGGCAGTAATCATTATCTTTTTGCCCATCAAATCCTTCTCCTCAAAGAAAGCGTCGAGCACAGCCACGATCTTCTCCGGCTCCTCCATACGGCCCTTGCCTTCGAGGCCGCTGGCCAGGAAACCGCTCTGCGGCTCAATGATGTGATTGCCGAAGGAACGCAGGCGCTCCATGTTCTGCTGCGTCGTGGGATGCGCATACATATCGAGGTCCATTGCGGGAGCAATGAATACTGGAGCCTTCATCGACAAATAGGTAGTAATAAGCATGTTATCAGCCACGCCATGAGCCATCTTCCCCAGCGTCGATGCTGTGCAGGGAGCTATCAGCATGGCATCGGCCCACAGGCCCAGCTTCACATGCGAGTGCCACGTGCCGTCGCGTTGTGCAAAGAACTCGCTGATGACCGGCTTCTGCGTCAGCGCCGACAGCGTGATAGGAGTGATAAACTCCTTACCGGCAGGCGTAATCACCACCTGCACCTCGGCGCCGCGTTTCACCAGCTCGCGTATGATAAGACTCGACTTATAGGCTGCTATTGAGCCCGTAATGCCCAAAACAATCTTCTTTCCTTTCAGCATAAGCTTTATAAATAATGTGCAAAAGTACGAAAGAAATTCGAACTCTCCAAATTTTCCATCACAATTTGCGTGGGTATAGGGTTAGAAATGCGCCTAAATTCTATGAAGTGGATGAAATAATGGAGATAATTTTGCCAATTGGAAAAATATCTGTACTTTTGCAGCACGAAACTGCGCATAAGCAGCAAGGATGATTCTATTTCAACATGGACGACATTAAGAAAATAGTGCTCACCGGAGGTCCCTGCGCCGGCAAGACCACAGCACTGGTGCGTATCATCGAGCATTTCTCAAGCCTGGGATACAAGGTGTTCACCATTCCCGAAGTGCCCACTCTGTTCACGCAGGCAGGCATGAACTACCTGACGAAGAACAAGGGATTCTTCTATGAGGGCGAGAAGGCTACGCTCGAGGTGCAGCTGCTGCTGGAGGACAAGTTCCTGCGCATGGCCCGCGAGTGCCAGAAACCCAGCATCATTGTCTGCGACCGCGGCGCACTGGACATCTCGGCCTATATGACGCCTGAGACGTGGGAGCAGATCACTCGTTCCGTAGGCACATCGACGCCTGAGTTGCGCGACCGCTACGATGCCGTGCTGCACCTCGTGTCGGCTGCCGACGGTGCTGAGGAGTTCTATACCACGGCCAACAATGCCTCGCGCAACGAGAGCAACGACGAGGAGGGTCTGCGCATCGCCCGTATGCTCGACAAGAAGGTGATTCACGCCTGGACGGGACATCCCCACCTGCGCGTTATCAACAACCACGACGACTTCGAGGCGAAGATGCACCGCGTGATCAAGGAGATCAGCAGCGTGCTCAGCCTGCCGCAGCCCATCGAGGAGGAGCGCAAGTATGAGGTGGAGATCATCGGACAGTTCCCCGACGACTGCATCGAGAGTGAGATTACGCAGACCTACCTGAAGGGCTATCCCGACTGCGAGGAGCGCCTGCGCAAACGCTCGTGGGGCAAGAAGGTGGTGTATGTGCACACCACGAAGAAGAAGACGGCAGAGAACGAGGAGCTGGTCACCGAGCGACAGATCAACCAGAACCTCTACGAGATCATGCTGCCCATCGCCGACCCGCAGCGCCACGCCATCCATAAGCTGCGCAAGAGTTTCATCTGGCAGGGACAGTATTTCGAGGTGGACACCTACCTCGACCAGCTCGAGGGCCTCGTCATCCTTGAGACGAAGGGCATCACCGAGGGAGAGCCCCTGAAACTGCCGCCTTTCCTGCGCATCATCAAGGAGGTGACTGGCGATAAGGACTACTACAACTATCACCTTGCATTACGCTAATAATCAAATAAATACCATACAAGAGCAATGATTATTGACAAGATTGACCAGCTACTGAAAGAAGTAGAGACATTGACAGCGAAGAACGCCGAAGAGGTGGAACAGCTGCGTTTGAAATACCTGAGCAAGAAGGGCGAGATTACGGCCCTGATGAACGACTTCCGCGAGGTGGCTGCCGAGCAGAAGAAAGAGGTGGGAATGAAAATCAACCAGCTGAAGCAGATGGCCCAGGAGCGCATCAACCAGCTGCGCGACAACTGCCAGACGCAGGAGAGCACCGATGAAACCGTCGATTTGACACGCACGCCCTACCCCATCGACCTGGGTACGCGCCACCCGCTGACCATCGTCACCAACGAGATTATCGACATCTTCAGCCGCATGGGCTTCGTGCTGGCCGACGGTCCCGAGGTGGAGGACGACCTGCACGTGTTTACGAAGATGAACTTCGCCGCCGACCATCCTGCCCGCGACATGCAGGACACCTTCTTCGTGAGCCAGCATCCTGACGACGTGACGAAGAACATCCTGCTGCGTTCGCATACATCTTCTGTACAGGCGCGCGTGATGGAACACATGCACACCGAGGACGGCAAGCTGACGGCACCTATCCGCGTCATCTGCCCGGGTCGCGTCTACCGCAACGAGGCCATCACGGCTCGTGCCCATTGTTTCTTCCATCAGGTGGAGGGCCTCTACATCGACAAGAACGTGTCGTTCACCGATCTGAAGCAGGTGCTGCTCAGCTTCGCCCGCGAGATGTTCGGCGCCGACACGAAGATCCGCCTGCGCCCCTCGTACTTCCCCTTCACCGAGCCCAGCGCCGAGATGGACATCTCGTGCTTCATCTGCGGCGGCGAGGGCTGCGGCTTCTGCAAGCACACCGGCTGGGTGGAGATCCTGGGCTGCGGAATGGTTGACCCCAACGTGCTGGAGCAGTGCGGCATCGACTCAAAGATTTATAGCGGCTATGCCTTCGGCATGGGCGTGGAGCGAATCACCAACCTGAAGTACCGCGTCAGCGACCTGCGCATGTTCTCCGAGAACGACGTCCGCTTCCTGCGAGAATTTGAGGCAGCAGACTAAATAATTTGAGGCACGGATTTTTCCATGCCTCAAATTGTTTTAAAGAAAGCATTGCCGTTATAAGCCGGGTTCTGTTCTGGCACGAGGCCAGCGCCTGCCATTTATCTACTGCGCACGTCGCCATGCGCCTCTAGCGTTCTACCCTCCATCGCAGCCGAAGCTCTCGGGCGGGCAACCCTTGTTGTCGATGGTATACATGAACTTGCAGCCTCCAGCGGGAACAGCACGACGGTCACCCGCCGCCTGGTGGTCTCTTACACACACCTTCTCACCCTTGCCCCGTCACTTGCGAAAAGAGGCGGGGCGGTTGTTTTCTTCTCCCCTGACCAGCCGTCGCCGACTGCTTCTACTTTCAGAAGTGGAGCGCCCTGTGCTGCCCGGACTTTCCTCTCGTCCAACCTTTCAGAAGGGCCAGCGGCAGACCGCAGCAGTGCTTTCTGAGCTGCAAAGGTACGAATAAGCGAGCGAAAAGCAAAAGAAAAACGCGTTTTTCTTTTCTTTTCCGAGTAACGAATTGGGCAACACACAAAATGAAGCCCCGAATAACAAGATAAGGATGTGTCAGTTTGGACACATCCTCTTGCAATCTTGTGAAAAATGAGTTACCTTTGCAGGCACAAGCAAGTAAATCATCTGCGCTC
>JAGAAJ010000013.1 GCA_017615355.1 Prevotella sp.
CAAGACCGAAGTGCCCATGATGTGGCAAGCCGCCCAGGCCTGGCTTGAATACATGTTCGGCGACAAGCGTCAGGCTACCTCTGACATCATTGCTGCTGCCAAACTCAACGGCACCGAACTGATGAAGAACTGTACCCGTTCACTCATACTCTATATGACTGCTGATCAGGCTAAGGACAGCGAAGCCTTCGACAACTACCTGACAGACGAACTGAAGTGGTTGGAAGAAAATAAGGACTACAACTACGTCAGAGAGCGTGTGCTCTATCAGGCCCTCAAAAAACACTATGCCGCTCAGCCCTCACGACTCGTCGCACTCTACAAGACCTGTGACAGTTATGAGTATACCTTATATACCGACACGATGCAGACGGAGAAGTTGCAGAAATACCTCTATTACCTCAACACCCCCGCCAAGAACAATCTCGACCGTTATCTCAAGTCACGTGTAAAACAGGAGCCTTACGAACTCGAGGATCTCATTGGCACCAAATACATGCGTGTCTGCCAGTGGGATAAGGCCATTACTTGGCTGAAGGACATCCCCAAGTCGTTCTACGAAGAAAGAGGTTATGCCGTCTATGCCGCCAACCGCAGTTGGCAGGTGGAGCCATGGATACAGCGTCAGTATCTGAAGAGCAGCGTCGAATACAGCGACACGAAATGGCTACTGAAGAACTATCCGAAACTTGCCTTTGCCCAGGAGATGCAGAAGATGGAAGGCGAGCAGAACGTGCTCAGCGGCAAGGCTCTCGAGCAGCGTTGCTATGCCCTGGCCACACGCTATGCCCAGGCCCATTTCCGGGGCGATTGCTGGTGGCTGATGCGCAACGGCAAGAGCGTTAGCGACACTCAGCGTGAGGGTGAATCCGACCTTGCCAAGATCGCTATCAATCTACTGCAAAAGGCCAGTCTTACTCAGGATCCCGCCTTGAAAGAGCGTGCCATCTTCGCCCTCTGCTACGGCAATCTCTACCCCACCTATTGGTTTAAGAGCGAGTGGAACAGCGAGACCTGCGAATACGATATCAAGCCCGACAAGGAGTCGCAGCAGTATGCCGCCTTCAACAAACTCATTGACTTTGAGGCTGGTCGCACACCGGCATCCTATGTCTCTCGCTGCGATGAGTTCAGCACATTCAAGAAACGGCGCAACATCTAAGGTTACGATATCAGGAAAAGCGATAAATTTCCAGTATTTCTGAATTTTTATCGCTTTTCTTGCACGTAATTCAATTTTTATGCGTACCTTTGCACCCGCTTTCGAGCAATCGGGATGTAGCGCAGTTGGTAGCGCACTACGTTCGGGACGTAGGGGTCGGGCGTTCGAGTCGCCTCATCCCGACCAAAGATACAAGGTCGTAAGCACAAATGGCTGATTCGTCAGCCATTTGTCATTTTTGAGAGAGAAAGAAGCAGATATGATAGAAGTGATGATGACGCTCTTTGCCATCGTGATTGTGGGATACGTGGCAGGCAGACTAGGCTATCTGGGTGGCGAGTTCGACAAGAAACTGTCGAGTCTGGTCATCAATTTCACGTGTCCTGCCCTTATCCTAGCATCGGCGATGACAGGCGAGTTACCCGACCGTCGACTCATTCTGCCACTCTTAGGCATCAGCGCCCTCACCTATATTCTTCTGACGGGTGTGGCCTTCCTGCTGCCTCGCTTCCTTACAAAGAAGAAGGATGACCAAGGCATTGTGGGCTTTGCATTGATGTTTGGAAATGTAGGGTTCATGGGTTATCCAGTGGTCGCCTCGATCTTCGGCCAGCAGGCGGTGTTCTATGCTGCCGTGCTGAATGTTGTCAACACCTTTGCCGTCTTCACTATCGGCACCATTCTTATCCTGGGCGACCTGGGCGATGGGAAACATTTTCAGAAGAAGGTGCTTTACAGCACACCGATGCTCTCGGCCTATCTGGCGATGCTCATCGTAGCACTTGGCATCGACAATATCCCCAATATCATCAGCCAGCCACTTACGATGATCGGCAACATCACCGTACCTGCGGCCCTGCTTATCATCGGCTCATCAATGTCACAACTCTCTGCACGGACGATGTTGGGCAACATGACCGTCTATACCACCACGGTCTTCCGCCTGCTGCTCATCCCCATCGCACTCTACTTCCTGTGCAGCGCCCTGGGTTTCGATCCATACGTTGTGAATATCAATACGATGGTTGTCGCAATGCCCGTAGCCACCTACGGCACCATCCTCTGTCTGAAGTATAATCGCGACACGACGCTCATCACCGAGGTGACGCTCATCACCACCTTGCTGTCGATGCTCACCATCCCCCTGCTGACCGTCCTATTCTCTGCCTAAGCCGTCTCGCCTAAGCCTTCAGGATCGCGCTTCAACTGCTCGATCATCTCGTCGATTTTCCTTAACTCGCGAGGGATATGAATGCTCT
The DNA here is from genome assembly GCA_017615355.1 of Prevotella sp. Classification (GTDB taxonomy): domain Bacteria; phylum Bacteroidota; class Bacteroidia; order Bacteroidales; family Bacteroidaceae; genus Prevotella. The sequence continues at coordinate 2,422 of JAGAAJ010000013.1, forward strand.
GCGGACAATGCGGCTCGCACTGTCCACACTGGATGCAGTGGTCAGGCTGACGATCGCGAGGCACCACCCGCTCCAACGAAATCAGATACTGACGACGATGCTTGCGATATTCCTTGTCGCCAACACCCGTCGGCAACGAGCCCTCATTCTTACATTTATTATAATGTACGAAGATGGCAGGGATATCGATGCCATA
>JAGAAJ010000129.1 GCA_017615355.1 Prevotella sp.
AACTCTTCTTCAAATGGCTAAAGCAGCATCTCAAGATTAAGAAATTCTGGGGCACTACGGAGAATGCCGTCCGCATCCAGATTGCTGTCGCCATCATAACCTATTGTCTTGTGGCTATTGGAAAAGCCGCGCGCATTTGCCCCCCGAGGGCAAGCGACGTTGACCCCAGCGGGCAAAAAATGATTGACCCTTTGCGGAAAAATAAAAATGGCCCCCTTAAAGCGATTGCTTTTCGGGGGCTTTTTTGTAGTTTTGCGATACCGTCCTGACCGGCGGATTAACTCAAAACTTACAATTCACATGACAAAGTTAAGAAATTTATTGAGATGTTACGCTATGGGCATGGCAATAAAAAGCATTTCGAGTGCATTTCATGTCTCGCGTAACACGGTGCGCAAGTATGTGCGCAGGTATCAGGAGAGCGGTCTGACGCCGGAGCAACTGATGACCATGTCTGAGGAGAAACTTCTGGAAATTTTCCTTAACAACCGCAGCCGCAAGCCAACACCTCGCAAGGAGGCCTTGGAGGCACTTGTCCCAGACTATGTGAAACAGCTGAGCCGCAAGGGTGTGACTGTCAAGTCCCTCCACAAGGAATACCTCAGGGAGCATCCTGACGGCTACCTGTATTCCAATTTCAAGCGTGCGATACGCCAATACAAGTACCAGGTGAGGGCTGTAGGCCATGCGGAGCATCCTGCCGGTGACCAGATATACGTCGACTATGCTGGCGATAAACTGGAGATTGTAGACGCCGAGGCCGGTGAGGTGCGCAGTGTGGAGGTCTTCGTGGCTATCCTGCCATGCAGCCACTATACCTACTGTGAGGCCGTCTGGTCACAGAAGAAAGAAGACCTTATCTTGGCCTGCGAGAATGCCCTCCGTTTCTTCGGCGGCGCTCCGACAGCCATCGTCCCTGACAACTTAAAGGCTGCAGTCACGCAGAGCGACCTTGGGTGAGCTTGTCATCAACGAGGACTTTGCCGCAATGGCTAAGTTCTATGACATGGCCGTATTCCCTGCAAGGGCACGCCATCCCAAGGATAAGGCTCTTGTGGAGAACGCCGTGAAACTGATGTGCCGCTCCGTCTATGCTGACATCGAGGGTCTTGTAATCTCAACGGGCGGTGGTGCGCTTGTCGCGGATGAGCTTGGTCTGGCGGAGAATCTCCTGATAATGCAGCGCTGCGATTGACGAAGGCTGAGCGGCAAGGGGCGAGAGCTGCCGCTGGCAATAGTCGTCGATGGCATCGAGATGCTGCAACAGATAGAGGAGCACGTCACTCTTATCCACCCGCGTTATAGCAGGAGCCTTGGGGTCAGGATTCAGCAGCCCGTCAATCTGATTCACGTAGGAGCGCTGCAGGTTGCGCCGCTCCTTCTGCTGCCACTCGCTCAGGCCTTCAGGCATCGTCCACACCTGGGCAAAGAGGTCGGTAAGGTATTCACTCACAGGATAATCGCCGTTGTTGCACAGCGTGTTGAGGGTATTGGCCGAGAGCAGACGACCGACAAGATTGTCCTGACGCGAGTTCTGCGCGCTGGTGGGATCGGTGCCCACCTTATAGATAATGTTCTGCGGATAGAGCCATTCAGGCGCCGTGAAGATGTTGCGGCCCAGGTATTGCAAAGCCTCCTTCTGACGTGCAGCAGGAACGAAGGCCAACGGCTCCTGGCCCGGCATATTGTTGAGGTAGCGCCCAGCAATGTTCTTCATCACATGATTCTGATAACGGTTGAACTGATCCTGCACAGCCTTGTACATCTGCTGCAGGTCGTCGTATTGGTCGTTGTCCTCGTGCGTCCATTGCGGCAGCGACGATAGCACACGCTTCAGGTTCTTTATGCCGTACTCCGATGCACGCATGGAATTGTCGCCCAGGTCTTCGGTCTGTGCACGCGGGTCTTCGCCCTGCCCTTCTCCACCAAACCACAGGCGCGGATTCTGGCGCAGCACCTTCGTCGTCTCGTCCATCAGCTTATCCTTCTCCTCATACTCGTCCTTGAACTCCGGACGCCACTGGTAGCCCCACTTGATGGCCCACTTGTCGTAGTCGTTGATGCGGGGGAAGAGTCCCTTCGGGCTGATCTTGTCCTCGGGCTGTGCCACATAGTTGAAGCGGGCATAGTCCATGATGCTGGCGGTGTGGCCGTTGGCCTCCACCCAGCTTTTATTACGCAGGTTCTCCACCGGAGTAGCCGACGAGGCTCCCATATTATGGCGCAGTCCCAGGGAGTGGCCCACCTCATGTGACGAGACAAAGCGGATGAGCTCGCCCATCAGCTTGTCGTCGAACATCATTGTCTGCGCCCTCTTGTCGAGCGGTCCGCATTGCACCATATACCACTTCGTCAGCAGGTTCATCACATTGTGATACCAGCAGATGTGGGCCTCGATAATCTCTCCAGAACGTGGGTCTACGATGCGGGGACCATAGGCGTTTTCCGTCTCTGAAGGCAGGTAGCGAATGGCCGAGTAGCGGGCATCGTCGAGGCTGATGCTGCCGTCCTCGGGCAGTTCCTTCGCCACGATGGCATTTTTGAAGCCAGCCGCCTCGAAGGCTACGTTCCAGTCGTTGACTCCCTGTATCAGATAGGGCACCCACTTCTTCGGCGTAGCGGGGTCGATGTAGTAGACAATCTGCTTCTCAGGCTCCACCAGTTTGCCTGCCAGGTATTTCTTCTTGTCCTTCGGCACGAGACGATAGCGGGAGATGAACGACTCATGCTGTGTCTTGTGCTGGTCGTCGCTGAAGATGGTGATGTTGTTCACGAAATAGCCCACGCGATCATCCCACAAGCGTTTGCGCATCGGCTCTTCAGGCAGCAGCACAATGCTGGTGTTGAATGCCATAGTGAGGGAACCTGTACGGGCAGCCGGCGAGTTGGTGCCTGAAGAACCATAGGTGCGTGTCGTAGCCACCTCGATATTCTGCGGAAACACCATCAGGGTGTCGATGTAGGTGCGGTCGGACTGCAGGCCTCCCACCTTCATCTGGGTCTTCATCGCGTTGGGAAATGAAGTGAGATGGCTATCGGTCTTGAAGAGCGGCGTCACCTCGATAAGGCTGGCATCATCGGCCTCGTTGCGTCCTATAATCTTGAACGCCTTCACCATCGGGTCGATAGTGGCACGATTCAGCGTCAGGGATATCTGGTCTTCCGGATTGCTGAAATGGCTCTGCACATATTCACGCATCAGCAGCTGGGCCGTGTCGCGTCGTTCGAAATAGACGGTGCAATGGGTGATTTCCTCGCCTGCAAACTGTCCCAGGCCCTGTGGAACAGAGGTGAAACGTGTCACGCAGAGCAGCATACGGCCCATCAGCGAGTCGGGCACCTCGAAATAGTATTTATCCTCGATGTGGCGCACCAGGAAAAGACCCTCGGTGGTGACGCCGCCCTTCTTCAGCAGCTTCTCATACTCCGATTCTTTCTTCTTTTTGTCGGCCTTAGTGCTCAACGAGTCTGTTTTATTACTCAGCGTGTCGGTGGTCAGCGTATCGGTTTTCTGCTTCACTTCAGGGATGCTGTCGTTGAGCAGAAACTGTACGTCCTGCGCCTGTACGTTCATAGCCATCAGAGCGGCTACGAAAAAAATCATCAGGTGTCTCATAAGTATTTTGTTTCTTTTTGTTGATTTGTTGACAAAGGTACGAATAAGAAAGAAAATGTAAAAGAATTTTTGATTTTCTTTTGCTTTTTTCTCACTTCTTCGTACCTTTGCAGAAAATAATCATCAAACATACCTAATTATGGCAACCGTAAAACCTTTCCGTGGCCTCAGGCCACCGCGTGAATTAGTAGAAAAAGTGGAGAGCCGCCCCTACGACGTCCTCGACAGCGAGGAAGCTCGTCAGGAGGCTGGCGACAATGAGATGAGTCTCTATCACATCATCAAACCCGAGATTGACTTCCCTGTAGGGACCAGCGAATACGACCCGCGCGTCTATGAGCAGGCCGCCAAGAACTTCCAGAAGTTTCAGGACAAAGGCTGGCTGGTGCAGGACGCGCGCGAACATTATTATATCTATGCGCAGACGATGAACGGGAAGACGCAGTACGGCCTGGTCGTTGGCGCCTGGGTGAACGACTACATGGAAGGTCGCATCAAGAAGCACGAGCTGACACGTCGCGACAAGGAAGAGGATCGCATGAAGCACGTCCGTGTGAACGACGCCAACATGGAGCCAGTGTTCTTCGCCTATCCTGACAATGCCGTACTCGACGCACTCATCATGCGTTACGCCCAAACAGAGCCTGAGTATGATTTCATCGCGCCGATTGACGGTTTCCGCCACCAATTCTGGGTGATTGACAGCGACGAGGATATGCAGACTATCACCGATGAGTTCGCCAAGATGCCGTCACTCTACATCGCCGACGGCCATCACCGTTCAGCAGCCGCTGCTCTGGTGGGAGCCGAGAAGCAGCGCCTCAACCCCAACCACACCGGCAATGAGGAGTACAACTACTTTATGGCTGTGTGCTTCCAGGCCTCGCAGCTTACTATCCTCGACTACAACCGCGTGGTGAAGGACCTCAACGGTCTCAGCAGCGAACAGTTCCTCGAGGCTTTGGCCAAGAACTTCACCGTAGAGGACAAGGGCACCGACATCTACAAGCCTCAACAGCTGCATGAGTTCTCGCTCTATCTCGATGAACACTGGTACAGCCTGAAGGCAAAGGAGGGCACTTACGACAACAGCGACCCCATCGGCGTGCTCGACGTCGACATCAGCAGCCGCCTTATCCTCGACGAGATTCTCAACATCGGCGACCTGCGCTCATCGAAACGCATTGACTTCGTGGGAGGTCTGCGCGGCCTGGGCGAGCTGAAGCGCCGTGTAGACAGCGGTGAGATGCGAGCAGCACTCGCCCTCTATCCCGTCTCCATGCAACAGATCATCGACATCGCCGACAGCGGAAAGATCATGCCTCCCAAGGCTACTTGGTTTGAGCCGAAGCTCCGCTCAGGACTGGTCGTGCATAAACTTTCTTAAGGCGATATAACGTTATGTCGTTATAACGTTATAACGAAAAAAGGAGAATAATGTCCGACGAGTTTCTGACCATCAGCAGCACCGGCGAGGGATACTATACTGAGAAACGCAGTAAGTTCCTGGCATGGGCACACCACGTGGAAAGCGCCGACGAGGTGAAGGCGCTCATAGCCGACTACCGCAAGCGCTACTACGACGCCCGCCATGTGTGCTATGCCTACATGCTGGGGCCTGAGCGTCAGGAATTCCGTGCCAATGACGACGGCGAGCCCTCTTCAACAGCCGGCAAGCCCATTCTTGGGCAGATCAATGCCGCCGAGCTTACCGATGTGCTCGTTGTCGTGGTTCGCTACTATGGCGGTGTCAATCTTGGCACCAGCGGTCTCATCGTGGCCTACCGAGAGGCGGCTGCGCTGGCCATCGCCGATGCCAAGAAAGAGTCGCGCCAGGTGGAGGAGCTCGTCAACTATGACTTCCCCTACCCTATGATGAACAGCGTGATGCGTGTGGTGAAGGAGATGCAGCCGCGCATCGTCAGCCAGACTTTCGATAACACCTGCCGCATCACCCTCGCCATCCGCAGCAGCCTGGCGGAGCAACTGCGGCAGAAGCTGGCCAAACTATCCTTTGAAGATAACTAACCCTTTAAATTTGATTCTAATATGAGAAAAGTAAAATTTATCTTGATGTCGCTCGTGGCAGCCGTCCTCGTTGGATGTGGCACCACGTCGACAGTGCCCATCACAGGGCGCAAGCAGACGCTGATGGTAAGCGACGGCGAAGTACTTTCGTTAGCCACCCAGCAGTACAAGGAGTTTATGAGCTCGGCCAAGAAGTCGACCAATGCCGCAAATACCGCTATGGTACAGCGCGTTGGGCAAAGACTGGCCAATGCCGTGACGCAGTATCTGAACGCCAACGGCATGTCGAGTGAGGTGCAGAACTTCCAATGGGAGTTCAACCTTGTTGCCGACAAGCAGGTCAATGCCTGGTGTATGCCTGGCGGCAAGATTGTGGTCTACGAAGGCCTGCTGCCCGTCACCCAGGACGAGGCTTCGCTGGCTGTCGTGCTCGGTCATGAGATAGCTCACGCAGTAGCAAAGCACTCCGCTGAGCAGATGAGCAATCAGATCAAGCAGCAGTACGGCGCACAGATTGGCACGACCATCCTCGGCGCACTCGGCATGGGACAGAACACGCAGAGCATCGTGCAGGCCATCGCCGCACAGGGTTTCAACTTCGCCAATCTGAAATACTCGCGCAACCACGAGAACGAGGCTGACCATATCGGTCTAATCATCACCGCTATGGCCGGCTACGACCCGCAGGTCGCCCTGCCCTTCTGGCAGCGTATGGCCGCCTCGTCAACCAATCAGACGGCCGAGTTCCTCAGCGACCACCCCTCTGATGCCACACGTATCAACAACATCACCAACTGGATGCCCGAGGCCCTGAAGTATTACAAGAAGTAATACAGCTCGCTAAGTAGCTTCATAAAAAAAGTCCCAAGCCCTGGGACTTTTTTTTATAGCCTGAATAAAAAAATCCCAAGGCCTGGGATTTTTCTAAGTGAATCGTTTTTTGATTTTTCCGAGCTATTCTCAGAAAGCGGGGAAACGCTCGTCGCTCTGAGCCTTTACTGCCATACACTCCATCTCTACGAGCCAGCCGGAACGGCAGACAGGGGCGTGGACGATGACCACAGGACGGCCGGGGAAACGCTCGTCGTAAAGACGGCTCACCACTTGATAGTCGGCAGGATCGCGCAGATAGACAATCATGTGTGCCACATCATCATAAGTGCAACCAGCTTCACCCAACAGAGCTTCCACGTTCTCCCACATGCGCTGCGTCTGCTTAACGACGTCGCCCACGTGAACAATCTGACCCTTGTTGTCAATGCTGGCTGTGCCGGAAATGATGACGTGGCGGCGATCGCCATAATCGACGTAAGTGCCACGCTCGAAGGATACGCCATAGTCGCTGGTGCGGTTAAGGTGCGTAGATGCATAGAGATAATGTATCTGCTCAGGAGCAATGCCGGCAATGGCATAGTTGTCCATCTGCGTCAACACGCAGGGATCTTGCGCACGTCCGCCAATGCCCGTAGAGGCGATGAAATGAGTGTCGTGAGTAAGGCCCTGGGTGAAAAAGACCTGGTTGCGGGCGCGGACGACGCCACCATAATTCAAATCGATATCGTTGACGAAGAGCCATGTGCGGATGCAGTTGGCAGCCAAGGTGCAGCCCTCTTGCATCAGCTGCATCACATACTCGTTGAAGAGCAGGCGCGTCTGATACTCAGAGTTGGCGGCGAGGTTATGGGCCGATGCGTTCCAAAGATGACGGTAGGCCGGAGTTTCAGCCTTAGCCTTCTTCACCTCATAGAGTCCACCGTCCGTAAGTCGCGTGGTGACGCCTGTCATCAGATAGGCCCACAGCGCAATCTTCGTGCCGTCGAGGGGTCCCTGCTGGATAAGACTCTTGGCGCAGTCGCTCGTGTCGGCAGCCAAGACCCTGTCAGCCTGATTGGCAGCATCGCTGAGGAAATAGCGCTTGAATACGGCTACTGCTCCCTGCAGTTTGTTGTCGATAAGATGCTGGTAAGTGTCAAGCACAGCGTCGAGCTGCTCCTGAAAGGAGAGCAAAGAGTCGTTGACGCGCACCATCACATGGAACTCGTCGACGCTACCCTGCTGAAAACTGAAAATCCTTGCTTCTGTATGCTCAAAGGAAAATGTTTCGTTCATCTTGTTTTTCAATTTGCGTGCAAAGGTACGAATTTTCTTGCGTGCAGCCAAAGATGACAGCTTCTTTTTTATCGAAAAAAAGCTGTGCACCACCAAAGTGATGCACAGCCTTGTGTCATTGTAGGATTAAATATCGGCTTAGAAGTGGAAGTTCACGCCAAACAGGAGGTTGTAGGAGTCCATATCCAGACCGAAGCGGGTAATCTTCATATCGCTCTCTTTCTCCTTAGCCTGCATGAAGCCAACACTTCCCAGCTTAGCCAACAGGCTGACGTTGTCGCTCAGCTGGAATGAAATACCGGGACGCAGGGCGATTTCAACGACGTCGAGCTTTGTCTCACTGCCAGTAGCATTGCCATTGGTGTTGGGAGTATCATCGCTCTTCACATTGCTGTAGCCCACGCTGCCCTCGAAGAAGAGATTCACCTTTCCATAACGGGCGAAGGTATAGCGAACATAAGGAGCAAAGGTGAAGCTATTGAGCTTGTAGTCGTCCTCATAGATGTCCATCATGGTGCTGATTCCAGTATTCATGGCAGCCTTAATGTCGGTAACGGTCAGCGAGCCAAAGGCAGCATAGCCGTGCGAATAGCCAATCTGCACACCGATAGAGATATCCTGATCGAGCTGGTAGCCAATTTCAGGGAGAAGCTTGAAGGAAGAACCATCCTGGTCGTGTCCGCCAGTGGAGAGCTTAGAGGAGGTAAAGCCCAGCGAGCCACCCACATAAACCTGTGCGCTGGCACCCATAGCGAAGCAAGCCAGCAGAGCAACTAAAGCGATAATCTTCTTTTTCATGTTTCAAAAATATTAAGTTAAACAATAAATTTTTGCAAATATACGACAAAAAAGTTTACACACACGCTTTTCAATCATAAAAAATCTTAAATCGCCTATAGAGAAAGAGAATCAGAGCATATTAGTGGCGAAAAAGTCCATACACTGTCGGAAAAGGTGATAGCGGGTGTTGCCGCCATAGATGCTGTGGTTGCGGTTGGTGTAGACAAGCTGACGGAAATCCTTGTCGGCATTGACGAGAGCAGAGACGTATTCGGCGGTGTTCTGATAGTGCACGTTGTCGTCAGCCAGTCCGTGACAGAGCAGCAGGGCGCCGCTGAGCTGATCAACACGGGCCAGCGGGCACACATTATCATATCCGTTGGCGTTTTCGTTGGGTGTGCGCATGAAACGCTCAGTATAGATGGTGTCGTAGAATCGCCAGCACGTAGGCGGGGCGATAGCGATGCCACAGCAGAACACAGGACGTCCTTCGCTCATCGCCATCAGCGTGTTCCAGCCTCCGTAGCTCCAGCCCCAGATGGCAATGCGCTCTTTGTCGACATAGCTCTGCTGACCCAGCCAGAGTGCAGTCTCAACCTGATCCTTGGCCTCCAATTCGCCCAAGTGCAGGTAGGTGCACTTCTCGAACTCAGCGCCACGTCCGCCCGTACCGCGGTTGTCGACGCAGACGGCAATATAACCCTGCTGAGCCTGATACTGCTCAAGGATGGCTCCACGTCCGTTCATACCGATGCCCCAGGCATTCTTCACCTGCTGATTGCCCGGTCCGCCGTATTGGTACATCACTACAGGATATTTCTTCGTGGGATCAAAACCTGCCGGCTTGACCATCCAGCCGTTGAGCACAACTCCCTCGGAGGTGGTAAAGGAGAAAAGCTCCTTGCGGCCCATATCGAATGAGGCATAGGTGTCGGCCAAAGCCTTGTTGTCTTCCAGGACGGAGACGGTTCGGGCAGACGAACCGCCCGACACACTACAAAGGGAAATCTGTGTCGGCGTATTCAGGTCGCTCCAAGTACAGATGAAGCTCTTGAAATCCTTGGAGAAGATGGCGCTGCTCCAGCCGTCCTTCGACGTGAGGCAGTCGGTCTTGCCATTCTTGTGGTTGACATAGATTTTCTGATTGAGTGGACCGTCGGCAAGAGCTGCAAAATAGACGTCGCCTGTAGGCTCATCGTAACCGTAGACATCGGTGACAATTAGAGGTGAGGGGTGAGAGGTGAGAGGTGTGAGAGAGGAAGTGATGCTGCGCTGCAGCTGACCGTTAAGGCCGTAGACATAGATGCGGTTGAAACCGTCACGCTCGCTGGTGAGGATGATGTGGCTCTGCGTAATCTTCGTCTGGGCAAAGACATTCTCGTTGATATATTTGTCGACCTTGTCTTCGATAACCTGCTGGCAGACAGTTGTTAAAGGATTAGCCATAAAGATTCGGAGACAATCCTGATGACGGTTGAGTGTGAAGACGCAGACTTTCGTCGGATCGCTGGTAGGCATGATGCTGGGGATGTAGCCATCAGCATCGAGGGGCAACTGCAAAGTACGCGTCTGATGACTCTTGATGTCGTAGCTCATCAGCTTCACCGTGGAGTTCTGCTCGCCTGCTTTGGGGTACTTGTAGGAGTAAGTTCCCTCTGGGCGCATCGAACTGGGCGAAGCCTTGGGAGCACCCGCCGACCAGTCTTCAGGAGCGAGTGGCAGATAGACCTCGGGCACCTGGCTCTCGTCGTAGCGCACCCATACGATCTGCTTCGAATCGGCACTGAAAACCATCGCCGAGTTAAAGGAGAATTCCTCCTCGTTCACCCAGTCAGGCAGGCCGTTGATGATTTCGTTCTTCTTGCCGTCCTTCGTCACCTGACTCTCAGCGTTGTTGTAGAGCAACTTCACCAAGAAGATATTGTTTTCACGGATGAAGGCCACCTGCAGACCATCGGGACTCCAGACGGGTGTCTGCTGCGGTCCACCGTCGCTCAGCGGCTCCAGCTTGTTGTTGGCTATATTAAAGATGTAATAGACGGCGGTGAAGGAGTGGCGGTAGATGCCACGCGTCTGCGTCTGGATAAGAATGCGCTTCTGGTCGGGACTCATGATGTAGTCCTCCACACGCGAGATACTGGCTCCGCGAGCGGTTGCGGCATCGAAGAGCACCCCCGTCTGCTTGCCCGTACGGAACGAGCAGGTCACAATCTGTTTACCGTCGGCAGATATCTGTGCATAGCTCTGCCCGTCGGCCAGCGGCTCAACGGCGGCTATTCCCTTCGGGCTGAACATACCCGTAGTAGTGATATCCTTCAACGAGAGTTGTTGTCCCGCCATCAGCTGCGAGACGGCCACGAACAACGCGGCACATAATAAGAGTGTTTTCTTCATGGTCATTGTCGTTTTGATAGTGCAAAGATACGAAAAAAAATGTGTTTGCTCGTATATTTGGCCTTTATTTTATTTTTTTCAGCCTACTCAAGAAAAAAAGTGAACGAGTTACGAAAAAAAAGAAGCCGTTTAGCATTGAATTCTCGAGAGAATTGAAAGCTAAACAGCCTCCACAGAAAATAAAATCATTGCGGCAGCGAGTCGAGCGACAGGAACTGCTCTGTGGGGAAGTCGGGATGAGCGGAAAGGAATTTCTCCAATTGCAGGATGCTGTCGTTGGTGAAAACGCGACGATTCATGACCTGATTGACTACGGTCTGAATCTTCGTCATGTGCCAACGACGCGCAGTAAACAGCGTGTCCTCTTCTTCAGGCAATGGATAAAGACTGACAAGGTAGAAGCCCAGACAGTCGGGCACGATGTATTCACTCGTCATCATACTGCGCTGCTGCGGGGTGTAGCCGTAACGGATATAAGCGGGATAGTCCTCACCCAGATACTTGTCGAGCGAAATTCCCACAAGGGTGTCGCTGACCACGATGCTCTGATCCAACGAACCTATCTGTGTATAGAAATGAGGCATCTTCAAGCCCGGCAACATCGTAGAAAGCCTACGGAATGCGTCAGCAAGCTGTTTCTCCAGCAAATCAGTATTCTCATATTGGCGAGCTACATCATTAATAATGTCTTGCAACGTGCTGTCCTGAAAGAAGATCAGCAGACGATTGTTAATGTCAGGATCGTCAACGGGACCAAGCTGCAGCACATGCTCAATGAGTGTGCGCGTCTGCAGAGGATATTCAGTACGCATCTGATGCAAGGCGGCAAAGTCGGCCAGAGTGAGGTACATACTCTCCACGCGGTCGTAGCGGTCAAGCACGACATCTTCCTTCTTCTGCTGCTCATCAGAGGGCCGCATCTGCAGCTGACAGCCTATCAGGGCCGCCATCAAAAGAAGCATGAAGAGATAGAATTTGCGCACGAGAAAGTTTTCTTTTGTTAAAACGTGGTGCAAAATTACTAAAATTTCTTGATTTAACCAAATTTTAACCTAAATATTTTTAACAAACTGCACATTTTCCTCAATAATGAGTATTTTTGTGGGAAAAAGGAAAGCCATGAAAAGAATACAGACCATCCTCGCGCTTGCATTGATATGTCTGCAGGCCAACGCCTTCCGCGTGGAAATAGAAAACCTGTCGGATAAGCCAAAAACCGACTACCCCGTCGTACTCGACATATCAGCCTACAACTATTTCACATCGTGCAGAGTCACCTGCGATGGACAGGAGATTCCCTTTCAGTTGGACGATCTCAACCTGGATGGACGCTATGATGAGCTGTGCTTCCTTACCGACCTAGGGCCTAAAGAGCGGAAAAGCTTCGATATAGACAGGACTTTCCGCGGTCCCATCCCCTCCTACCCTGCCCGTGTCTATACCGAAATGGTGATGCGCAACGACAAAGTGAAGGAGAAAAACAAGCAGAACAACTACGTGGAGAGCATCACCGCACGCGGCGACTGTGCCAACAGCTACAACCTGTTGCACCATCACGGCGTGTGCTTCGAGAGTGAGCTGAACGGCATCCGCATCTACTTCGACAAACGGCAGACACTCGACCTCTACGGCAAGTTCAAGAAGGGGCTGGAGCTGCAGGAAACGCAATTCTACACCAGCGACGAGCAGAAGGCAGCGGGCTATGGCGACGATGTGCTGTGGGTAGGCAACACCTTCGGCCTCGGTGCTCTGCGCGGCTTCGACGCCAAGACCATGAAGCCCACAATGATTGAGCCGGTGAAAAGCCGCACACAGCGCATCATCAGCTACGGTCCACTGCGCACCATCGTGGAGATTATCGATAAAGGCTGGCAGACAGATTCACTTTCCGAGCCTGTGGATATGACCATCCGCTACACGCAATATGCCGGCCATCGCGACACCGACATCGACGTGTTCTTCAGTCACGACAACATGATCAACACCTTCTCGACAGGCATCATCAATGTGAAGGAATCCACGGAATTCTCCAACCACGAAGGCACACGCGCCTGCTGGGGAACGGATTATCCCTCGACCGACCACGAGAAATGGAAGCCGGAAACCGTAGGACTCGCCATTTATATCCCCAAACAATACATATGCAAGGAATTTCCTGCCGACAACGACAACTACGGATTTGCCGTACGCCACGAGGACAAGCACATTCACTATAAAGTGGCCTACTGCTCAGCCAATGAGAGTTTCGGTTACCACTCTGCCCAAGAGTGGTTCGACTGGGTGAAAGAATGGAGCAAGGAAATCAGCAAGCCCACCATCTCTATCGCCATCGAGAATGAAGGAATAGAGATGAAGAAAAACAGTCGATAAAAATGCTTACGGCAGGTCGCTGAAACGCTTGCGGCCTTTCACATAGTATTGCCAGAGTAGTGAGAAGCGACGCTGCTCTGGTATTTCTTTCGTCACGCGCGAAGCCTGGATACTACGGCGGTCGGCCTCGAAGTTTTTCTTCCATCTTTTAAAGGCGCGACGGGCTTTGTACACAGCCTTGAAGTCGCCCAGATTGCGTTTCAGCAACAGCATCTCCCAAGCAGCGAGATAGTCGAGCCACCAGCGCCGACGCATCACAGGCCCCAGCTCTTCGTCCGATAGGCACTTGTACAGCATCGTCAGGTTGTTGCGGAAATTCAGGAACGTCTTCATCGGGTTCGACTTCGGCAACGTGCCACCGCCTACGTGGAAGACGACGCTCTCAGGCAAGCAATAGATCTTGTAGCCCTGCAGACGCATACGCCAACATAAATCTATCTCCTCGTTATGGGCGAAGAATCTTCCGTCAAGTCCTCCCACATTATTATATACACGCGCGCGCACGAAGAGGGCTGCGCCAGTAGCCCATAGCACCTCGGCTGGTGTATCATATTGTCCGTCATCTTTTTCCACCGTATCAAAGATACGGCCGCGGCAGAAGGGATAGCCGAAGCGGTCGAGGAAGCCGCCAGATGCACCAGCGTATTCAAAGGCGTCGCGGTCGGCTATGCTGAGCAGCTTAGGCTGACAAGCGGCTACGTCGGGATGGGCATCCATAAACTCAATGAGCGGCGTCAGCCAATGATGTGTCACCTCAATGTCGCTGTTCAGCAGTAGGTAGTATTCAGCGTCAATCTGCGCCAAGGCCTTGTTGTAGCCGTCGGCAAAGCCCCAGTTCTTGTCGAAGAGGATGAGCTGCACCTCAGGATAGTGCTCGCGCAACAGCTCCAACGAGTCATCTGTAGAGGCGTTGTCGGCCACAAAGACGGTGGCCTCATCACGCGAATACTGCAAGACGCTGGGCAGATACTGGCGCAACATCTTCGCGCCGTTCCAATTCAGTATGACGATAGCAAGCTTCATGCTATTTTTGATTTGTGATTTCAACTTTCAATGCGGTGTGGTCATGATTGAAGTCGCCAAGACGAACTTGCACTAGCTGATTATCAAGCTCAGGACGGGCATCCTGCGGCGAAAGCTCTACGCGAATGTAGTTTCGCGTAAAGCCATGCATGGCCCGGCCTCGCATGGCTTTCTCAAATAACACCTCGGCCTCCTGACCGATGTGGGCGGCATAGAAAGCTTCGGTCTTAGCATCCGACAGATCCAGCAGGCGCTTGCTGCGCAGCTTTTTCTCTGCCTCATCGACCACGTAGGGAATCTTCAGCGCCGCAGTGCCAGGACGCTCAGAATAAGGAAAGACGTGCAACTGCGTGACGGGCAAGCTTTCAAGTAGCTTGTAAGTCTGCTCGAAACATTCGGGCGTCTCGCCGCGACAGCCCACCATCACGTCAACACCGATAAATGCATCGGGCATCAGCTCTTTGATGCGTAGAATCTTCTGGGCGAAGAGCCGGCTGTCGTAGTGACGATGCATCAGCTTCAGCACGTCATCGCTGCCGCTCTGCAAGGGAATATGGAAATGGGGCATGAAGGCGCGACTCTCGTTGGCACACCACGCGATGAGCTCGTCAGTCAGCAGGTCGGGCTCTAAAGAGCTAATGCGGTAACGCTGTATGCCCTCCACTTCGTCTAAAGTCTTCACCAAGTCGATGAAACGCTCGCCTGTGGTCTTACCGAAGTCGCCGATGTTCACACCGGTCAAAACAATCTCCTTGCCGCCTTCAGCTACTGCCTCCATCGCCTGCTCCACCAGAGAAGCAATCGAGGGGTTACGGCTGAAGCCACGCGCAAAGGGAATGGTACAATAGGTGCAGAAGTAGTCGCAGCCGTCCTGCACCTTCAGGAAGAAACGGGTGCGGTTGCCGCGTGAACAGCTTGGGGCGAAGGTGGTGATGTCCTTTGTCTTTTCTGTGCGGACAACCTTAGCACATGTGACCATATCGCGCCGCATAAAACCTTCTGCGAGGAAAGGCACAAGGCGGTCTTTCTCGTTGGAGCCCAGCACCAAGTCAACACCTTCGATGCGGCTCACGGCCGACGCCTCCATCTGCGCATAGCAACCTGTGACGACGACGAAAGCATTTGGATGCTGGCGCACCAGGCGGTGGATAGCCTGCCGGCATTTGCGCGAAGCCACCTCCGTCACCGTGCAGGTATTGATGAGGCAGATGTCAGCCTGCTCACCACGTGCCGCCGTCCTAACCCCCATCTGCTGCAACAGACGTCCAAAAGTAGACGTCTCCGAGAAGTTCAGCTTGCAGCCCAGCGTAAAATAGGCCGCCGTCTTGCCTTGAAGGGCTGATGTGTCTATCATGTTACTATAAAATAATGTACACGCGTATTTGAGCTTACAAAGGTACATCTTTTTATCCAATAAAAGCTCATTTTTCTGAACAAATATCAAGCGCAGCGAAAAATTGCATTATTTAACATTTCGTAATTCGTTTATTTTCAGCGTTTTGCAAAAAAGTTACAAAAAAGAGGGAAAAATTTTCAAAAAAAATGATACGTCGTATTAAAAAATGTCTTACCTTTGCAGCGTTTTAATAAACAAATGATTGTTTTACAGATTTAAAAAAGCAAAGAAATGAAAAAGATTGTAATGATGTTCGCAGTTGCAGCCATGATGGTTGCTTGTGGTAATGGTGCTAAGACCGCTACTCAGGAGCAGAAGGATTCTATCAAGAACGCCCTCTATGAGCAGAAGGTTGAGGCTGCTAAGGCTGCTATCGAGGCTCCCGTTGCTCCCGAGGCTCCCGCTGAAGAGCTTGACGAGGCTGGCCAGGCTGCTTACGCTGAGGCTCAGGCTGCTTACGATCAGCTGGTTGCTGAGTACAACGAGGCTATCGCCGCTGTTACCGTTGACAGCACCACTGAGGCTTTCAAGGCTGAGGTTGACGCTGCTGTGAAGGCTTTCGAAGAGGCCCTGAACAAGCCCGCTGAGGAGCAGAAGGCTGAAGAGCAGCCCGCTGAGGAGCAGAAGTAATTCTTGCGAACAGATTTTTCAACAAATACTGCTGGGCGAAAGCTCAGCAGTATTTTTATTTCATAAAATCAACTCAAAAGTGATTTGAAGGCTCAGTAGATAATCAGTGGGGATAAGCATAAATCGATGATAGCCTATAGAGAAAGAATTTCTCATCTCTTATTCCCCTGAGAGCAGCTCTGAAAGCCTTGACTTTGGCATTGAAAGACTCAGCCGCAGCATTTGAAGATCGGTTGTTGTAGAAGTTAAGGATATCGTCGTAGTGTTCGTAGAAAGTAGCCGCGATAACGTTGAAGGAATGGAAACCGGCCTCTTCGACTTTATTATACCACTTTGCCATAGACAACCTTGCAGCG
>JAGAAJ010000130.1 GCA_017615355.1 Prevotella sp.
ACGAAAACGAAAACGAAAACGATAACGATAACGAAAACGATAACGAAAACGATAACGAAAACGATAACGAAAACGATAACGATAACGAAAACGAAAAAACGATAACGATAAACATTAACCATTAACCCTTAAACAATTATGAAAAAAGTAAAGAATTTTCTTATGGTCATGCTGATAATGGTGACCATGTTTAGTTTAGGCGCTTGTGAGAAGGCTGTACTTGATGAACAGCAGGAAACAAAACCTCTTGAAGGCAATGTCATTATTCGTACCTCGATGTATGACATCGTGCCCTTTGAGACCCGCGCCGTGCAGAATGTGGCAGACTTCAGTAGTACTTTGGAGTTTGTGCTTTACCAGAATAACAAGAAGGTAAAGGCTGTTACGCAGAGTAAGTCGAACAGTAACTATGGACAAGTGGGAATTACACTTGAGCCTGGCACTTATAAACTCTTGGTGTTGGCACATAGTAGTGCGGGTGGTAATCCCAGCGTTGCCGACCCAGAATGTATCCAGTTTACAAACAGTGATGGCTTCTCTGATACCTTCTATTTCTATGGCGACATTGAGGTAAAATTAGAACAAACCACATATAACGTGACTTTGCAGCGTGCCACCTCGATGGTTCGTATCACTATTTTGGACGAGATCCCATCTGACGTGCAGAGAATCCGCCTCTACTATACTGGTGAGTCGGGCGTATTCAATGCAGTAACGGGTATGGGTGGCTCAACAGATTCGCAACAGAGCATTTTGTTTAATGCTGTCGGAAAAACGGCTCCCCTTACACTTTGTGCCTATACCTTCCTGCGTAATGAAACGGGTTCGCTAAATATGACGATTACGGCATACGGAAGTAGCACGAGTGATGTCATCGCTACGAAGCAATTAAATAATATCCCCATGAAGAATCACATGGTGACGGAATATAGCGGCTATCTATTTTCTACTCCACCGACAACCGTGGATGCTACCTTTAACCTGACAGCAGAAACCGGTTGGGAGGTATACCAGCAGCTAACTTTCTGATGATCGTCTGACCAGCAGCACCACGTTTTCAACGTGGGGTGTATGCGGGAACATGTCGACGGGCTGCACGGCGGCGACGCGATAATCAGCGTCCATGTCGTGCAGGTCGCGTGCTTGTGTGGCTGGGTTGCAGCTGACATAGACAATGCGCTCAGGGGCAGCACGCAGGATGGTCTTCACCACGTCGGGATGCATACCGGCACGTGGAGGGTCGGTGATGATGACGTCGGGTCGCCCGTGCTCAGCGATGAAGTCGTCGGTGAGAATGTCCTTCATGTCGCCGGCATAGAACAGCGTGTTTGTAATGCCGTTTAGCTGTGAATTCACCTTGGCGTCCTCAATAGCCTCCGGCACGTACTCGATGCCGATGACTTGGCGTGCCTGCCGAGCCACGAAGTTGGCGATGGTGCCCGTGCCGGTGTAGAGGTCATAAACTAGAGGTGAGAGGTGAGAGGTGAGAGGTGGGAAAAGGCGAAGTCGCGGGCGACACAGTAGAGGTGGTAGGCCTGCTCGGTGTTCGTCTGGTAGAAGGACTTTGGGCCGACCTTGAATTTCAAATCCTCCATCAGCTCGAAGATATGATCCTGCCCCTTGAATAGCAGCACGTCCTGATCGCCGATGGTGTCGTTGCATTTCTGGTTGTCGAGATACATCAGCGAGGTGATCTGCGGGAATGTGTCAGCAAGGTGCTGCAGTAATGCAATAGCTTTTCTTCCGTCCTCACTCTCCCAACGGTTTTCCCCTCCTTTGGAGGGGTCGGGGGAGGCTTCTAAGTGAAACTGAATGATGACCATCAGTTCGCCGCTGGCGCTGTTTCGGATGATGACATCGCGCAAAAGTCCTACCTGCTGGCGGAGGTCGAAGAAGGTAATGCCGTGCTCGATGGCATAGTCACGTATCTCGTTGCGAATCTTGTTGTGCAGGTCGTCCATGAGCCAGCACTTCTCGATGGGCAGAATCTTGTCAAAGGCACCGGTGATGTGGAAACCGATGGCAGGTGTGTTTTTGATTAGCGTTTCGTCCTTTAACTGTTCGCTGGTCAGCCACTGCTTATTGGCGCAGCCAAAATCAAGTTTGTTGCGGTATTCCGTGGTCTTCACCGAGCCGAGGATGGGCTGGAATTCAGGCAATTCAATCTTGCCGATGCGGGAGAGCTGGTCATACACCTGCTGCTGCTTGAAGCGCAGCTGCTCCTCATAGGGCAGGTTCTGCCACTTACAGCCGCCGCACACACCGAAATGCTGGCAGAAAGGTTTTTCTCGTACCTTACTATATTTGACAAAGCGCACCACTTCGCCCTCGGCGAAGGAGTGCTTCTTGCGTCGCAACTGTATGTCGCATACGTCGCCCGGCACACACCAGGGCACAAAAACAACGAGGTCGTTCCAATGGAACAGGCACTTGCCTTCAGCCGCCACGGCCTCAATGGTCACATTCTCAAGCAGCGGCAGCGGTTTTTTGCTTCTTCCCATTTACTTGTAAAGGTAGCGCTTGATACTCTTCTTTGGGGTCTTGGCAAACTCCTCGTCGTAAATCTCTATCTCGCTGATCTTCTCGTAGGCCGGCAGCATCTGGTTCAATCCGTTGCGGTTCTGCTCCATGATGCCTTCCAGGTCTTCCTTGGTGAAGCCCAGGTTCTTGGCTTCGTCGAGGTCGGGATGTACGAGGGCGACGAGCTTCTGGTCGCGCTGCACCACGATGCTTTCCACGACGAGTGTCATCGAGTTCAGCTTGTCCTCAATCTCCTCGGGATAGATGTTTTGACCGCTGGCACCGAGCAGCATATTCTTCGAGCGGCCGTTGATGAACACGTTGCCGTCTTCGTCCATCGTACCGAGGTCGCCGGTATGATACCAGCCCTGTGAGTCGATGGTCTCGCGAGTGGCCTCTTCGTTCTTGTAGTAGCCCAGCATCACATTCAAGCCGCGTGTGAGTATCTCGCCGGGGATGTTCTCGGGGTCGGGAGAGTCGATACGTATCTCCATGTTCTTCGCTGCCTTGCCGCACGAGCCGGGCACGAACAGCCGCCAGTCCTCATAGCTGATGATGGGGGCACACTCTGTAGCGCCGTAGCCCACGGTATAGGGGAAGTTGATGCGGTGCAGGAACTGTTCCACCTCCTGATTGAAGGCAGCGCCGCCGATGATAATCTCGAAGAAGTTGCCGCCAAAGGCTTTCCTCACCTCCTGGCAGATGGTGTCCCTCACCTTCTGCTCGATGACGGGGATCTGCAGCAGCAGTCGCATCCTCGGCGTCTGTATCTTCGGGAACACTTTTTTGCGAATGATCTTCTCGATGACCAGCGGCACGGCGATGATGACGGCAGGCTTGATGTCGGCAAAGGCCTGAGCAATGATAGCGGGCGACGGCACACGGTTGAGGTAGTAGACGTGGCATCCGCGCAGGAACTCATAGCTGAACTCGAAGGCCATCGAATACATGTGTGCCATCGGCAGGATGGAGATGACGCAAGCGCCGGGCTTCACGTTCTCGCCCATGGCCTTGCAGGCGAAGTCGTAGTTCGACCACAGGGCACGGTAGGGTATCATCACGCCTTTCGAGAAACCAGTGGTGCCCGAGGTATAGTTGATGAGGGCCATCTCGTCGGGGCTCTGCTCATGATAGTAGCTGACGTGCTCCTTGCGGAAATACTTCGGGAACTTCTTGCCGTAGAGCTCGTTCAAGTGCTCACGGGCGTAGGTCAGCTTGTCGGTACGAGAGATCAGCAGTGAGTAGTCGTTGTTGCGGATGATGCCCTCCAGATGTGGCATCTGCGCCGGGTCGATGGTGCCGCAGACGTGGTCGCCGGCAAAGAGCAGCTTCGCGTCGCTATGGTTCACGATATTGTGAATCTGGTCGGGAGTAAACTCATGCAGGATAGGCACGGCGATGGCGCCGTAGGTCAGCGTGGCAAGGAAGGCCACCGTCCACTGGCTGCTGTTGCGCCCGCAGAGGGCAATCTTGTCGCCTCTGACCACGCCGCTGTTCTCGAAAAGAATGTGCACCTTCTCAATCTTGCGTGCCACATCGTGGTATTGCAGCGTCTGGCCCTTGTAGTCGGTCAGGGCATCCATATCCCAATGGTCGATAATGCTTTTCTCGATCAGGGCATTATAGCTAGGTATTTCTATCATAGTATCAATCTAAAGTCTCTAAACTCTGAATTCTCAACTCTCAACTATACAAGTATCTCTTGATGCTTTTCTTCGGTGTCTTCTGGAATTCCTCGCCTTGCAGCTGTATCTGTGCCAGGCGGCTGTATGCCGGCAGCTGATCGTTCAGTTGCTGGCGGTTCTGCTCCATGATGCCCTGCAGCTCGTCGGGGCTGAAGTGCATCAGCTCGTCCTGGTCAGGATAGACCAGGGCCACGAGCTTCTGGTCGCGCTGCACCACGATGCACTCGCTCACCATCGGCATCGAGCTGAGCTTGTCCTCAATCTCCTCGGGATAGACGTTCTGGCCGTTGGCACCCAGCAGCATGTTCTTGATCCTTCCGCGGATGAAGATGTTGCCGTCATAGTCCATCGTGGCCAGGTCGCCGGTGTGATACCAGCCGTCCTTGTCGATGGCCTGCCTCGTGGCCTCATCGTTCTTGTAGTAGCCCAGCATCACGTTCGTGCCGCGTGTCAGTATCTCGCCGGCTGTGTTATGCGGGTCGGTGCTGTCGATGCGCACCGTCATGCCGTCGATGGGGCATCCGCATGAGCCCGGGGCAAACTCGGTGTGGTCGCGGTAGCTGATGAGCGGGGCACACTCCGTCGTGCCGTAGCCCACGGTGATGGGGAATCCGATGGACAGCAGGCACTGCTCCACCTCTTTCGACAACGGGGCACCGCCCACGATGACCTCGTAGGCCTGGCCGCCGAAGGCCTTCATCACCTGCTCCAGCACCTTCGCCTTCACCTTCTCCCTCACCACAGGCATGGCCAGCAGGAGTTTCATGCGGGGCGTCTGCAGCACGGGCAGCACCCGCTTGCGCACAATCTTCTCGATGATCAGGGGCACGGCGATGATGAGCCTCGGCTTCACGTCGGTGAAGGCCTTGGCAATCAGCGTGGGTGATGGCAGGCGGTTGAGGAAGAAGAGGTGGCAGCCGTTGCAGAATCCGAAAAGGAACTCAATGCTCAGACCGTACATGTGTGCCATGGGCAGGATGTCAAGCATGGGCGAGCCCGGCTTCACGTGCTTGCTGAGACGGTTGAGGCAGAAACTGATGTTACCCCACAAAGCACGGTAGGGCAGCATCACACCCTTTGAGAAGCCCGTCGTGCCGCTGGTGTAGTTGATCAGCGCCAGCTCCTCCTCGCTGTCCTCGTGAAAACGCACGTCGTCCTTCGTGAAGGCACGGGGATATCTTGAACCGAACATCATATTTAGATGTTCGCGTGCATAATTGAGCTGCTCAGAGCGCGAGATCATCAGCGAGAAGTCGGGCAGGTTGACGATGCCCTCCAACTGAGGCATCTGTTCGGGGTCGATCTCCTTCGCCACGAAGTCGCCGACGAAGAGGAGACGGGCCTCCGAGTGGTTGACGATATTGTGTACCTGCTCGGCATTGAACTCATGCAGGATGGGCACTGCCACGGCGCCGTAGGTCAGCGTGGCCAGGAAGGTGACGGCCCAGTGAGCCGAGTTACGTCCGCAGATGGCAATCTTGTCGCCCTTCTGGATGTTACAGTTCTCAAAAAGAATGTGTATCTTGCCGATTTTTCTTGCCACGTCATGAAACTGCAACGTCTGGCCCTGATAGTCAGTCAGTGCGTTTTGATCCCAGTTTTTAACAATGGCTTGGCGTATATAATCGTTAAAGCTTTTGCTTATTTCCATTGCACATTTGCAAAAATTTTGTGCAAAGGTACTGTAAATTCTGCACACCCGCAAATTTTTTGTGCAGTTTTTTTCGCACACGGCATATATTTGTAGTTTTTTTACACTTCAATTTGATTGCAGCTTGCCTTGGTGTGGCGTCCCTCCCTTGTTCGTCGTCTTAAGGAGAAATGGTGTGTGACTTATGTTTGATAATTTAAATTATAAAACTAAAAGTGATTATTTGTGGTAAAAAAGTTAAAATTAACGAAATAATTAACGAAATATTTCTTTCCTATGGTTAAACGAATTATCTTTGCACTCGTCAATACACCAAAAGAAGAAAAGGCGTGAAACACCGAGCGTTGCTCGCCTGAACACTAATTAAAAAAAGAGATACGTGAAGAAATCTACGATATGGATTATTGCCGCGGTGATGGGATTCTCGTTCCTGGGACTGCTCTATGTGCAGATTGGCTACATCGAGGAGATGGCCAAAATGAAGCAGGAGCAGTTTGACGAGAGTGTCACCCGAAGCCTCTACCAGGCAGCGCACAACCTGGAGATGAACGAGACGCTGCGCTATCTGGAGAAAGACGTGAGCGATGTGGAGCGCCGTGCCTATACACAGGACTCGATCATCGTGGACGGCATCAACGGTAGTATACAGGAACAGCATGAGTTTGCCGTGTCGGCCGATGACGGCACCGTCTACTCAGCCTTCGAGCTGAAGACCTTCGCCACGAAGCCGCCCACCATCCCCAAGGCCATCATCATGAAGAGCGACAACTCGTCGATGTCGGAGGCCGCGAAATCGATGCAGGAGATTGTCCGCACCCGCTATGTCTACCAGAAGGCGCTGTTGGACGAGGTCGTGTACAATATTCTATATACGGCGAGTGACAAGCCCCTGAAGGAGCGTGTGAACTTCCTGCTGCTCGACAACGACATCAAGCAGGAGCTGCAGAACAACGGCATCAACCTGGCTTATCACTTCACCGTCTCGACAGCCGACGGCCGTGAGGTGTACCGCTGTCCGGACTACAGCGAGCAGGGCATAGAGAAGACGTATTCGACGAAGCTCTTCCGCAACGACCCTGCGTCGAAGATGGGCGTGGTGACGATCCACTTCCCCGACATGGACAAATACATCTATTCGTCGGTGCGATTCATGATTCCTGCCATCATCTTCACGCTGGTGCTGCTCGTGACGTTTATCTTCACCATCTTCGTCATCTTCCGTCAGAAGAGATATACGGAGATCAAGAACGACTTCATCAACAATATGACACACGAGCTGAAGACGCCCATCAGCAGCATCTCGCTGGCAGCACAGATGCTGGGCGACGAGACGGTGCCCAAGAGTCCGCAGATGCAGAAGCACCTGGGCGGTGTGATCAACGACGAGTCGAAGCGCTTGCGCTTCCTGGTGGAGAAGGTGCTGCAGATGTCGATGTTCGACAGGAAGACGGTGTCGTTCAAGAAGAAGGAGCTCGACCTGAACGAGCTGCTGGAGCAGACGGCCTCGACGTTCTCGCTGCGTGTGGAGCACACCGGTGGACATATCTACACCGAGATTGAGGCTGTTGACTCGGCCATCTATGTCGACGAGGTGCATTTCACGAATGCCATCACCAACCTGATGGACAACGCGGTGAAATACCGCAAGCCCGACGAGCCCCTCGACATCCACCTGCGTACCTGGAACGAGGGCGACAAGCTCTGCTTCTCGATAGCCGACACGGGCCAGGGCATCAAGCGTGAGAACGTTAAGAAGATCTTTGAGAAGTTCTACCGCGTACATACCGGCAACGTGCACGATGTGAAGGGCTTCGGCCTCGGCCTGGCCTACGTGAAGAAGATCATCAACCTGCATGAGGGTGAGATCAAGTGTGAGAGTGAGTTGGGTAAAGGCACTAAGTTTACCATCTCCTTACCCATCCTCAAGGAAGAATAAAAATTGAACAATAAATTGTAAATCGTAAATTGTAAAATTGTAAATCTATGGACGAGAATCTGAAAATTTTGCTGTGCGAGGACGACGAGAACCTCGGCATGTTATTGAGAGAGTATCTGGCCGCCAAGGGCTATGAGGCTGAGCTCTGCCCCGACGGTGAGGCCGGCTATAAGGCCTTCCTGAAGACCAAGTTCGACATCTGCGTGCTCGATGTGATGATGCCCAAGAAGGACGGCTTCACCCTGGCACAGGAGATCAGGGCCGCCAATCCTGAGATTCCCATCATCTTCCTCACCGCCAAGACGCTGAAGGAGGATATCCTCGAGGGCTTCAAGATTGGTGCCGACGACTACATCACCAAGCCCTTCTCGATGGAGGAGCTGGTCTATCGCATCGACGCCATCCTGCGCCGTGTGCGTGGCAAGAAGAACAAGGAGTCAACGCTCTACCGCATCGGCAACTTCACCTTCGACACCCAGAAGCAGCTGCTTTGCATCGGCGACCAGCAGACGAAGCTCACCACCAAGGAGAACGAGCTCCTGGCGCTGCTCTGCTCACATGCCAACGAGATTCTGCAGCGTGACTTCGCCCTGAAGACCATCTGGATTGACGACAACTACTTCAATGCCCGCTCGATGGACGTCTATATCACGAAGCTGCGCAAGCACCTCAAGGACGATCCGCAGATCGAGATCATCAACATCCACGGCAAGGGCTACAAGCTCATCACGCCGGAAGAGGATTAAACAATATCACGCAGGAATCGTGGCGTGTAGCCTTCAGTGCTACGCGCCACTTCTTTTGGTGTGCCTGTACTGAGGATGAGGCCGCCGCGTCGTCCGCCCTCGGGTCCCATGTCGATGATGTGGTCGGCCTGGGTGATGACGTCGAGGTTGTGCTCGATGATGATGACGGTGTTGCCGCGGTCCACCAGTTTCCTGAGCACCTGCATCAGGATGCGGATGTCCTCGAAGTGCAGGCCCGTGGTAGGCTCGTCGAGGATATAGACGGTGCGGCCCGTGTCGCGTTTCGACAGCTCCGTGGCCAGTTTTACACGCTGGCTCTCGCCGCCGCTGAGTGTCGTCGACGGCTGCCCCAATTTGATGTAGCCGAGGCCCACGTCCTGGATGGTCTTGATTTTGCGGAGGATGTCGGGCACGTTCTCGAAGAACTCCACGGCCTGGTTGATGGTCATGTCGAGGACGTCGGCTATTGACTTGCCCTTGTAGCGCACCTCCAGCGTCTCACGGTTGTATCGCTTGCCGTGACAGTCCTCGCAAGGCACCTGGATGTCGGGCAGGAAATTCATCTCGATGGTCTTATAGCCGTTGCCGCCGCAGGTCTCACAGCGTCCGCCCTTCACATTGAACGAGAAGCGTCCGGGCTTGTAGCCTCGAATCTTCGCCTCGGGCAGATTGACAAAGAGGCTGCGAATATCGCCGAAGACGCCAGTATAGGTGGCGGGATTGGAGCGCGGTGTACGGCCGATGGGACTCTGGTCGACGTTCACCACCTTGTCTATCAGCTCCAGTCCTTCGATGCTGTCGTAGGGTAGGGGACGTTTCAGCGAACGGTAGAAATGCTGTGAGAGGATGGGCTGCAAGGTCTCGTTGATGAGCGTCGACTTGCCGCTGCCGCTGACACCAGTCACCACAATCAGCTTGCCCAGCGGGAATTCTACGTCAATATGGCGGAGGTTGTTGCCGGAACAGCCTTTTAGTTTTAGAGAGGTGAGTGGTGAGAGGTGAGAGGTGAGAGATTTGTCTTTAGGCGTTTCGTTTTTGGGTGAGTCTATTCTCTCACCTCTCACCTCACACCTCTCACCTCCAAGATATTGCGCCGTCAGCGTGTCGGCCTTCATCAGCTCCTCGGGAGTGCCCTGAAACACTACCTCGCCGCCCTTGCGACCGGCATGGGGACCGATGTCGATGATATAGTCGGCGGCCAGCATCATGTCCTTGTCGTGCTCCACCACGATGACGGTGTTGCCCAGGTCGCGCAGCTCCTTCAGCGAGTGGATGAGCCGCTCGTTGTCACGCTGGTGCAGGCCGATGCTCGGCTCGTCGAGGATGTAGAGCACGTTGACCAGCTGTGAGCCGATCTGTGTGGCCAGGCGGATGCGCTGGCTCTCACCGCCGCTCAGCGATGCCGACGGACGGTTCAGCGACAGATAGTCGAGGCCCACGCCAAGCAGGAAGTCGAGGCGTGTGCGTATCTCCTTGAGGATCTCTGTGGCAATTTGCTGCTGCTGCTTGTCAAGCTTGGGAGCGTCGAGCCATTGACGCAACTCACCGATATCCATCGAGGCCAGCTCGGCAATGTTCTTGTCATCGATGCGGTAGCTCAGGGCCTCACGGTTGAGGCGCTGGCCGTGGCACTCGGGACACTCGCACTCTGCCATGAACTGGTCGGCCCATTTCTGGCCATTCAGCGTGTCGTCGTTGTCGATGACGTCGCGCAGGTATTTGATGATGCCGTTGAAGGTGACGAAATAGTCGCTGGAGGTGTGCACCACGTCCTTGTCGATGCGCACGTCCTCAAGTGAGCCGTAGAGAATCTCCGTCATCGCCTCGTCGGGGATGTCGTCCACAGGAGTCTTCAGCGTGCAGTCGTATTTCTGCAGCAAGGCCTCTATCTGCCAGAAGATGAGCTGGTTCTTGTATTTCCCCAAGGGGATGATGGCGCCGTCGTGGATGCTCAGCTTGCGGTCGGGGATGACCTTCGAGAGGTCGATCTCGTTGATATAGCCCAGGCCCTTGCAGCGAGGACAGGCGCCCTGCGGCGAGTTGAACGAGAAGTTGTTCGGTGCCGGGTCGCTGTAGCTGATGCCGCTGGTGGGACACATCAGTCGCTTCGAGAAGAATTTGGGCTTGGCGCCGTCAGCATTTTCCAGCACCATGATAAGGCCGTCGCCTTGTTTCATAGCCAGTGCAACGGATTTTTTCAGTCGCTCGTCGGTTTGTTGAGTGTTGAGCGTTGAGTGTTGAGCGACGTTACTATTGTCACTTAACTCTAAACTCTTCACTCTCAACTTATCAATCACCACCTCGATGTCGTGGCTCTTGTAGCGGTCCACCTTCATGCCGCGTGTCAGCTCCATCAGCTCGCCGTCGACGCGGACGGTGAGATAGCCCTTGCGGCGCATCTGCTCGAACAGCTCGCGATAGTGGCCCTTACGGCTGCGCACCAGCGGTGCCAAGAGGAGAATCTTCTTCCCGGCATAGTCGCTCTGAATCATCTCGATCACCTTCTCCTCGGTGTATTTCACCATCGGTTCGCCGGTCATATAGCTGTAGGCACGGCCGGCACGGGCGAAGAGCAGGCGCAGGTAGTCGTAGATCTCGGTGGTGGTGCCCACGGTGCTGCGCGGGTTCTTGTTCGTCGTCTTCTGCTCGATGCTGATCACCGGCGACAGGCCCGTGATCTTGTCTACGTCGGGGCGTTCCAGACCGCCGAAGAAGTTGCGTGCATAGGCCGAGAAGGTCTCGATATATCGGCGCTGTCCCTCGGCAAAGATGGTGTCGAAGGCCAACGACGACTTGCCGCTGCCGCTCAGACCGGTAATGACCGTGAGTGAGTGGCGCGGGATGACCACGTCGATATTCTTCAGATTATGTACGCGGGCGCCGTAGACGCAGATATTGTCGGACATAGCTTATTCAGTCGTGCTGCCTCCCTCCTCGGTGTAGGTGCGCAGCAGGTTCACGTCTTTGCGGATATTGTATTCGTGGCCTTCGGCACCCTTTGCCGAGACAACCACGTAGTAGACGCCCTCCTTGACGGGGTGGCCGTTGTAGGTGCCGTCCCAGTAGCCGGCGGGGTCGTACCACTCATAGAGCTTCTGCCCACGGCGGTTGATGATGATGGCGTGGAATTTCACGATGCTCCTCCAGTGGTCAGGGCTTTGCGGGTCGTTCACGCCATAGGCGCCGTACTTGTCGTTGATGCCGTCGTCATTGGGCGAGAAGGCATTGGGAAACTTCAGGCGGCTCTCCAGGATGGTGACGGTGACGACCATCGAGTCCAGCTCGTCGCCGTCCTGCTCCAGGCGTGTCTTCAGCACCACATTGTAGGTGCCCGACTCGGTAAACGTGTACTCCGTGTCCTCCTCATAGCGTACGAAGAGCTCCTTCGGGGTGCCGTTCTTCGGCATTTCACGGAAGTGCCACTCGTAGGAGGGCGAGTAGCCTTCCATCTCCGAGGGGTTGGCACGGAACACGACCTTCAGCGGAGCCTGGCCCTCGCTGATGTTGTCCGTTTCCTGATCCATGCCGTCGTCATCCGTGTAGTAGGCCTTCGGGTCTACCTTCTGTGAGAAGGCTGGCAGAGCGCCTGAAAAGAGCGCAAAAAGCAGAAATATCAAAAACTTTTTCATTTTCTTGCCGTTTAGAGTGCAAAGATACAAACATTTTTCGTACTTTTGCAGACGAAAACAGAAAAAAAACAAAACGATGAAGCGATTATTAAGATATTTTTTGGTTTTGGCGCTCCTCGTGCTCACGGCAGGCACTGCGCTGGCACAGTCGGTGATAACGCATAAGGTGAAGAAAGGCGAGACCATCTACGGCATTGCCCGCAGCTATGGCATCACCGAGACAGAGCTCCGCGCCGCCAATCCCGGCATGGAGCGTTCAGACTATGTGCTGAAGAAAGGCTCGAAGATTGTCATCCCCACCGTCGGACAGGCACAGACCACTATGGCCGACACGCCGATGGAGGCCGACGATGTGCGCCAGCGTGCCATCCGCATGGGTGTGATGCTGCCGCTGCACGACATCAACGGCGACGGACGCCGCATGGTGGAATACTATCGCGGACTGCTCATGGCCTGCGACAGCCTGAAGCATGAGGGCATCTCCGTCGATGTCTATGCTTGGAACACGCCCGACACCGGCGACATCACCGAGATACTGGCCAAGCCCGAGGCTGCCCGGTGCGACATCATCTTCGGCCCGCTCTACTCCAAGCAGATGAACGACCTCTCCGCCTTCACCCTGCAGCATGGCATCATGATGGTCATCCCCTATTCTATCAATGCACCGCAGGTGGCAGGCAATCCCCACATCTTCCAGGTCTACCAGTCGCCCGAATCGCTCTGCGAGAGCACCAGCCGCCGCTTCGCCGACTGGTTCAAGGACTACCACCCCGTCATCGTCGACTGCGACGACCCCAACAGCACCAAGGGCTCCTTCACCGCTGCCCTCCGCAAGGAGCTGGAGAGCCGCCATATCAGCTACAACCTCACCAGCCTGAAGTCGGTCAACTCACTCTTCGCCAGCGCCTTCAGCACCCAGCGTCCCAATGTGGTGGTGCTCAACTCGGCACGCACCAGCGACATGGAGGTGGCCTTCATCAAGCTCAAGGACCTGCTGGCAGCCAACGAGGGACTGAAGGTTTCGGTCTTCGGCTACACCGAGTGGATGGCCCTGATCGAGGCACAGGCCAACAACTTCCACAAGTACGACGTCTATATCCCTTCTCCCTTCTATCCCGGCATGGCGCCGTCGCTGTCAAAGCGCATGGCATTGAAATATCGTCAGAACTTCCAGCGCGACATGAGTGCCTATATGCCCCCGCTGGCCATGACGGGCTTCGACCACGCCTTCTTCTTCCTGCGCGGCCTGCACAAGTATGGCAAGACCTTCGACGGCGCACCCGGCCGCTTCAACTACACACCCGTGCAGACACCCCTGAAGTTCGAGCAGCAGGGCAGCGGCGCCGGATACCTCAACCGCGCCTATATGTTCGTGCACTACAAGCCCAACGGACAGATTGACACCATCAGCTATTAGAAGTGATAAGTGGTAAGTGATAAGTGATGGGTAAACCCAAAGAATTGATAAGGACGGTAATAATGATGGTGGTAAAGACATTTACTTCTCATCGTCTATTACTTTCCTTTGTATTTATCACTTGTCACTTATCACTTATCACTTCTTCTGCGCAGGTGGGCGAACACCGCAACGACATGGCCATCGGCTTCAACGGCGGCATGGTGCTGAGCAATGTGGGCTTCCTGCCCAAGGTGCCCCAGAGCATGCATCAGGGCTTGACCGGCGGTCTCTCCCTCCGCTATACGTGCGAGAAATATTTCACCAGCATCTGTGCCGTCACCGCCGAGGTGAACTATGCCCAGATAGGCTGGAAGGAGAATATCCTCACCCCCGAAGACGAGCCCGTCATCAATCCTGCGTCGGGACTGCCTGAGGAATACCAGCGCGACATGACCTATGTGCAGATGCCCGTCTTTGCCCGCCTAGGGTGGGGCAGGGAGCGCCGCGGCCTGCAGTTCTTCTTCCAGGTGGGTCCGCAGGTGGGCTTCTTCCTCAGCGAGAAGACGAAGATGAATTTCGAGTGGGAAAAGCGCACCCCCGTCTATGCCAACGGCACAGGCCGCACTTCAAGCATCGTGGCGCAGGACACCATGGCCGTGGAACACAAGCTCGACTACGGCATCGCCGGCGGCATGGGTCTCGAGTTCTCGCATCCCAAGCTCGGCCATTTCCTCCTCGAGGGCCGCTACTACTATGGCCTGGGCAATATCTATGGCGACACGAAGCGCGACTATTTCGCCCTCAGCAATTTCTCCAACATCGTGGTGAAGCTCACCTACCTCTTCGATTTGAAGCGCACCAAGAATCCCAACATCAAATAGCCCGGTCGTTTAGGAGAGAGAAAATAAAAATACCCCCGAAATTGGGGACTTTTTTTCTTGTCAGAATTTCTTTCCGAAGATGATGTTGAGGAAAGTCTTCATGATGATCTTGAGGTCGAACCACCACGAGCGGTGCTCCAGATAGTAGAGGTCGAGCTCCAGGCGGCGCAGCATCTTATCCATGGTGTCGGTGTAGCCGTTGTAGAGGGTGGCATAGCTGGTGACACCGGGGCGGAGCTGGTAGAGCTGCTCGTAGCGCGGGTCTATCTGCATGATCTGGTCGATGAAATATTTCCTCTCTGGACGGGGACCGATGAAGGACATGTCGCCCTTGAGCACGTTCCACAGCTGCGGGAGCTCGTCGAGGTGATGGTTGCGCAGGAACTTGCCGATGCGTGTGAGGCGGGGGTCGTTCTCCTTCTGCAGCAGCTCCTCGCCTTCTTTCTCGGCATCGACCACCATGCTGCGGAACTTGTAGATATAGAACGGCTGTCCGCCCAGCCCGATGCGCTCCTGCTTATAGATGGCCGGTCCGCCACCGATCTTGATGACCAGCCAGCACACCAGTATCAGCGGTGAGAAAACCACCAGGCAGACGGCGGCAACGATGATGTCGAAGATGCGCTTCATGCCTCTGGTTTCATTTTAAGGGTGATACATGTGTTGACGATGCAGTAGAGGGCTACATCGATGATGACGATGTAGGTGACGGGCAGCACCATGTAGAGCAGGCTGTTCATGATGACGTACCACAGGGCCAGGGTGAGGATGCAGGCCAGCGCCTGGTGCTGGCTCAGTCCTGTGCGCATGAGCTTGTGGTGGATGTGGTTTCTGTCGGCATCGAAGAGGGGCTTGTGGTGGTGCAGCCGGTAGAGCGTGACTCTGACCACATCGACGGTGGGTACGAAGAGCAGCGTGAGGGGTACGATGATGGCCTCGGGACGGGTGGGCCAGATATTGGTGTTGTTCATGGCGCACTTGACGGCAAAGAATCCGAGGATGAATCCCAGGGATAGGCTGCCGGAGTCGCCCATGAAGATCTTGTTGTTGCGTTCCTCTTTTCCAAACAGGTTGAAATAGCCGAAGGCCACGAGTGCGCCCATCATGCCGGCTATGATGATGGTGTAGGTGTAGACATAGACGCCGTGATGGATGAAGTAGGCGAGGAACCCGGCCAATGCCAGCAGCGAGAGGCCTGTGGCCAGTCCGTCGATGCCGTCGATGAGGTTGATGGCATTGTCGATGAACACGATGACGAAGGCGGTGAGCGGGATGCCAATGTAATAGGGTATCTCGCCGATGCCGAAGAGCCCGTAGAGGTTGTTGATATAGAGTCCTGCCAGGGGGAGCAGGCAGGCCGTGAGTATCTGTGCAATGAACTTGGTGGTGGCGTTGAGTCCTACCAGGTCGTCGACGATGCCGACGCCGTAGATGATCAGCAGTCCT
Organism: Prevotella sp.; assembly: GCA_017615355.1. Taxonomy (GTDB): domain Bacteria; phylum Bacteroidota; class Bacteroidia; order Bacteroidales; family Bacteroidaceae; genus Prevotella. Next base: position 15,894 of record JAGAAJ010000130.1, read on the forward strand.
GCAAAGAAGACGGCACTCCAGATGTTGACGGGCAGCTTGTGCTCTTCTATCATGGGCGAGAAGAGCAGCATGATGAGGAAGGCTATCAGCATGCTGGGGAAGAAGGATATTCCGCCCAGGCGGGGTATGGCATTCTTATGGACTTTCCTTTCGTTGGGTATGTCGTAGAGCCTCTTTTTCTTGCAGAAATCAAGAATAAGAGGCGTGAATACCAGGCCGCAGATCAAACTCAACAAAAAAGCTCCAAGTAGATATATTGTCATAAGCAGTCCAGCCGTTTATATACATTGTTGTATATATAACTGACGAATGCGCCCTTTATTGTGTTGTCAGACCATTTATTTTTCCCGAAATCCTATTCTTGGAAATGGAGCTTCTTCCGCTTGGGATAGCCGTAGAAGAATCCGAATTTCTTCCAGTATTTGACGTGGCTCTGTATGAAGATCTTGGCATATCTGGAGTTGGAGCGTGCACGGCGTGTCCCCTTGTAGATGATGACGGTCTTGGGATAGTAGACCACCTCGAGGCCCTTCTGGCGTATGCGGGTGCACCAGTCGAGGTCTTCGGCATACATGAAGAGGTCGTCGTCGAGGCCGCCCGTTTCCTCATAGGCCTTCCTCGACACCATGATGAAGGCGCCTATCAGCCAGTCGACCGTCTGGATATCGGTATAGTCCATGTTTTTATTGAGGATGCTGGTCTTGTGGCCTACGACTCGCTTGACCTGCCGCCAGATGTATCTTGGCACGGAGACGTATGGGCGGGCCGTGTCCTGGATGTTGCCGTCGGGGTCTTTCATCTGCGGCGCTATCGCTCCCACCTCGGGGTGGCGGTTCATGAAGTCGATCATCTTGTCGAGACTGGAGACCAGCGTGCAGTCGGAATTCATGATGGCGAGGTAGTCGCCCTTGGCCACCTTCAGCCCTTCGTTCATGGCGTAGGCAAAGCCGCCGTTCCTGTCGTTGAACAGCCAGCGTACGTTGGGGTCTGTCTGGTCGATCTCAGCCTGCTGCTGTTTGTCGTAGCATGAATTGGAAGACACAATCATCTCGTATGGCATCCTGATGTGCGTCTTGAATGATGCCACGCACTGCATAATCTCGTCTATGCTATGGTATTCAACTATGACAACAGAGAGTTTGATGTCCATAATTTCATATATTGGTTCTTAAGATAATTCTCGGTGGCGTCCTTGTACTGGCTCCAGAGGCTGCCGGCTTTCTCCGACTTCTGGCGGATGTCTTCCCTTGTCAGGCTGGTGGTCAGCCTGATGAGGTCGTCGGACGACTCGTCGATGCCATATCCGAAACCGTTCTGCCGCACTTTGTCGGCTATGATGATGCCGTTGGTGGTGATCAGCGGCTTGCCGACGAACATGGCCTCGTAGTATTTGTTGGGTGCGGCATAGAGGTGGTTGGGGTTCTGCTTGGAGTACATGGCATAGATGACGTCGGAATTGAACATGATGCGAAGGCCCTTGGAATACTCCACTTTCCCGTAATAGCGGATATGCGGGCAGTCCTTGTGGGCCTCGAGCAAGGCGACGATGTCGTTGGTGCCATATCCGGCGATGTTGAGGTTGTAGTGGCCCTTGGCGGCTCCCTCAATCACCTCTGCCAGGCATCTGTCGTTGGTGAAGCCTCCGACATACACCAGCGTGACGAGCGGGTTGTCGAACTGGAAGGCCTTGTCCTCATAGAGGAAGTCGGTGGTGGTGAAGGAGGGGATGTTCTGCAGCACACTATAGCGGCCCTCGATGTTGTAGGGTATCTGCCTGACTCGCTCGGGTTCACAGATGATGATGTGGTCGGCACGTTTCACGCTGAACCGTTCCATGAACCTGAAGGCTAGGGAAACGATCTTCCCCTGATTGTAGAGTGTGTCGGATATCCAGTCGAATATGTCGAAGAGGAGGAAATGGCTGCGCCGGCTCAGCATCTTGTAGACGGCGGCAGGGAAGGCCGCGTCGAGGTCGCAGGCATGGATCTGCAGGTTGTCGTGGAATGAGAACAGGGTCTTGAGAATGAACCACATCCATTTCAGACGGTCGATGATGGCCGCCATGCCGCCTTGGTTGTATTTGCTCTTGGCAGGGCAGTAGACGGCATTGGGAAGGCGCTGGGAGTTGCCGAGGCGGTCCCAGGCAATAATCTTGAAATCCACCTTTTCCCTCACCAGGAAATCCACATATTTCATGGTGCGGGAGTCGGAGATGATGTCGTTGCAGCGTATGAGGACTAACATGACTTCAGATAGGTAACGATTCGCTCACAGGCATGGCCGTCGCCGTAGGGGTTGACGGCCTTGCTCATTTTCTCATATTCAGCGGCATTGTCCAGCAGGAGGCTCATCTCATTCACGATCTTGTCATAGTCGGTGCCCACCAGCTTGACGGTGCCTGCCTCCAGCGCCTCGGGGCGTTCGGTGGTGTCGCGCATCACCAGCACAGGCTTGCCCAGGCCAGGTGCTTCCTCCTGTATGCCGCCGCTGTCGGTCAGGACGACGGATGCCTTCTCCATCAGACAGACAAACTCCAGATACTGCAGCGGCTCGATGAAGAAGAAGTTGTGGGCCTCGCCCCATCCCTCGCCCAGGTCAAGGGCGTCGATGCCCTTGAATACCTGATGAATGGGCTGGCGCACGTTGGGATTGAGGTGCATGGGATAGACAAAGTCCACGTCGGGATACTTCACGGAGAGGTCTTTCATGGCGGTCAGCATACGGATGAAACCGTCGCCGAAGTTCTCGCGGCGATGGCCCGTAATCAAAACTAGCTTACGGCTTACGGGCTTACCGCTTAAACGACTTGCGTCATAGCCTGCGTCCTTGAGCACGTTGACTTGCTCAGCGGCAAGGGCGGGGTCGCTCTTGAGTTTTTCCACCACCATGTGCAGGGCGTCGATGACCGTATTGCCCGTGACGATGATCGTCCCATGGGCATTCTCGGCCTTCAGGTTCTGTTCGGAGAGTGGGGTGGGAGCAAAGTCGAAGGATGCGATGCGTCCCGTGATCTGGCGGTTCATCTCCTCCGGCCAAGGGCTGTAGATGTTGTGGGTGCGCAGGCCGGCTTCCACATGGCCTACGGGTATCTGCTGGTAGAAAGCCGCCAGGGCAGCGGCGGTGGAGGTCGTCGTGTCGCCATGTACCAGCACGACGTCGGGCTTACATTCCTTCAGCACATCACGCATTCCCGTCAGCACCCGGGCCGTGACGTCGTACAGGTCCTGTCCCTGCTTCATGATATTCAGGTCGTAGTCGGGGGTGACATCGAATATCCTGAGCACCTGGTCGAGCATCTCGCGGTGCTGGCCTGTCACGCAGACGATGGTCTTGAAAGACGCTGACTCTTCCTGAAAGCGTTTCACCAGCGGGCACATCTTGATAGCCTCTGGGCGAGTGCCGAAAACCAACATGATTGTCTTCATCTCATTAGCATTTAGTGACTTCTTCAATGGCTTCATGCAGAGCGTTGATATATCCATGCCCATATTGCAGGTCGGGCTCCATGTAGTTGCCCTCGCCCCATTCGTTCCACGACTTGAGGATGACGATCTGCTCCTCAGCGGGCTTGTCCTTCACCATGTCGAATGCCATAGCGACAAGCTGCTTGAAGTATTTGGGGTGGGCGTCGGTCATGACCAGTCCCCTTGCCCCGGAGCGCGGCGTGTGGTCCCAGTTGGGGACGATGACGGGGAAGACGTTGCGTTGCCGGCAGTCGTCGTTGATCATGTACTTGATGGCTTTCTTGTATTTGTAAATCTTCGGAATGCGCAGATACTTCCCGGCAATGGTCTGGAATGCTTTCCTGATATTGCTTGCCTGGTGGTAGATGTTCAGCTGGTCGACATTATGGATGGCGTCGAACCCCATGCCGAGGATCTCATCCCGATGCTCGCTGTTGAAGTCGGTCGCCACGAAATAGAAGTCGTCCAGGCCGTTTTCCTTTGCCAGCCTGCGCCATGTCTTGATGAATGTGGACACATCCTGGAAATGCAGGGCATCATAGACGATATAGAACGGCTTGCCGTTGACACGGATGTAGCGATGGTCCCTGAACGCCGGCAGCAGATGCATGAAATGGGCTTCATAGTCGGCTTCGCCGGGATAAAGCTGCTCGATGAGGAGCTTGTCCTTGCCCGGATTCTTGGGATCCCAAAGTTTCTTGTACCAAGAGTGGTTGGCCCATGCCAGGCAGAAAGGGAAGTCGGGCTTTCCCGAGGCAACCACCTCCTCGAAGGGGCGCTGCATCAACTGGCGGCCGTTGCCGAACCAATACTCATAGTAGCAGAACCCCTCGATGCCAGCCTCTCGGGCCAGCCGGGCCTGCTCCTCGCGAATCTCAGGCAGCCGCAGGTCGTAGAAGCCCAGGTCGGCAGGGACATGTGGCTGCACATGGCCAGGGAACAGCTTGCTGGCCCTTACCACATTGGTCCATTCGGTAAATCCTTTTCCCCACCATTCGTCGTTCTCGGGGAATGGATGGTATTGCGGCAGATAATATGCGATGACTCTTGGTTTCATTCTTTCTTTTGCTTAACAAACTTTCTATGGGACGACCTGTGTTGAACTCACGGTATAGGGCTGTTGGCAAGCCAGTTGGGCACATTGCTGACACAGCGCCCTGTTGCTGTCGGTGACAGCTGCCCAGTAGTCGTCATAATAATTGTATTCTCCTTTGCCAGGCTTGAAGTCGTCGATGAGGCTGTCGTTGGCTACGTCGATATCGAAAACGGGAGTGAACAATGTTTCGGCCCATGCCAGGGAGGGAATGTACCGTCCAACGCCAAGGGCCAGGTGGGTGCCGTCGCGGGTCAGCTCATGCTCGGTGTTCAGAGCGGTATGCCTGGCATTCTGAATGGCGGTGCCCGATGGGATGAGGATGTCGAACCCGTCGTTGAGCATGACCTTTTTGGCGGAATTGACAATCCTTTTCCATCGCTTTTCAGACGGCTCCTTGCATTTCTCGTAGTGTGACCAATAGGAGTGGATGATGTTCCAGGCCAACAGCACGTCGGGGTTGGTGCAATGCTGGTGAATGGCGCTGGTCAATATGTTCAAGTACGGATGGTAGGAGTTGTAGTTGGGAGCCAGCTCGCTAAATTGATGAAGCACCACGACATCCCATTTCTGGGTAAGGAGCTGCTGGAGGGTGCCCTCATGCAGAGGCATGTCTATCTGGCCTGCCACCCTGGATATCGTGTCGGTATTGTTGGAGAGGTATCGCTTGCTCCAGTACTCAAGCGGGGCAGCCGGATACCAGAGGATGTAAACACAATAACGGGCAGGGTCGACACCTGCGTTGCGGAGGATCTTGCCAAGAGCAGCGGTGTGGTCCCATGTGTAGCTGTTGCCAATGGCCAGGATGCGGAGACTGTCCAGCTCGCTCAGCCTCTTGGCTTTGTCTGACTGGGTGGGAGCGTCGACAAGTATTTCTCTTTCAGAAGAGTTGTCCTCCTTGCAGGAACACAGCATGAGCAGCATGTACAAAAGTGCACAAGCCCATGACATCCTGTTTTGAGAGAAATACCTGAACATGCTGGTCTCGTTTTATTCTATTTGCTTGATGACTCTTGCAGGAGAACCGGCAGCCATACAGTAGGGTGGTATGTCCTTGGTCACCACGCTGTTGGCACCAATGATGGCACCCCGTCCGATCGTCACACCCGGCATGATGCAGGACATCTCGCCAATCCATGCGTTCTCCTCAATGACGACAGGCCCCTTGCTCTGAAGCGGGCGGATATTGGGACGAGTGTCCAGCAGGCTCCTGTCGGATGCTCCGTGGGCATTGTCGGTGACAAATACCTTGCGGCCCATGCGGACATTGTCCTTGATGGTGATGCCGTTGATGCAGGACAGATGGCTATGGTCGCCAATGTTGACATAGTTGCCGATCTTGACGCTTGGCGTGAAATGCTGGTCCATGTATTCATCATACACCTCGATAACCAGACCTCTGCCCATGGTGACATGGTCGGCTATGTCAATGCGCTTTCCACCGTAAAGGACGGTAAACTTGCCAAAGAAGCATTGCTTGCCACAGGAATGGAACTCGTACTTGATCCATTCGGAATACATCCGTCGGATGAGGCGCCCCGGTAAGCGTGCCACCTTGGGTGGGAAGAGGGTATGTAGCAGTTTGAAGATCATATTTTACGTAGATAGAATTTCCATAGACAGAACAGGCGGCTCACATGTGCCAAGGCGATGAAAGCCACAATCGACCAGCAGACACTCTCGGGAGCATAGTTGAGGCTGAGGAATATGCAGCTGGCCGGCAGACACAGGATGGTGATGGTCTCGACAATCAGGTGGTACTGCTTCACACATCCCACGGCATGCATGATAATCGTGATGGGCATGCCCACCATCAACAGGAATGCGACAATCATCATCAGCCTGGAGAAGATGATGGTCATGCCGTCGGCATCGCCCAGCCATATCTTCAGGATCTCAGGCATCCATATCTCCAACGGCACGATGATGGCACCCATCAGTACTATCAGGGCCAGCGTAGACAGGAGGAACAGCCGGTTGAGATGGCGGTAGTTGCCTTTTGAATAGTTCATGACCATCTGTGGCCTCACCGCCATGATGACATTGTTGCCGAAGCTGCTGATGGCGTTGTAGATCTGCAAAGCGACGGCAAAGGCAGCATTGGCTGCAGGTCCTACGTAGACATTCAATGCCACCATATTCCCTTGGAACATCAAGGCGGCTGCAATGCTGCCATAGATCGTCCAGCCAGAGAATGACAAGACCTGACGGTAGAGTGTCTTGTCCTTTACCTCCTGATAGTGGATATCGCTGATCTTGCGGTTGACATAAGCCTTGTAAAGGACGTAGCCGAGCAGGTTTGAGACTATCAGCATCGTTGCATAGAAGATCATCCTGTCTGTAGGAACAACAAATACCAATAGCGCTGCCCCAAGATTGATGAGTGCCTCAGCCACAGTGACAAAGGCAAAGATATTCATCTTCTCATAAGCCAGCACTACAGCCAGATAAGGCACCTGCAACAAGGTCAATATGAAATTGATGATAGCCAGCTGGTAGACAATGAGCATTGCTGTAAAGCGTGACTCAGGGCAGTTCATCTGGGTAAAGACAAACCACAGGCCGATGGTCTCCATCCCGATGAAGACGAGAAGGGAGAGCTTTCGGCTGAGTTTCACGCTGACGCTGAAGGAGTCCCTCGCATTCTCCATGTCATCCTTGCCCATGGCGATGGAGATAAACCGCTGGGTTGACGTAGCCAGGATAGACTTCAGACAGATGACAATCTGCACGATTCCAGTCGTAGCATTCAGAATGCCATAGTCATCGATGCCCAGTCCCGAGCGAACGTATCTCACTGCCACCAGATTGATGACCATGAGCAATGCCATGCGGAAGAACAGCAGCAAGGTGTTTTTTGCCACTCTCTTCTCGGTGGGATTGGAGATGATGCTTTTCATTTGACTGCAGGCAAGATGAAGTCCAGACCATACATGTCTCTCAGCGAGAAGTTGATGAGGATGAATGTGACCAGGATCAACAGAATGATTCCGCACCACTTAGGCTGAATCGTATAGATGATGGTGGGCAGCAATACAACGATGATGGTGCGATACATCGAACCCATGCGCTCTCCCATGGCGGGAATGAAGGAGAATACAGCATAAGAGACCAATGCGGTGGCCAGTATCTTCAGCATCAACGGGAAATAGCGGGATTTCTCGGTGAGGACGTCTGCATAGTACAGCAGATAGTAGAAAATCAGGACGACCAGTATGTGCATCGGTCCGAAGAGGTTCAGACTGGAGACAACGATCTTGCCCTTCTCTTCAATCTCATGATAGATGGCAATCTTATTGCCGATGTAGGGGATTTCAGATGCGAATTCCAGTCCGAGGTTAAGACCAGCACAGACGTATGACAGCGGTATTGACAGGGCCAAGACCGTTTTCCACACGGTTCCCAAGGGCTTGTTTCCAAAGAAAAGCAAGGGCAGCAGCATCAGACCGGACAGGTGGAAACATGTTCCTAGGATGAGTATCAGTAAGGCAATCCACCGTTTGCTTTCGGCGATGAATGGGATGGCCAGCAGCATGCATCCTGACAAGACTCCGGCTCGTATCTGACAGGTTTCGTGCAGTTCGTAATAGAAGCTGATGTATACAAACACCATCAGCAGCCATGATTCACTATAGCGACGGAATGCAACGAACTTCAGGATAACTCCCAAGAGTGCATAGACCAGAAAAATGGAATGCACATCGTCGGTGAACTTGTTGAAGAGCTGTGCTAAGAAGAGATAGGTGAACTCTATCGATTCCTGAACGGAGTCGCTGTATTGGTTGAAAAAGAGTACCTCATATTCCTCGGAGTCGGGGTCGATGCCGACCTCTCGTGTCGCAGCCATGATGACAAGCAGAGCGCATGTCGTCCAGTAGATGATATTCCTGTGGCTTACTGGTATCCTGTCCTCGATGAAAATCAGGATACCATAGAGTGCGTATAGCACACAGACTGAGAATACCAGAAACATGGTTGTGATGTCTTAAAGGAAACTCTTCGGAAATTGTCCGCAGGCCACTACGCTGGTAACAATGGCAGTCAGAATCATTCCCCGGCTTTGTCTTCTTGCTGGGGACTTTTTTTAGTCACTTCGTCCTTTAATAAGATATAAAGCGTGGTGCAGAAAGTGGCAAGAAACATCATCACAAAGACAAAGATCATACGCTTCGGGCCGGCTGGACGGACGGGCACGGCGGCTCCCTTCAACAGGGTGAAGGCCGGCGTACGTTCCTGCACCTTGCTCTGGGCGGCCTGCAACTGTGCCATCAGCATGGAGTAGCTGGTATATTTCAGCTGCATCTCATTTTCCAGCGCTGTCAGTTTGTTGCGGTGACTTTCCAGGACGGTGTGCTGGTTGGCATCGGCATAGCGGGCATGCTCCATGTAGGATTTCTCATACTCTCTGCGGGCACTGTCCACCAAAGTGGTGTAATAGGCCACGTCGATGCGGGCTTTGTTCGTACGATAATCGGTGATGAATTCCTGTAGACGTGAAGTGACGGAGTCGGCCATCGTCTTGCAGATGAGCGGGTCTTGGTCTCTCACACTGATGCTGATGACGCCCGTCTTCTTGTCCACTCTGATGGCAATGTTTCCACGTATCGCATTCACCACATCGTTTTGAGCCCTTGACAGGGCGTAAGGATTGAACTGGGTGCTGTCGGCTGCACGTCCTTCATCCTTAGGCTTGCCAAACACCGACATGATACCGCCCCACCAGGGATATTTCTGATGCTTGGACAGATAGTCGTAATAAGTAGCCTTGACCCTGCCATCCTGTGTCTGCACCATCGTATTGAAGAGGTTGCACACGAAGGCATTATCCTCCATCAGGTCAGGATAGAGCAGCGGGGTGATGGCATCGCTGGTCTGCATCTCGCCCAAATCAATGCCGAAGGAAGAAGCGATGGAGCCCAGCATACCACCGGTTCCCAGGGATGACTCCATCTCGGGTGCCAGACTGGCGTCAGTCATGTAATAGCGTGGCAGACTGAAGATGTAGACGCAGGAGAGCACAAAGGTGATGGACAGCGGCAAAAAGAACTTCCTGCGCTTTGAGTAGATTTTGCGTACGACCTCGACGAGGTTGATAACCTCTCTTTTCTTCTCTTCCATAATCGCTCTTCTTTTTGGGGTGCCGTTTAGGAATTACTTGAAAAGATTAACCAACGTACCTATCATCGTGGCGATGGAGGCTGTGGTAGATCCGATGGCAAGGGTCTCGGCCGTGCTTAGCTTGTTGCCTCGCTGCTTCGTAGGCACCACGATTTCGCAGCCGGGTTTGGGTTTGTGCTTACGGTCGGCCTTGGCCACGGTGCCGTTCATATAGATGATGTAGGTCTGTCGCCTTCTGGCGTTGTCGCCATAGCCACCGGCCTGGTTGATGTAGTATTTCAGCCTTTTTCCCTCAACGAAGTTCGTGGTATTCGGGTACATCACCTCGCCGTTGATTTTCACCATACTGCTGTATTCTGGCACGATGATGCGGTCGCCCTCGCGCAATTCGATATCGGCACCGCTGCCAGGATTAGCCAAAGCTAGGTCAAGCTGGATGCCGACAGGGTAGGTGGCACTCATGTCGAGGCGGCTCACATCAATGGAGTCCTTGCCTCCTGAACGCTTGGCGGCATCGCGCAGCGACTCTTGACGTGCCAGCTCTTCGGCAGTGCGCTGGCGGATGAGGCGGGCGCCAGAGGGATAGGCTGTTTTCGACAGGCCGCCGGCGCGCTTGATGAGCTCGCTCAATCTTTCACCCTTCTTCGTCAGGGTGTAGGTGCCTTCAAACAGCACCTCGCCCTCAACGCTGATGTTCTGCTGGGGCAGGTAGCCGGGGCTCTTGCGAACATATACCTCGTCGAAAGGCTCCAAATGGAATGCCTCGGTGCCGTCAACGATAAAACCTTCCTTGATGGCGAAGGAGTAGTGGCGTGCTACGGTGTCCTGAGACTCAGTGGCGTAGGGGTCGATGATACGGCGGGCTACGTCGACCTTCACCATTGAGGCTGCATCAGTCGGTCCGCCAGCCTGAAGGATGAAGTCTTCCACCGTCTCATTGCTGGCGTAGCGGTAGATACCAGGATATTGTACCTCGCCGTGGATGGTGAGGGTAGGGGGCTCGATGGTCTCCTTGCGGCTGGCTACCCAGAGCACGTCCTCATTGCGAAGGGGCACGTCAGGTGATGTGCCGTCCATGATGCCCTTGATGTCGACAGAAAGCACTTCCAGTGTGCGGTCTTGCTTCATACGATGCATGACGGCACGGCCGGTAAAGGCGTCCTCACTGATTCCACCAGCAGCCTCGATGAGTGAGCGCACGGTGGTAATCTTACCGTCAATCTGGTAGGTTCCAGGATGGAACACGGCGCCTTTCACCTCGGTCATGTTCGAATAGCGTGCGATGATGGAGTCTACCCAGATAGAGTCGCCGTCGGCCATGCGGAATGTGCCGAAGTCGAACTCATCGACGGTGTGCACAGAATAGAGTGAGCCATTCTTACGGGTAACTCGTACCGATGTCTTCAGGGCGTCGCCCGTAAAGCCACCGGCATATTTCAGCAGGGCGCTGAGGCTCTCGTCGGTCTTCATCTCGTAGAACATAGGACGCTTGATGCGGCCTGTCGCATTGACCAGACAGTCGTAGGCTCCAACGATGATGACATCGTTGTCGGTGAGTTTGACGTTGCCAGTAGCCTTGCCGTTGAGGATGAAGTCATAGACGTCGACGGTGCTGACGAGCTTGTTGTTGCGATATACCTTGATGTTACGCAGCGTACCGATGTCGCTGATGCCGCCAGCCATGTAGAGTGCGTTGAACACGGTGGAGAAGGCTGAAAGCGTGTAGGTGCCTGGGTAGTTCACCTCGCCCATGACATTGACGAGGATGGTGCGTGTCTGGCCTACGCTCAGACGTATCTGGCTGTCGGCATAGCGTGAGCTGAGCTGTGAGCGCAAGCGTGCATTGGCCTGGGCCACAGTGAGTCCGCTGATCTGCACAGGACCGAAGCCCTCAATGGTAATGTATCCGTCAGGAGTGATAGTGGCATCGATGCTCTGCTGCGAGGCACCGTAGATTTCAACGGCTACAGCGTCGCCAGGTCCGAGACGATAGTCGGCAGGCGTGGCGATGTTCATATTGGGCTCAAAGCTGAGGGCCTCGTTGTTGAAGATGTCGTGTCCGAAGATGCGATTTTTCTCTTTTTGCTGTTGTTCCAGCAACTGTTCGAGCAGAGCGATGGAGTCGACGGGCATGATGCCGCCCAGCTCAGCCTGCATCATCAGGAAGGTGGGATCGTCTTCGTTCTTCGTCGTCGACTGCTGCCTGATCATCTGGCTGCCACTGCCTGTGGTGCGCTGCTGTCCGTTGTTGGTGCGCAAACGGTTGTTGGCGTTGTTGATGGCCTCGTCAGCCACGCTTCCCATACCCGACTGCTGTATCTGCCGCTCGTACTTGCGCTTGATGCGCTGTATCTGCTGGATGTCGATGCCACGCTGCATCAGCTTGGTCACAATCTCGGTCTGAGAGGTGCCTTTTTCTTTCTCCTCCATAATGAAAGAGATGACCTGGTCGTCAGTCATTGTCGACTGAGCTAAGGCTGCGCTGCCTGTCAGCAGCAGCATGGCCAGCGCCAAGAGGAATTTTCTCATCATTCTCTTTGTTACATTATTATATAATAATAACTCCTGTTTGCCACTTTTATTGTGACAGGCCCTCACTTAGCGCTTTTTCATCTGCTCGCGCATGCGCTTCATCTCCTCCTGCTGCTTCTGCATGGCCTCCAGACGGGCTGCCAGTCCGCTCTTTTTCTTCGGATTGTTCTTGTTTTCCTTGTAGTTGGCTTCAAGGATAGCAAGCAGCTTAGCGTCGTCGGTGGTCTTGCGCAGCGTCCACATGATGATGGCTGAGAAGAGCAGCGAGATGAAGTAATAGAAGTTCAGACCGCTACTGTAGTCGTTGAAGATGAAGAAGAACATCACGGGCATCAAGTACATCATCCACTGCATCATCTTCAGCTGGCTGGCCTGCTGGCCAATCATCTGATCGCGCTGCTGGCGCATGGTCAGATAGCTATAAAGCAAGTTGCTGATACAAAACAGGATGCAGGTGAGCGACAGGTGGTCGCCGATGCCCCAGATGGGCTTGCTCCATTCAAAGATGGGGTCGTAGGTCGACAGGTCTTCCATCCAGAGGAAGCTCTCGCCACGCAGCTGGATAGCGTTGGGCACGAAGAAGAACATCGCAATCCAGATAGGCATCTGTATGAGCATCGGCAGACAGCCGCCCAGCGGGCTGACGCCGTATTGCGAGTACATCTGCATCATGGCCTGCTGCTTCTGCATCTGGTCTTCGGGCTTGTCGAATTGCTTCGTGGCCTCCTCGAGTTTCGGCTTCAGCACGCGCATCTTGGCACTCGACATATAGCTCTTCTTCACCATCGGGAAGGTGAGACCCTTCAGGAGCAGGGTGATGAGGATAAGCACGATACCCATGCCCAGTCCAAGGGCGGTGAGGCCGTCGAAGACATAGAGCGTAAACCAGCGGTTGATCCAGCGTACGAGCCACCAGCCCAGATAGACGAGGTCCTCGAGGTCGAGGTCGCGACCGAACTGGCTTTGCTTGTCGATGTTCTTCAGAATCTGGAAGTCGTTGGGGCCAAAGTACATCTCAAATGCATTCGACTCCTGTGTGCTGAATGGTGTCTGCAGCTCGGCGGTGTATGACTTCAGGTAGTGCGACTCCTTCTTGTGTACCACACTGTTGAGGAAAGCCTCCTTCTCGAAGTGTTTCTGCGGGATGAGCACGGCAGCGAAGAACTGTGTCTTGAATGCCACCCAGTCCAGTGCCTCCTCAGGACGCTCTGTGTCGTTGCTGCCCTCGCTCAGGTGGTCAGTACCACCATCCACCTCCTTGTAAGTCAGTGAGGCATAGCGGTTTTCGAAGGTGTAGCCCTTCTCCTGCTGACGACATGAGTCTTTCCAAACCACGTTCATTGTCTTATGGCCTGGGTCGAAGAACTGGTCCATGCCCTCTGTCTTCACGTTGAAGTGGAGCAGATAGCTGTCGCCCAGTTCGTAGCTGATGATAATCTTCGCACCGTCAGTACCTGTAGCCGTCATCGTGGCCGTCTTGTCGGTGGCGTTTGACTTTTCGAAGTAGAGGTCGCCAGTATTGATGATTTCCTTCTTCGCATTGGCAGGCAGAGCGAAGCTCAGGCTCTGGTCCTTGTCGTCGAAGAGTGTCACGTCGGCGTTGCCTTTATAGTCCTTGTAGCCAAGTATCTTGGCTTTCTTCACCACGCCGCCCTTGTTGTAGATGGTCAGCTCCACTTTGTCATTCTTCAGCACCACCGAGTCAAGTGCCTGTTCCTGCAGGGCATTAAAGAAAGTGCGGGCGCTGTCGGCCTGCAGCTTCTGCTCTGCTGCCAGAGCGATTGCAGCGCTGTCCTTGGGAGCTTCCTCCTGGGGCTTGTTCTGCTGTTCCTGCTTGGCGGCAGCCTCAGCGGCAGCCTGCTGTTCGGCGGCCTGTTTCTGGCCCCACATGCTGAAACCTATCAAGACGACGGCTATGAGTACAAAGCCGATGAGTGTGTTTTTGTTCATCTCTTTTTTCTTTCTGGATATATAAATAAAAATGTACGCGCGCAAATTGCCTTTTGCGCAAATTTTGGTGCAAAGGTACGAATAAGCGAGCGGAAAACCAAAGGAAAACTTGTTTTTCTTTGTTTTCCCGAGCGAAAGTACTTTCGGCGAAGCCAAAGTAATCAACTTTTTTCAGATAGAGTTGTACTTTTTAAGAAAAAAAGATGCTGGTTTCATCAAAAATGTCTATCTTTGCCGCAGTTATGAAGCACATTTTATTCACATTTGCGGTATTTTTTGCGCTCAGCGCCAGTGCCGCCCGAGAGAATAAGCCAGGTGAGGGACAGTATTACCGTCTCTTTGCACCGCTTACGTTCTATCACTCAGTAGCCAATGGCCAGCTGTCGATGTCGTCGCAGTCTAACGACCAGATTGCGCAGGCTGTCGACAGGGCTTTGATGCACGTCTACCTGAACCGCCCCGATTTGGTGGAGATCACCGAGACGGAGCAGAAGGAGGCCGGCGAGCTGCGCCAGGATATCATCGAACAGCCTGTGGTGCAGGCTACCACGATGGTGGAACAGGCTGACCCTATGCCTGAGGCTCCTGAGGCCGACCCCGTAGAGGTGGTCGTAGAGAAGCCGAAGTTCTGGACACGCAAGGGTGATGGCTATCTGCAGTTCATGCAGAACTATGTGTCAGGCAACTGGTATAAGGGCGGTGAGAGCAACTACTCTGCAGTAGGCAGTCTCACGCTCGAGGCCAACTACGACAACAAGTCGAAATGGAAGTGGGAGAACAAGCTGGAGATGAAGCTCGGCTTCCAGACTTCGCGTACTGATACCATCCACAAGTTCAAGGCCCACGAAGACCTGTTCCGCTATACCGGTAAGGTGGGTCTGCAGGCTGCTAAAAAATGGTATTATACGCTGCAGGTACTGGCCTATACACAGTTTGCCCGAGGCTTCAAGGCCAACAACGTGAAGACCTTCTCCGACTTCATGTCGCCCTTCAACTTCAACATCGGTCTCGGTATGGACTACAAGGTGTCGTGGTTTAAGGACAAGCTGACGGGCACCATCAACCTCTCACCCCTTGCCGTCAACTACCGCTATGTCGATCGTACCGCGCTGGCCAAGAGCTTTGGTGTGAAGACTGACAAGCACACGCACTCACTCACCGACTTCGGTTCGCAGATTACTGCCTCATTAGAGTGGAAGATGAATGACGTGGTAACGTGGAAGTCGCGTTTTTACGGTTTCTCCAGCTATCACCGAGCCGAGATTGAGTGGGAAAATACCTTTACCCTGCGTGTGTCGAAGTATATCTCGGCCAACCTCTTCCTCTTCCCACGTTTCGACGATGCCAACATTCGCGACAGCGACTTGGGCTATTGGCAGTTCAAGGAATATTCCTCACTGGGCTTCTCCTACAATTTCTAATCATCGATAAAAACGACATAGATTCGTGTTTTTTCGATGTAGGAAGAAAAAAGTTGTGGAAAAATTTGGCGGGATAAAAAAAAGTGTGTACCTTTGCACCCGCAAATCAGAAAACGGATGGCTCCGTAGCTCAACTGAATAGAGCATCTGACTACGGATCAGAAGGTTGTGGGTTTGAATCCCGCCGGAGTCACATAAGAGGCAGTCGAATGACTGCCTTTCTTGTTTTTTTGCTCTTTGGCGCTCTTGCTCAGTCCAAATGGAAGAGCTCAGGCAGGGGAATAGTGACGGGTGAGTTGTCGGCATTTACCTCCATGATGTCGGCCATCATGTCCCACCAGCGCTGGGTGATGGGGTCGACGTTCTCAGTGTCCTGTGAATTGCCGTCGCCCGTACACTCCTGGTAGGCAAAGAGGATGTTGGTGTCCTTGTCCCAGTAGATGCTGTAGTTCTGCACACCCTGCTCCTTGATCATCTTCACCAGCTCGGGCCAGATGGCGGCGTGACGCTTCTCGTATTCTTCCTCACAGCCAGGCTTGAGGAACATCTTAAAGGCAAATCGTTTCATATTGTTGAGAGTTTAGTGTTTAGAGTTGAGAGACATTTGTCTGTAGGTTATTGGTTAACGTTTATTGGCTATTGTCAGGAAATAGCCCAGCTTGTAGAGCTTGAAGATGCGCAGGGAGGGATGCTTGCTGCAGAGGATGCGACGCTCCAGCCAACCGAAGAGCCAGTGCCATAGGCAGATGAGCCAGCGCACAGGGGCGATGTGGATGCCTTCGACGGCGGTGAGCATCTGGGAATAGCCGCGCAGCTGCTGGCGCTTGTCGTGCAATGTTCGCAATCCCTCCTCGGTCTTGCTGACGAAGTGGGGGTTGTCCTCGAAAGTGAAGAAACCGGCTGGGTTGGCGATATGTGTGATGTTGATGCCGGCCTGCTTCAGCTGCTTGCCGAAGAGCACGTCCTCATAGCCGTAGGTGCGGAATTGTTCGTCGAAGGGGTGTTCCACCATGATGCTGCGTCGCACCAGGAAGTTGGCGGTATGAAAGTGCTGATAGGGCCTCAGACGGCGCTGTTCAGCGGTGTGCATGTGCTCGTTGGCCTTCTCGTAGCGATAGCGCAGGTTGTTCTTTGGTGCCTCGCCCACTTTGTATCCTCCATAGACCACATCGCCGCCGGCCAGCAGATAGTTGATGATGAAACCTGGGTCGAAGATGGTCATATCGCAGTCGAGATACAGCAGCCACTCCTTTCGTGCCATCGAACACAGCAGATTACGTATGCGCGCACGCCCGATGTTCTCCTCCAGCGCCATAAAGCGACAATTCGGCCATTGGCTGATCTCCCAGCATTGCTCTACTAAGGCCTTGTCTGTAGAGCCATCGTCGATGACAATCAGTTCGAAGTCCAGATCCTTGATGGTTTGGGCCTGACGGCACAGTTCCTTGACCGTCGGCCTGGGGTCGGCGTTGTACATCGGGATGAGTATCGACAGCTCTTTTCTCATTTCAGGCCCAAAGGTACAAAAAAGTTGAGAGATGAGGGTGGGGAGTTGAGAGTTTTTTGCGCTTTGTTTCATAAAAAAAGTTAATGCCGAAGAGATAACTCCTCGCTCATAACTCTTAACTCCCAAATAATTAGTACCTTTGCACCCGCTTTCACGAGATGGAAGCATGAAATTCAAATTTTAACAATAAAAACAAATTAAAACATGGCAACAAAAATCAGATTGCAGCGCGGCGGTCGCAAAGGCTACGCTTTCTACAGCATCGTAATCGCTGACGCTCGTGCACCACGTGATGGTCGTTTCACTGAGAAGATTGGTTCTTACAATCCTAACACCAATCCCGCCACGGTAGACTTGAATTTCGACCGTGCATTGTACTGGGTAGAGGTTGGCGCACAGCCCACCGATACTGTCCGCAACATCCTCAGCCGTGAGGGCGTGTACCTGATGAAGCACCTCAAGGGTGGCGTGAAGAAGGGCGCTTTCGACGAGGCTGCCGCACAGAAGAAGTTTGATGCATGGAAGGCCGACAAGCAGAAGGGTCTTGAGAAGGTGGCTGCCGACGAGAAGAAGGCAAAGCTGGATGCCGCCAAGAAGGCTCTGGACGCTGAGAAGCAGGTGAACGAGGCTATCGCCAAGAAGGTGGCCGAGAAGAAAGCTGCTGCCGCCCAGGAGGCTGCTGCTGCCGCTGCTGCTGAGAACGCAGCTGAGGCTCCCGCTGCCGAGGAAGCACCCGCTGAGGCTTAAGAAATGATGAAGCGCGTTTATCTATTGTTGATAGCGCTATGCGTTAGCGTTGCCTCGTACTGCGATGAGTCGCAGGACGAGGCACGACGCATTTTAGAGAAGTCCTATGAGCTGGTTTACGGGCCGCAGGGATGCACCTTCCACTATGACGTTAATCTGATTGGCGTCTACAAAACAGCGGGCACCAATTGGTTCAAGGGCAAGAAAAGCAAGTTCGTCGACGATCGTGCCGATTCGTGGAGCGACGGCGTGACGATGTACACCGTCTACCGCAAGAAGAAGGTTATTGAGATCAACGATGCCCAGTCAGACAAGCGCGACAAATACTCGTCGAAGTTCAAGTTCACGCTCGATGACTTCGACTACTCTATGGAGCGCACCAATGGCGGCATCATGATTTCGCTGAAGCAGCGTCGCGGAGCACGTGGCACCGTGAAGCAGGCCAAGGTTCTTGTCAATGCTCAGACCTATGCCCCTATTCTCATCAAGGTGAAAGTGGCGCTGTTCTGGGCAAACATCAAAATCAGCAATTTCAAGTCGGGTGGCATCAGCGACGACATTTTCGTCTTCCCCCGTGCCAACTACGGCAGTGACTACACTTACGATGACCGTCGCTAAGCGGCGGTTTTTTTATGCCTTTTTTGAAAATGGCTACCCGCAAGGAGTGTGCCTATCCTCTTTTCTTTAGCGACAGCAGACCGTCGTCGTCGATGACGATCTCCTCATAGATCATCGTTTCCAGCGCCGTCTCGATGGGCTCGTAGGGCATTTTAATCTGATGCAATTCTGACACGTGGTGCTGCTTTCCGTCGGCCAGCAGCTCCTCTATCAGCGTCTGTGCCTTGTCTACGTCCTCCGCCTTGCTGAGGGTGTGATGCCGTTCAAGGCACACGTCGCATTGTCCGCAGTCCTTTGTGTCGTCCTGACCGAAGTAGTGCAGGAGCATCCGGCTGCGGCATCGGTTTTCGCTGGTGGCATATTCAATCATTTTCTCGATGCGTTCGCGATAGCGCTCCTTCAAGTTGTCGTAGACGGATGGCGGCAGCTGCAGATGTTCCGATTCCTCGCGCCGTTGGGTGTAGCGGATGAGCGGCGTGCTGCGCTGTGGGATGAAGTCGACGATGCCCCTGCGGTCCAGTTCTTTTAAAATAAGGTACACCTGCGGGCGCGTGAGGCCTGTCTGCTGAGCCAGAAACGCCTCGTCGATGTATACGTAGTCGTTGAACAGTCCGCTGTAGTTGCGCAGCAGCGTCACGATGAGCCCGTCGGTCTCTGCCCCGTTGTCGCGTAGCCGGTAGAGGTCGTCGCGTTCCAGTCGGAAACGCAGGCGTGCCTGGCCCTCCTCTTCCTCCTGATAGTTGATGTAGCCTGCCCGCTGCAGAATCTTCAATGCCGAGAGCACACGGGTGGGGAAGTGGTGGAAGTTGTGGCAGAACTTGTCGATGGGAAACTCGAAGACGTGATTGAAGCCTGAGCCCACGCCTATCTGGTAGAAGTAGGCCAGATGGTCGTACACCTCCCTGATCTCGTCCTTCTCAGGGAAGGTGTCGCCGATGCGTTTCAGCAGTTTTCCGCGGTCGCTGTCGTTGAAGAGCAGCACGGCGTAGGCCTTCTGTCCGTCGCGTCCTGCGCGGCCTGCCTCCTGGAAGTAGGCCTCGATGCTGTCAGGACAGTCGGCGTGCAGCACCACGCGCACGTCGGGCTTGTCGATGCCCATACCGAAGGCGTTGGTAGCCACCATGATACGTATCTTGCCTGCCTGCCATTCCTTCTGCCGCTGATCCTTGATGTTGCTGTCCAGGCCAGCGTGGAAGAAGGTGGCACTCATGCCCGCCTCGTTCAGCATCGTGGCAATCTCCTTGGTTCGGCGACGGCTGCGTGTGTAGATGATAGCTGTGCCAGGCACGTTCTGCAGGATGTGGTGCATCTGCTCCTCCTTGTCGCTCACATAGCGCACGATATAGGCCAGGTTCTTCCGCTCAAAGCTCATGCGGAAAACGTTGAACGTTGAGTGACTTTTGTTGGCTTTGGTAATGTCTCTTAACTCTAAACTCTTAACACTTAACTTATCAATGATGTCGTTGATAACCAGCGGTGTAGCGGTAGCGGTGAGGGCGAGGATAGGTGCTTGCGGCACGATGCTGCGAATCTTTCCGATAGCCAGGTACGACGGACGGAAATCGTAGCCCCACTGGCTGATGCAGTGCGCCTCGTCCACGCAGATGAAGCTCACCTGCATGTGCTCGAGCTTCTTCAGGAAGAGCTCCGACGACAGTCGCTCGGGCGAGACGTAGAGCAGCTTCACGGCACCGAAGACTGCGTTCTCCAGGATGCGCAGCACATCGTCGTGGGCCATATCAGAATGGATGGCGGCAGCCCTGATGCCCCTATGGCGCAGGTTCTGCACCTGGTCCTTCATCAGCGCGATGAGGGGCGTGATGACGATACACGTGCCCTCCTGAGCCAGCGCCGGCACCTGGAAGGTGATGCTCTTGCCGCCGCCCGTCGGCATCAGTCCCAGCGTGTCGCAGCCGCTGCCGATCGACTCGATGATCTCGCGCTGAATGCCGCGGAAATCATCGTAGCCCCAGTATTTCTTCAGTATGCTCTGGTAGTTGTCCACAGATTGTTGAGGGGTTGAGTGACGCTAATCATGCCGCAAATTTACAATTTTTTCCTGATACCATGTACGAAACTTTCAAAAACCTTTGCTCATATCGTTAATTCTTTGTAATTTTGCCACTTGAAAGCAATTCAACCAACAATACGTTATGTTCAAAGACCTTTCCAAGCGCATTTTCGCCGTTGCCCTGGTGGTGATGGCCAGTGTCTCTGTCAGCGCACAGAGGACGATGTCCGTGAACCAGTATCGCCGTGCCAACTACGACAAGCAGGTAAAGTACAACCCCTATAGCGTCAACCACAGGTCACAGGAGACGAAGGGCTATGGCATCTTCTTTGCCGAGTACAATCCGCACTCCTGGTGCTATGAAGATGAGTACTCATCGGAGACCACCAATGGCTATCACGGAATCTCCGTCGGCTTCACCTATTTCGTGCCTTTCGGCTCGCCGCTGGGACTTGATGCAGGTGCAAAGCTCCAGTACCTGTTCCGCAGGGAAACGGAGCAGGGCGTGAAGGAGACCTTCGAGATGCTGGCTGCCACAGTGCCCGTCAGCCTGGCCTACGACTGGACTATTTCCGATAGCTTCGTCCTCCATCCCTATGCCGGCCTCTATGGACGCTATGGCATCTCTGCCAAGACACAGACCGAGGCTGCCGAGCGCCGCTACACAGAGGACTGGATGAAGAGCGATCACCCCATGGGTGGCATGAAACGCTTCATGGGCGGTTGGCAGGTAGGTGCCAACTGTCGTGTCAGCGAGGTGTTCAGTTTTGGTGCCTCCTATTGGATGGACTTCGGCAAGGTGACCGACTACAACAAGATCCGAGGCTTCAACATCATGCTAGGCGCTACATTCTAAACACACTTCATTACCGCAGCACCGACTTCGCGCACTTCGGCCAGTGTTGGTTTCTTTATGAAATCTCATTGAAACTTTGAGAAAAATACTAAAAAATTTGTACGATACAATAATATGTTGTATCTTTGTGGCCGTTTTATGACACAAAGAAATCTTTTTAATCTAATTAACTAATAATTTTTTAACCACTAAAAACATGAGAAAATTTACAAAATTGATGCTCACACTGGCGCTACTAGTGCTTGCTGGAGGAGCTAAAGCTGACACCGAAAGAGTGAATTTGACATTCGGAACAGATTGGTATTGTACTGCCAGTTGGAATGCGGAAACTAGAATCTTTTCCTGGGGCTCAGGTGGTACAGGTAATCCCGATTGGATTTTTATAAATGTTACGAATCTTTCTGGTGATGTTTCTAAATACACGAAGTTATATTTTAAGCTGGAAAATTTTACAAATTCGGCAGATAATAAACTAACTCTGTATTTTAAAGAGAATAAAGGCAATACACAGTCGATGGATTATGTAGCAAAGGTTGAAATCACTCCCGATGCAAATGGCGAATTTGAGTTTGACCTGACAACATTTGACTGGAAAAATAATGCAAATCCATCTGAGACAATTGACAAAACTAAAATTTATGATGTTACTCTCTATGGTGGAGCAAGATCTGGTGATGGAGATGGTTCTGTTAAAATTACTGAGGCCTATGTTGAGCGCCCCAAGGTAACATGGAATGCCAGCAAGAATCACATGTTACTGGCTACTAATGGTGAGGCAAAGTCAAATCCTTGGGATTACCAAGTCAACTATACATTGCCCACTCCTTTGGTAAAAGATAAGACTTATGTCATTGAATATGCTATCAATGCTGTTAATGGTGGTGAGACTCGTGTTGTGCCTAATGGTGATGGTGCACAGTATCTTGATACTAAGGGCTTATGGACTAATGAATTCACAAGATATAAGGTTGAGTTCACAGCTAATGGTAATCATACCAAACTTGAAATTGACTTGGGTGCCTGTGGTGGCGAGGTGTACTTCGATAATGTTTCTTTGGTAGAGAAAGGGCAAACCACGAATCTGATTGCCAATGGTGACTTTGAAACAGAGGGAACTGCAGGTTGGTCAGCTGTTAGCAATACAATTGCACAGGTTGAAAAAGAACTTGGCGAAATTCAGGAACCAGGCATTCTCGTTAGCGTTGGCGAAGCTGGCTGGAGGACTTTCCGTACTGGCTCAAACGTACAGGTTTCAGATCCCAATGTCAAGGCTTATGCTGCGAAATACATGGCTGAGGGTAATTATGTACAATTGACTCCGGTTACAGAATTTGGTGCTTGGCAGTCTGTTCTTATTGAGGCTCCGCAGGGTAATTATTTATTGAAGTCTCCTGCAAGCGTTACAGGTATCGATGATGCAATTAATGATCTGAAGGCCAATGGACCCACTCCACTTCCTGGCGACGGAACCCTTTATGGTTTGGCTAAGATAAACGGTGTGGTTGGCTTCTATAAGATTGCTAGCACATCAGAAGTTCCTGCATGGGCTATTTACCTCCAGATTCCAGCTGGCGGCCGTGAGTTTATTGGCTTCGGTGATGAGACAACTGGCATCAGCACCGTGAAGGCTGTGGAGGAAGACCATGTGGTCTACACCCTTGGCGGTCAGCGTGTGGTAAATGCCAAGAAGGGCATCTTCATCGTGAACGGCAAAAAGGTTATTAAGTAAAGTTAACAGGTAAAGTAGTTAAATGGTTTAATTGAAGAACGATTATGAAAAAGACATATATAAATCCTGCTATCGAGGTAATCCTTGTGAAGTCTCCTGATTTGATGGTGACATCAGTCGGTGTATATGATACCGAGATTGAGGCAAAAGACATGCTGAGTCGTGACGTAGTGGACTTCGGTGACGACAGCTTCTTCGACGAATAGTGCCTCTAATCGAGAAGTATAGTATTGCAGAAGCGCCCCAGGGAGAAATCCTTGGGGCGCTTTGTGTGTATGGGGCTGGGGCGGAAGTTGCAGTCGTATTTGTTGCCTGATATTCGCAGGCTAAGTTAACTATCTATAAATTTTTAAGAAAAAATGTTATTTTCCCACAATTATTTTTTATATTTGTAGCCGATTTGTGAGGTCGCTCCTCATTTGTCATCCGTGCCATCATAAGCGACACGACATTCTGATGCTGACTACGACAAAACAATATATTTATTTACTAACAAATCTAATAAACAATGAGAAAGAAAATCTTTACTTTATTGACGCTCATGCTCATGTCGATAGGCAGTGCGTGGGCAGACGGAATCACTTATAAAAGTGATTTTGCTGACAACACAGCGATTTGGCTAACTCAAGGTTATGTTGATGAAGTCGCAAGTTCAGGGAGCTATTGGATCGCAAAAGGAGGAAAGCTGACTTCAGTGAAGAATCTAAAAGGAAAAAAGTTTATTGATCCTACCACCAACGAAGTCGCAGCTGATGCCCAATATTCTTCTGATACCAACTTTTATGTAGAAAAAGCTTACAATAGCGACAATTCTAAAGATCAAAGTTTATATATTTATGTGACAGGAGTTGCAAAAATGTATTTTTATGCATGGGATAATGGCTCACTTGATGGGCGTACCATGAATATTTCGGTAAATGGTGAGGATGCTGGTGTAATTACATTTTCTAATGGAAGTCAAAATGCTCAATATACATCTGTATTGTTAGATAGAACCGTGAACAATACCATTAGGATTAATGGCTCAAATGAAGTGTTATTAGTAGCTATTAAGCCGGTGCTTAATATTACAGCAACTGCATTTGAAGGAGTAAAAGAAGGAAATACAAAATTGACGCTAACAACAGACTATACTATTGATGATGCCACAAAGACTATTACTTTGACTGAAGCCCATAAGGTAGCTTCTCCCCCCACGAATATAAAGTTGATTAAGCGTATGACTTTTTCTGATTCATCGACTTCCGACGAAGATGTCAGTGTTACCTTCGGAGCGACAGCAACAGCAGGTTATTTTACTTCTAGCTCAACGATAGCTATTGGATCCGATAATTATACAGTTAAGGTCCCATATGATGTTACTCCTACCTTGTCACTTGACGAAACTTCAGGATCCATAATATTGAAATCATACGAGCCAATCACCTCAAAAGTTGTAAAACTGTCAGGTGGTAATCTGACTGATGGCACTTATGACGCACCAACGGCAGTGGGTATTACTGTGACTCCTTCAACATTTACCGTTTCTGGAGGCACATTAATTGATGAGGAGTTTACTATTACACCTTCGGCTTCAGCTTCGGCTAGTACGGTACTTACTTTCACTGTTGGAACAGCGTCGGTAGACTATACGCTAGGCTTCTCTCAACCTGCTCAAGGATCAGCTACAGAAGTTATGTCGGTTTCTACTGCTACAACATGGGATTGGACGAAAGCTGGGAATGAGGTAACTGAGGTTAAACTTACAGATTCAACAAATCCAACAAGAGAAACAGAATTTATCCTCTCTAATCTTCCTGAAATCAATAATGACGCCAATTTTAATTCGGCAGCATTAAAAGTAAAAGTAGAGTATCCTGTTCGCGATGGTAAATACATGCAGGGTGGATATGTAACTCTTAAAACGACAGTATCTGGAACTATTGCAGTGACCTTCACAAATACAGGTAGTAGCAACAATGATCGTTGCCTTACTGTTGATGGAGCGTTATATCCAGACGTGGTCTCTGGTAAGAGTAATAGTAATGGCCAGGTCACAAAAACAGTATTTGTGAATGCAGGTACCCATGTCCTAAGTGGAGCACAAATTAGTGATGAGGCCCCTAATTATCTGCGTTTCTATAAGATTATTTTCAATCCTTGTGAGATCGCAGACATCACTGATGCAGGCTGGGCAACACTCTATACGGGTAGTGCTCTTGACTTCTCAGGTGTTTCAGGGCTGACTGCCTATACTGCAACATGCTCAGAAAACACTGTGACACTGACACCGGTCAATGATGTCCCTGCCAATACGGGCGTGGTGCTGAGGGGCGATGCAGGTTCATACACGATTCCCGTGGCTACCAGCTCTACTACTGACAAGGGTGACCTCATCGGTTCGACAACTGAGGCAACGGCATACAATGCATACAACGGCTTTACACTATATATGCTGAATAAGGTGGGCGATAAGGCTCAGTTTGTACCCGTTACAGAAGGATCAATAGCTGCAGGCAAGGCATTCCTGAAGGTTTCTGCTAACTCTGCTCGAGAGTTGTCAGTTGTGGTTAATGGCGAGACGACGGGAATCGCTGAAGCGAACGAAAACCAAAACGAAAACCGTTATTATGACCTGAGCGGTCGCCGCGTGGTTCAGCCCACTAAGGGACTGTATATTGTGAATGGACGTAAGTTCGTCGTCAAATAATAACTACTGAAATTCTTGCTAATTACTTTCAAAACTATAATAAGACATGAAAAAGAAATATATAGAACCAGTAACAGCCGTTTATGAGGTAAAAACCGCTGGCATGATTGCAGTATCCGGCTTCGAAGAGTCCTTGGGAAACACTGGAGGAAGTGGTAGTGGCGCTCTCTCGCGTGAATCCTTCTTCGACGATGATGAGTTATAGAATAGTAACAATGTCTATAAGTGGCGCCACAGGGGAAGTTCTTCTGTGGCGCTTCTCTGATATATAGTTGCGTCCAAAAATAAGTTTTTGCATAGAGCCAAAAGATTTTCTGGTTCATTCTTTGTGTTTAGCTAAAGAATGATTATTTTTGCAGAGTAATGATGTGATAAGTAAAGACCGTTGTACAACAAATCAAAAAGACGATTATGAAGAAAAGGAGGAACAATAGGCGGAATATGCCGATAGCCACGCTCATCAAGAACTATGTCGACAAGAAGAGTGGCAAGGTGTCGGACTCAAGAGATGAGATAAAGTGGCGCTTCAGGGCGCAGGACTGGACGGTTCAGAAGAAGATAATGGCCGCCTTCCTGGAAGGAGGGAAGACGGACAGGCACTGGGCCTATTCCGAGCTGCTCGACCTGTGGGACAGCTCGTTTGAGGCAAAGATAAGGGAGCTGTGGGAGCAGTACCACGAGGAGCGATGCAAGTGGGTGGTTATCAGACACCTCCCCTTGGACTATGTCAGGCAGAATATGCAGGAGTTTACTGACGAGCGCGACTACTACTTCGTCAGTATCCGTTTGGCAAAGGACAAAGACTACGTGATTGACCGTGAACAACTGTCGGATACCGACTACCTCTCCGTGCTCTATCACTCGGGTAGGGGAGTGGACGAGCAGGAAGGCCTCGACATTTTATATAATATTGTACGCGACTATTGCGTCGAGGGCATCGATAGATATGACGTGAATACAAGATGGGTTGTTCTGATGGACGAACTCGCAGGTCCCGTGCATCTGCGGGATGCGAGGTTGGCCATTTACTATTTGGAGATGGCCGACTGCAGCAAGCCAGTCTTGGCGTTTGAGGAGTGGAGCAACAAGGTGATAAAGGCGATGAATGACAGCGAAGAAATGAAAAGCCTGACTCCCCAACCTTTATTAGACAATGGCTATGATAGCCGTAAGCTGGGCATCCTTCGCAAATACGCCTATCTGGCTTTGGACGATAAATATAAGAGTCCTACAGACCCCTCGCCCGATGAGATGTTGAAACCTGTGGAGCGCTGCTTCTACATTGACGACGATGACATGTATCAACAAAGAGAATCTCTCCTTGATTCATCGTCTTACAATCCAGGCGAGGATATACCCTTCTGACGGGTGACCGACTACTCAATAATAACCTAGGCTGTCTACATAAGCGCTGTCGTTATAGGAGCCGTAGGGTTCTTCTTCATAGTCTTCTTCTTCGGCTTCGGCTTCTTCCACAGGTTCAGCTTCGGCCTTTTTGAAATAGCTTGAAGCATATTCTTCGTAGACGGATCTTTCGGCGCCTCTGAATAGAACAATCGCATTGTTGGTGTTGTCATCTCGTCCCACATAAGTATAGAGCATCTTTGCCTTCCCGTCCTTGTCGTCTGCAATATAGAAACGTTCATCTTTCTGACTGTCTACGTCATCTGCGTATATCATCCTTGAGGGTATTTTTTCGAGAATGTCCAGCACTTCATCGCGTGTGGTGCTGCCTTCACAGAGAAGCACTCTTGCCTCGCCCATTTGTTCGTCGGAATTATCCGTGTAGTCATCGTGATAGCCTTCCTGGCTGTCAAAGAGTACTGCGATGTCTGCTACGGCTTTATCCAGATATTCCACATCCTTCTTGCTGTTGAGCAAGATAAGGGCAATGACGATGACGGGGATGAGGCAGATGAGCACCCATAGCCAGGTTCGACGCTTCTTCTTTTCAGGGGAAGCCATCTTAGTAGAGCTCGACTCAGACTCTTCGGCCAGTTTTGTGGCAACGGTCTCGTTCCCGTTCCCGTTTTGGTTTTCGTTTTCGTTCCCTTTTTGGTTTTCGTTTTCGTAGCGAAGCGTTTCGTTTTCGTTTTGGTTTTGGTTTTCGTTTTTCATCGCATCCATCATCTCCTCCATCGACTGGTAGCGCTGCTTGCGGCTGCTCTGCATGGCTCGGCTGATCACCTGCCAGGCACAGTCGCTGATGTGGGTGGGGCGTTGCAGGGGCTCGTCGGCCAGGTCGGTGGCTTCTGTCGGAGCCTTGCCCGTGAGCAGGAAATATAGGGTGGCGCCAAGGCTATAGATGTCAGTAGTGGGCGAGAAAGCCTGCACGCCGCCCTCGCGGTACTGTTCCAACGGTGCGAAGCCCTTGCTGTAGCCTACGGGCGTGGTGGTGGTCTGATGGCCTTTCTGGTCGTAGTGTTTCGACACGCCGAAGTCTATCAGCACGACGTCATCGTGTCCCTGCTCGTCCTTTCTCAGCAGGATGTTGGCGGGCTTCACGTCGAGGTGCATCGTCTGCCGCTGGTGCAGGCTGCTGAGGGCCTGCGCCGTCTGCATCGTCAGCTCAAAGGCTCTGGCCTCAGGCAGCGGTCCGCCAGTCTTCACCAGCGCGTCGAGCGATCCTCCCTCGACGAACTCCATCACGTAGTAGGCCGTCTCGTTCTCCTCAAAGATGTCGTAGATACGCACGATGTGAGGTGCGCGGTCGAGCGAGGCAATCATGCGTGCCTCCTTGATAAACTTCTCGCGGTAGAGGCTCACCGTCTCGCGCTGGCTCTCCGTACCCACCGTCACGTGGTGTGTGTCTCCGTCACGTTCGCAGTAGTCCTTCATGAAGAACTCCTTGATGGCCACGCGGCGCTCCAGGCCCTCCTGTATTCCCTCGTAGGTAATGCCGAAGCCACCCTGTCCCAGCGTGCGCTTCACCCTGTATTTGCCGCCTTGCAGCAGGCTGTCTTTTTGTAATGTTTGCATAGGTTTCTGATTGTTTGCTGCAAAAATACAAAAAACACTTTAAACCGCCAAAATATCCAGCCGATTTCTTGTTGTTATTACGTTTATATAAGTGTTTCTTACATCTCCACCAGCCAATAGCCGTTTCCCTTAGTCTTGTGCTCAGACTTCAGGTTGAACGGACGGCCGCTGAGGGTGCTTTTGTTGGACATTTGCAAATTTCTCATCAAGAAATTTCAAATTCTATCTACATCCTGCACTTTTTCTTGTATCTTTTTTGTTTTCAATGGTTTATATAGTGTATGCTACCTACACTTTTTTCTTCATACATACACTTTTTTCCGAATATTGGACGTTGTAATGAACAAATATTAAGTTATTATGCTTATTATCAATATGTTCCTAAAAGTTTCAAAGTAAGAAACAATCTGTTTCTAAGCAGGAAACACTTTGTTTCCAAGCGAGAAACAAAATGTTTCCGATGTGGAACATTTGCTGAAACAATTTCTCTTACCTTCCTTTCTTGCCCTCAGAATCAGATCTCAAACGGCACCTTCAGCCACATAATCATCGAAAAAGTGTAGGTAGGGTGTAGGTATAGTGTAGGTTGAGTGTAGGTATAAAGGCATACATACACTCTGCAACTTTCAGTAACACAGGTAGATAAATGCAAATAGTGTAGGATGTATGTAAAACATTAAAAATCGGCCGTTCTATCTTCCAAAAGCATTACTTTCCCTGCTTTTGGTATGGCCTCAGCTAAGTCATGACGACTGTAGCTGATGAATACATCGTAAGTATCTGCCGAGGTTTTGGTCTCCGTTGTCCCTGCCGGCTGAGAATCCGTGCTCACGGTTCTCTTCTCCTTGGGTTTCTTGGGGAAGATTCTGTTGGCCCAAATTGTTAGGCTTTTGTCGGTGCTGAACGCCTCCACTAGTGCCTCATACTGTTGGTCGCTGATCTTGGTGTTTGTGGTGGCATCGTCGTGAATCTCGCCCAGATCCCTTCAGTCAGAAGTCACCCAAGGGTAGGCTCGCAATCGAAAAAGGCGGCACGAAAATGACGCAGGAAGACCTGCGCCATTTCGTGGAAGACCTGATCTTGCCCAGATATCTGGAACGGAACAGTTAATGCGAGCTCGGCTCTTCTCTCACTTAATCACGACCTTGAGCTGAAGCTCGAGCTCGTTCACGCTCGGAAAACTGATGCAAGCATCACTTTTCTCTCACTTAATCACGACCTTTTTGCCGTTGTGGATATAAACGCCTCGTGTCAAGGCGTCGCTACTGATACGACGTCCTTGTAGGTCGTAATGGATGCCATCAGCAGATGATTTCGTGATTGCCGGCTCTTCGATGCCTAAAGCTTCCTCGGAATACGTGAAATAGCCCAAATGGTAAAGGACAGTATTTTCCTGGTTTCCATTATCATAGAACTCTATGTAAAACCAGTAATTGTAGTCTTTGGGCTTCAGTATTTCGCTGCCGATTGTGAATGAAAGCTCTGTGCTTTCTCCCGGTTTGATATGGGCGTACCAAACACGATTCCAGTTCCATGTGGGGTATCCGTTGTCTATATCATAGATGATATTTCCGTCGCCATCTATTTTATTAACCTGTACTGTGGCTTTTATCATATTGGCGAAATCGGTATCTCCGATATTCTTTATTTTGCAGACGAGCTCAAGTTCTTTGTGAACAACCTTGTTGTCATCCACGCCCTTGGCAGTGACCTCGGCCTCCAGCTGGCAGTGAGGAGCATCGGTGACGGTCATCGTTCCTGTGTAGATAACCTGTTTTCCTTCCCAGTCGGTAGTGATCCTGACTTTGTGCGTCCCCTTGGAGGGTGATGCCGTGCAGAAGTCTATATAGTCAGACTTGCCGGGGTCAATGTATGCACCCACGCCTGTTCTCACCTTTTCTTCTTCGTCAATCCAGAGGAAGATTTCGTTTTCGTAGTTCGTGCCGTTATTGGTCAACCATACGCGCATGTCCAGCTTCTGGCCCTCGTAGGCGGCGTAGTATTCTACCTTGTCTATATGCAGATTGGGTTCCGTTGATGATACGTCAATATGCAGTTTGTTGTTATTGATGGTGGCGGTAAAATGGCGCATGGGTTTACCTTCTTCATCAGTATATAGATATTCCAGGTATTCCTCCCATTCCTGTGCCCCGTTGTTGCGGAAGAGGGGGAATAGCTGATAGGTGCCGTCTGCCAACCCTTTACCCATGTTGAATTTCATGTTGAGGTTGGCAGTTTCCTGATCGGTGGTGGCTGAGCACAGTTCTCGCTTCAGCAGTCCGTTCTGAAACAGTCCCCATCCATAATCCATCGTGTGGCCGTTGTTGTCTATGCGTTTCATGACGGCACTCAGCACGATGTCCTTGAAATCGTCGCTGGATGAACTGCGTGTGAAGTCTGCCTTCGCCAATTCGTAGTTGCCATAATCCACGCTGACAATTGGCACCGCATCGTTGCCCTTGTCGGGCTGGAAACCGAAAAATGCTGCCTGATAGACGTTGTAGCCGCTGAATTCCACAAAACCAGTCTGATTCCAACAATCGTTCAGCACTCCTAATCTGAAGAATGAGTCGAAACCACCACGGCCAATTTCTCCTACATTAGCGTGGAAGAAGCCTTTCCCGTCATAGCCATCGATAATGAACTGG
This sequence comes from Prevotella sp., assembly GCA_017615355.1. GTDB lineage: Bacteria > Bacteroidota > Bacteroidia > Bacteroidales > Bacteroidaceae > Prevotella. The sequence continues at coordinate 47,256 of JAGAAJ010000130.1, forward strand.
TGCGACTGGTTGCCAACGGCTCCTGCCGAATAAGGCACTGGGCGACCTGCCTTCAGCTCGTTGTATACCATTTCTTCCCACACATCGTGTGGATAGTTGCCTGCTCTCAGGTAGCGTGCCCCTTTGTCGAAGCCAAAATACTTGGCGATGAGCTCGTTGTCGAAGACCGATGCCGAGCCATTTGTAGAGTACTCCATGTTTAGGGCGCAGCCTGCGTATAATAGCAGTTTTGTTACTTCGGCGATTGATGGGTCTGTCGGGTCTATCGTATCCCTTTTGTCATCGTCAATCATTTCATAATTCAGATGCATTTTCGAATAGTCAAACGTGGTCGGCGGCAAGGCTGGTAACTCATATCCTCCGTAGGTTGTATATGCCGGAATTTCCACCGTTGTACCTTGGGGATACTGATAGTAATACATCAGTTGGGCTAATGTCAGCGCCACACAGCCTACTACAGTATTCCTCCCTGCAATCTCATCGTAGGGACAATTGTAGTTAAACGGAAGATATTGATGCCACACGGTTTGAATGAGCGGCGCAATGGGTTCGCGGATGGAGGCTTCGGGAGCCCCGCTACTAGCGTTTTCACTACGCATCGTGCCAATCTGCTGATCGTAGCTGAGGAGCATCAACTGTATGGGCTCAGGCATCATGAAGATACCGGATGTGCCTGTATGGCCATAGGCAAGCACTGGCTCCACACAGTCGTCGCCGGCAACGATGACGTATGACCCGTCAGCATCATCGGCGAAGGCATAAAGATTCTTCATGCCAATGTCTTTCATTTGCAACTGAGGTGCGGAGGGAGCCCTATTGCCATTCGTCTTTCCTGTTGGAATGTTCGTCATGAACTGGGAGGCAATTTGCAGCGCCCTTTCCTTTTCAATGGATTCTGCCAACACCAATAGAGGCATAGCCAGGACGAACAATGTGAATGTAAATTTCTTCATAATGGTAATTTTTTTTTACGGATTGGTATCATTACAGACGGTCGTGCATCATGTCGCGATACTCTTCATCAGTCGTGCCCATTGTTTCTGGCGTTTACCTTTTGGATATTTCTAATGAAGTTTTGCCGATTTGCTTCCATCACCTTTTTTTCTAATTCATTTCCATCAAACCAAGTCCAATACCATTGGGGAATAGCAGGCTGTACTATGCCGGGTATGATTGCGTCTATCCTTCCTTTGTCATCCGCTATCCACCCCATCTCCCAGGTAGCCGTATCTATTTTAGCCAACTTCAATGCATTTGCATTCGTTTCCCAACCATGAGACATATACCACTCTATCTTTATGGGATAAAAGAAATTATAAATATACTTAAAGCAATCTATGTCGTGATCATATGACAGGATGTCGTTTACCAGTGATTGTACCTTTTCCTCCCATCCAAAGGGATGAGCCTCTTTTTGTGTTTCAATGTACCATGCCATTGTCTCATAGAAGTTGGACTCACACAAAACATTACATTCAAAAATTCCAAAGTTCAATCTTGACTGAAATACATTCAGGAAAGCAAACTCTTTCTTGTAGAGCTCTGGATTCACCTTTTCTTTCTCTTCCATATTTATTATTGTTCGTGTTAGTGTGCCCCTATAATTTGTTGGTTTTATTGTCTCATTTATTTCACCACCCGTCCGGTCTTGTCGATGTAGTGCTCAATATCATCGCTACCCTCGACCTGAGCTAGGCCATTGTGGAACGAATCTGCTTCTTCCCACTCGCATGGGATAACAATTTCTCCTGTCTTGTCAATGTAGCCGTACAACCTGTTTTGATCCCTTACAAGAGCCAGGCCATCGCTAAAGCTGTATGTATATTCCCACTGACACGGAATCACCACCTGGCCCGTCTTGTCAATGAATCCCCATTTGCCATTATTGTCCTTAACAGGAGCCAGGCCTTCCCTAAACCCCCAAACATCATCCCACTGACATGGAATCGCCAGATTGCGTGTGTTCTCTATGAAGCCCCATTTCCCATTCCTGTTCTGGACAGGAGCCAAACCTTCGCTGAACCAGTATGCGTTATACCACTGGCATGGGATTATCCCCAGGCCGTTTTTGTCGATAAAGCCATATTGACCATTACTATCCTGGACGCGAGCCATGCCCTCGTAGAAGGGACTAGCCAAAAGCCACTTGCACGAGATGACCGGCCTTCCCGTTTCGTCGATAAAGCCCCATAGGTCATTAACTTCCTGAACAGCAGCTAAGCCTTCGCTGAAGTCGGATGCTAATTTCCAGTCGCATGGAATCATTATATATCCTGTCTTGTCGATAAAGCCCCAATAGCCATTGCTGTCCTGAACAGGAGCCAAGCCTTCTTTGAAGTTACCTGCGTCACTCCACTCGCATGGAATAACAACCTCTCCGGTTTTGTCAATGAAACCGTGATTCCACCCGCTATCCATGACGTGAGCCAAGCCCTCGGAAAAGTTTGATACATTATCCCACTGACATGGAATCACCAATTTGCCAGTATCATCGATAAAGCCGTAATCCCCATCAGCATTCGTCCATGGATGTAGGGACTGGTCGGTGTAGGCCTCTTCGATGTCTTCTGCAGGCTTATTACTGTCGCTTTTGCCCGTCATCAACCAAATACCCAAAGCAACAACCAATGCTGCGCCTGCAGCAATCCATAGCCGCCGTTTCTTGTCGCTTGTCTCATCGTCCCATTCGTCCTCGTATTGATCGTCCTCCTCGCTGTCGACCTGATCGGTCTGCACGGTTTCCTCGAAAGAAGACCGTACAGTCTCTTGTGATACATGCTTCATGGTTGGGATGGAGTCTTCCGCGGAGATTGTCACTTCTGGTTGCTCGTCTGTTATGCTTTTCAGTTCCACGCCCAGTGTACTGGCAATGACCTGAGCCAAGTCTTCCAGCTTCTCAGCATAGTGGGGATAGGCCACCAGCCAGTGCTTGCGAGCCAGGTAGTAGCTGAACTCCTCGTTCATTGGCGTTTCATCCACGAGGAAGGGGATGATGGTCTTCCCTTCGTTGAAAGCACGCTCAACCTCGTTGGCTACGTGCTGTGACTCGCTGGAGCTGCGTGTATACACCAGCACCATCAGGCGGCAGCTCTTGATGCCATGAATGATTTCAAGTGCGTAGCGCTCCCCGGGCCTTACATCGCGTGGGGCAATCCAGCATGGGATACCATATTGTTCCAATACGTGGCAGATGGCATCGGCCACCGCCTTGTCCTTGTTTGAATGACTGATGAATACGTCGTATTTCTTATCCATAGTTTGGTAGGCTTAGTTCTTTTCTTTGATTGTCTTTCGCGGTCGTAATGGCTAAAGCTATAAACAAGAGTCGTTTCATGAGTTTGTGATTTTCGATGCAAAGATACAAAAACTATTCAAAATCAAGACGGATGAAGGCAGGTGTTGCAGTCGTATGATAGCGATCGTCATGTAAATGAAAATAGTTAGACCGAATATCGTACAGAAATAACTAAAATTCTTTTACTATACCTTTCTTAACTCGCATCCTTACTTCGTCCATTCCGATTTTTTCATTCAAATTGACATAATATCTCCAATGAGTAGAATCTGGTATTTCTTTAGGTGGAGTCATGTAGTCTCCATAAATAAGTCGTAAATAATCATCATACTGTAGCGGAAGCCTCGTTGGCCTTCCTTCAAATTTAAGTGTTTCATAACCTTCAAACCATTTCGAATCCAAAAGATATCTATTGCCTGTATAAGTATTGTAATATGTAGCCAAATACTTCCCTTTTTCAATTCCAGATATTTTTTTCTCCCAACTCATAGCTTTCTTTCTTGTGTATTGTTGAATAAACTTAGGTGCAAGAATGCTATATAAGTAGCGAGTTGCATTTCCACTTCTTTGCTTTACTGCTTTTATAACATCTATCAAAGATACTTTCAAATAAGTATATTCATGTAACAATTGCCATCTCCTATAACTATTATAATTTGATTCGAATTCCTGTAAATCGTCTCCTACATAATCCAAAGGAAAGATATCGACAAATACACCTATATCTATAGGTTCCTCTCTCCTTTCAACCAAGGTGGTCCGCTGACTACAAATTTTTAAGAAGAATACCGAATTCGAGCCATCATGTGCAGATAGCAAGTCATAGCCATAAGACCTTAACTCATCTCTCATCATGAAAAGTTTATCATAGTCCTTTCTCAACATGTGAAGATCGATATCATCATCCCATGGAATTAAACCTTGATGGCGAACCGCTCCAATGCCTGTTCCGTATGCAGCCCACCATTGTAAGTTGTGATCATCTAAAAACTTGACTGTAAAGTCATAGACTTCCAGCAATTTCTTTTTATATGCTTCTTTGAAATCCATAATAATTCAACCCTATTACTTAATATGTGCTGCAAATTTACAATAATTATTTGAATATGGCTGCATATTTGTTTTTTTTTATTTCACTACCCGTCCAAAGGAGCATTGTCTTTAAATGTTAATAAAATGTAAATGTGATGTGAATTTCCTTTTTTTTCAAATTGTTTTGTATATATTTGCAAAAAAATAAAACTGGACAGGCTCCAATCCGTAAGGATTCCTGAAACGCTACTAACTATAATGAGCATAAAAAGTATCTTTAGATATTTTGTACCCATAGTGCTTTTTGCAGTAGGCCTGCCGCTGATAGCTATCGCTCAGTCGGCAGACACATTGGAGGTGCAGTTTCGTGTGGGGCAGAGTGACTTGGATCTACGCTTTGCCGACAATGAGCAGCACATTCATGATTTTTTGGAATACGTCAAAAAGAACTTTGCTGAGGTTGCCCCAATAGACATGTCGCTGACCATCTATGCAGGGGCTTCTCCTGAAGGGCCGTCGGAGTTGAACCGCCGTCTGGGAGAACAACGTGGTATCTCGCTGCGCGATGTGCTGTTGCAGCATCTCGATGGCCGTATCAAAAACATTACTGTTGTCAACCAGGGAGCACGCTGGGGTGCTTTATATAATAATGTGGAGAAAAGCAACGAGTCGTGGCGTGAGGACGTGTTGCGCATCCTTGAGAAGCATCCTGAAAAGGACACCTGGAAGATTGACCCGCGCGAACAGCAGCTGCGCAAACTGAAGAACGGGCGCGTGTGGCGAGAGCTTAACGAGCGCTATCTGCCATCGCTTCGTAGCTCAGGCTCTGCTATCGTGGCCAAAATGACCGAGCCTCTGCCCCCGCAGCGTGACACGCTCGTCATCTACGATACCATTGTCTATGTGCCTGAGCCCTGCCCTGAGCCCTTTATAGACCATCGTCCCTACTGGGCCGTCAAGACAAACCTGCTGCTCTGGGGCGTCATTGCGCCCAACGTCCAACTGGAGGCTCCTGTGGGTGAGAGCAACCGCTGGAGTATAGAAGGCGAGTTCTTCCTGCCTTGGTGGACGTGGAGCCACAATGCCAATGCCGAACAGTTCTTTAATTTGGGCGTGGAGCTGCGCTACTGGCTGGGCGACCGCCAGAGGCATCACACCCTTGATGGCTGGCATATCGGTGCAGGGCTGGCAGGTGGCTATTACGACTTCGAATGGAAGCGCCATGAGGGATGGCAGGGCGAATATCTGAATATCTACTGCAACATTGGCTATCAGCACCGTTTCGGACGGCGCAACCAATGGCTGGTTGATGGCGGACTCGGTTTGGGCTATATCCCAACCAAGTTCCGACACTATCTGGGAAGCTCCATCTTCCCTGAAGGACACGAGGAACAATATGACGACCACCTGATGTGGCAGAACAACGGTTGGCGCCACATCTTAGGGGCTACCCATGTCAACGTGACCCTGGGTTACCTCTTCGACGCCAAGGATCTCTATCAAAAAATCAAGAAGTTAAGATGAAGAAATGCTCAATAATCATACTGATGGTGCTTGCAGCTATGGCTTGTGAGCGACGTGAGCTGTGGATCTTCCAGGACAACTTCAAGCAGGTGGAGGTCGATGTGGACTGGCGCTATTACGACCGCGACCGGCAGCTCTTTCCTCACACACCAGACCCCAGCGGCATGACGCTGTGGCTTTTCCCCCGAGACGGACGTGCCTCTATCAGCTATACTACTGCTGAAGTGCGCCATTTCGAGACATACCTCAGTAAGGGCGACTACGATGCATTGGTCATCGACTACTCACCTTCCGAGTATGGGCATCAGGTGTTCGTAGACATGGATTATGCCAAGACAGCTAAGGTGCAGAGCGCCGTCAGCAGCTATCAGCCCGATTCGATTAGCGAGCTCTTCGGTCCTGGGTGCTTTGCCGGTGAATTACCTTATATGCAGTCCTCAGGCTTGTACACTGTCAGCTCTGAGCCTGAGAAAATGGCCAGTGACACGATTTTCATGCACATTGACACGGGCAACTACGACGAATACATTCCCTATCAGGAACGTGAATCCTATCAGTCCTCTCTCGTCCACCAGAGCTTCGAGATGCAGCCTGTCCTCATTCCCTGGCACATGCGAGTACGTATCTATATCAAGGGCATCTACTACCTCTATCAAGTGAAGGCCTCCATCGCCGGCCTAGCCGATGGATACTACCTGATGCGGCAGCAGGCGTCAGACACACCCTGCCTGCTGGGCCTTGACGACTGGGAAATACATGTTACAGGTGACAATGTGGGCTATATTGCGAAGACGTTCAGTACCTGGGGTTTGCTCAACCAACAAAACCTCTATTCAACCGAAATAAGTCCTGGTGAGGTGTGCATAGATCGTCCAGTCGACGAATTGCGCCTAAACCTGCGTTGTCTGCTTCGCGACCGTCGTACTGTATGCTACTACCATTTTGACGTGGGAAATCTGGTTCGTGTGTATAACAACGAGTATGCTATGCGAATAGACCTGCTCGAGGGCTTCGAAGGCCAGCCTGACCTGCCCTACGTTGAGGGTGTCAACGGCCTGGACTTCGGCGGTGTGGTCGTTCCCTGGGAAGATGGCACCAAAGTTGACGTAGACTTTTAATTCTGATTCATAATTCCGATATTAATCAATTGAGAAATAATCATTTAAATCATAAACTATTAACTTTTTCAACATGAAAAAACTATTCTGTTTTGCAGTAGCTGCCACTATATTGGTTGGCTGCTCGAATGAAGAGCTGAATGTGCAGGACAATGTTCAAAAAGCATCGCAGGAGGCTCCCGTGAGATTTGATGTCTACGCTCAGCGTAGCGTGACCCGTGGCGGTACGCCTAATGATATCACAAATGCTAATATCGGTGAGATGGGTTTTGGCGTTTTTGCATACTACACCGCAGGTGAGAAGTATGACACTAAGGCTACACCCAACTTCATGTACAACCAGAAGGTGGTATCTAAAACAGTACCAACTGAGGGTGAAGGTGCTGGCCTGGCTAAGTGGACGTACGAGCCTGTGAAGTATTGGCCAAATGAGTTCGGTAACGCAGCTATCTCGGACGAAATAGACTATGTGACCTTCTTCTCATATGCTCCTTGGACGAACATTGAGCCAACTACTGGTGAGGTGGATGTAACGGGCATAACAGATGAAGCTTTGAAGGCTAAGGCTCAGAACTACAACATCATCTCAGTCAATAAGAACAGTGCTTCGGGCGACCCCATTATCAAGTATGTGGTGGACACTGATCCGAGTACTTCTGTTGACCTTCTTTGGGGTGTGGCAGCTCCGAACAATGGCTATTCTGAAGGTATTGGCGGCAACAAAGTGACCATTGAGTCGGGTAAGCCCTTCGTTAATTTGGTGAAGCCTAATGACCCGGTGAATGACCTTATTCGCTTTAACCTGAAACACGCTTTGGCCAAAGTGAAGGTGACCATCGACTACATTGCTGATCAGCCAACCCCGAGTGAAGGTACAACGACTACAGCTTCCACTACAGCATCAGCAACGATCAATGCAAACGAGACACGTATCTACGTACGTTCGTTCACGCTAGGTGGCTTTGCCACGAAGGGTGCCCTGAACCTGAACAACACCACTGCCGGTGAGCCATTGTGGAAGGACTTTGACGGTGTGAAAGACCTCACCTTTGATGATGTGACTTTCTTTGATGGCCGCAGAGATTCTAAAGAAGGCGATGTTAATGGCATTCAATACAATGAGACCCCTCAGGGTTTGAATCCCAACATCATTGAAAACTATTGTGCCACTACGACAGCTAATGGGAAAACCATTTTTGCTGATGGTAAGAATCCTGGCGTAACCGCAGAAGAACAGCTTCTCTTTGGAGGCGTTGCAAACGCAAACAATGGTTACTTCTACGTTATTCCAAGAAACAATAAAAAAGGTGAGCCAGTTAACATTTCCATCGTATATGATGTGGAGACGATCGACCCGAACCTTGCAAGTACTCTTTCTGACGGTGTGACGAAAGGACTCTCCATCGAGAATATCATTTCTAAGCGCGATATCTTCCAGGGCGTTGACTTCGAGGCTGGCAAGCAGTATGAAATCAAGATTCATATCGGAATGACCAGTGTGAAGGTTGATGCATACGTCACAGAATGGGTTGACAATGGCAAGTCTACTGTTGATCTGCCTTACAACCAGGATGCAAGATATAATTTTGCTTCATATGGTGGCTCGGAATCAGATGCACCGCTTTGGGGATATGGTGAGGTGCTGGCAACAGGTGTAGTCTCTGGCGAATATTCGCAGGTTAAAGTGCTGACGAATCTTCCTTCCAATACGTTAGTTGGTACTACCTACTGGGTTAAGACTGAAGGCGATGGTCGTAAGCTACTGTATTTGGATGCGAATGGAACTGCAACCGATCCGGCAATCTATGTTAAGGCTGAAAAAGTGACAAAGTATTCTTTCACTTCATACGGATCTGATGATTCAGATGCAGTTGTATGGGCTACTGGTACCGTAGAAACAGCAGGCTTGAAGGACGTTCCTTATAGTGGATATCAGGCCGTTAAGGTGCTTGCTAATTCACAACCTGGCTATATCAACAAGACCTACTATGTAGCAAGCACTGCAACTGGTACGGCAAAGACCCAGTTGTATGTAGAGAAATCAGGTGCTTTGGAGGCAACTGCAGATCCTGCAATTTGGGTCACTTTCGCTACTGCAACTCCATAAAGCAGTATCGGCGACTCTGCCTTTCCGCCAAGACAAAGAATTTTTTTACATGAAGAAGATGAGACGATATCTCTTTTTGATGATCTCCTCAGTACTGTTGGCTGCGTGTAACAACGATGTCGACAATGTAGGCAACGAGGGCTATGTGCCGTCCAACAAGGTAATTGTCTTCGATGCTGCTGAAGAGGGTGCCGTCACTAGGGCCAATGGTATGATTGACGACAATGTGCTGAAGACAAAAGGCTTTGGCGTATTCGGCTGCTATACTGGCGATATGACCTATGAGAACACCACCGTCTCGTCTGACTTCATGTACAATCAGCTGGTGACGTACAACAGCAACAGCCGTGTTTGGGAGTATTCACCATTGAAATACTGGCCTAATAACAGTGCTGACTATGTCAGCTTCTTCGCCTATGCTCCCTACGAGGCTACGCCATGTGACGACGGCCGTTGCATTATCGACATGTCGAAAAAGAAAGACCTCGGCGACCCCTGGATCAACTATCGCCTTGCAGAAGATCCCTGGAATCCGAAGAATCCCCAGGTAGACCTGCTCTACGGTCAGCAGGAACAAGGCTACAACTATGGCTACTCCTCTTGGCTTGACCAGCAGAAACCAAATGATCCCGTTGACAGCAAGCTGAAATTTACTTTCCGACATGCATTGGCTTGCATAGGCGACGAGATTACCATCAGGCTTTCACCTAGGTTGATAAGCCTTGTCGAAGGCTACGTCACCAGCATCAAAATCACTAATGTGACTATCAACTACAAAAACCTGACTACTAAGGCCCGCCTTGTGCTGCGTACTGAAGGCTTTGCCAACTGGAAAGAAATCATTTCGGGCGAGCTTGCCGTCACCCGTACATACAATAAAGAAGTTGAAGTCAAATTCTCTCCCTTTGAAACTGCCGAGAAGAATATCTCCTCTGGCGACGGCCTGTTCTACATTCCCTTAAAGGTTGCAGAAGCTGACCCTATGGCAGAGGTCACCATCGCTTACACTGTTACAAATAATACCAACCACTCCTATTCTGGTACCGCCACCACCTCGTTCCCGCTGAGTCTGAACATGGAAGGCCAGAAGCAAGGCATCGCCCTTCAGCTCACCGAAACGCTCGATCTGCAGCATCTCGTCTACACCATTGGCAATGGAGCCACAGAACCCTCCTATAGTCGTCAACGCTAAAAAGGAAGAAGAAAATATGATTGTCAGGAAGACCATAAAACTGTTGCTACTTTCCATTCTCTTGGCTTGGTTCGGAGGAATTGGAAGTGTGTGGGCTGTTGATCAATCTGGTGAGAACAACTATGTAAAGTATTTGACTAGTTCCCAAGGTTTCAATATCCAATTCAAATATAAAGGAAGTTGGCAAAAAACCACATTTAATGATGGAGGCTACAAGACTGTGGTAAAAGTCGGTAATGATGAGGCGAGCATTTGTTCTAGCGGTTTTCAATTTGGGACAGAATACACTGCTCTCAATATTGGAGTCACCATAGTTGCATCAATTAACTCTGCGAGACCTTGGTCTGTCAACATTAAGTACATCATCAAAAACAAATCCGGGTCACCATTAACGTTTAAAATAGGCTCTTGGGCAGACACACAGGTCGGTTCTGATGACAGCGCCAACATTGAACGAGAGGGGAACAATACTATTATGATGACTTCGAGTTCAGGAGCAATGTATGGTATTACTGCTGGCACAGATCCGTTCTCTACATTGTGGTATGGCTATTATGGTTCTGCAAGTAGTAATGTTTTTAATGATAACCAAGGTCAATATCAAGGAACTAGTACAGATAGCGGTCTTGCATGGTCGTGGACTATTGAAAATCTTGCTGCCGGCGCAACAAAAGAAATTGAATTTGGCGGCTTGGCCCCTTCAGTCAGAATGTCTAGTTACACCTATGGTGGCACGCTTTCCACCCCATCAATATCAATTGAGGGGGATCCTTCCTTCACATATTATTACAATACAACAGGTAACAACTCAGGAGGCAATCCATGGAGTAATGTGACGAGCAGCACGTATTTAAATGCCGGTTCGTACTTTATATACGCCCATGTTGAACCAGGTGGCTCGGATCCCGCTTATAATACACCTACCACTCCCTTCACTGTTAGCAAGGCCACTCCACAGGCCAGCGACTTTACCTTTATTCCGCCAAGTAATCTTGTGTATAACGGCACACAAAAAACAGCAACTTTGACCAGCGGCAAGACGGGCATGGGAACCATCACCGTGAAATACTATAGTGGCTCTACGCTACTGTCTTCTGCCCCAAAGGACGTAGGTACCTACACCGTGAAGATTGATGTGGCAGAGGGAACTAACTATGTAGCCGCCACAAACCTCACTAATAGCTGGATGTTCACCATCGCCAAGGCCCCCCCGCAAGCCAGCGACTTCACCTTTACTCCACCAAGTAATCTTGTATATAACGGGACGCTAAAAACGGCAACCGTGACCACCAACCTCTCAGGTGGCAAGACAGGCATGGGAAACATCACTGCTGTGAGATACTTCAAGGGCACTACAGAGTTGGGCTATGCCCCGACTGACGCAGGCACCTACACCGTAAAGATCGATGTGGCTGCGGGGACGAACTACACTGCTGCTACAGGTATCACTGCTGCAACTTGGACGTTCACCATCACTCCCAAACCCCTCACCAGCAACGACATTATAGTAACCATAGCCACTGCTACCTATAGTGGCGAAGAACAGATGCCCGTAGTTATCGTGATGGACGGAACGAAGGTGCTGGTTAAAAATACGGATTTTGAAGTCAGCAAAAAGGGAGCTGAACTCAAGAATGCCCAAACCTATGTAGACGAAATCATCATCAAGGGCATAGGCAATTACAGCGGCACATTATCTGGCGACTTCACTATCAACCCAAAAGACATCAGCCTGTGTACGGTGACGGGCAACTCCATCTCCTATACGGGTAATGTCATCAACCCCTTGGCAGATTTGGTGGTGAAAGACGGGAACACCACTCTGAACACTACCGACCATTACACAATCAGTGTGAGTGGCGACTATACCTATAAAGATCCGGGCACATACGCCAATGCCATCACCATCACTGGCAAAGGCAACTACACTGGCACAAAATATGTGAATTTCATTATTGCAGCAGGTGGGGCAATAGATCTCTCGACGGCTCTCATCACTTCGTCGGCAGTATATACAGGAGCCAGCCTGCCTCCTTCCAGCCAAACGGTAACCGTGAAGATTGGCGAAACGACGCTTACCTCAGGATTTACCATAAGCTATAATGGTAATGCTTCAGACTATGTGGATGCGAAGACTTATATCAATGCCATTGTAATTACAGGCAATGGTAATTCCTACTACGGCACAGCCACCGCCAACTACATCATTCTGCCCCGCTCTGTATCGGATACCGATATCACGGTAACGGACGTTTCATATAATCGCGCTGCACACGACACCAAACCACAGATTACCGTAAAATATGACGACAATACGATTCCTGGCTCCAACTATACGGTGACCCCTGCCAGCGTTACTGAAGCTGGTGTCTATACGCTGACCATCGCCGGTGTGGACAATAGTAGCCTTGTCGGCTCTACTACGAAGACGATCATGGTGACGAAAGCACTGGATGGCACCTATACTGACGATTTCACCATTACCGAGACTCCCACGCAGATCTATGATGGAACAAATGCCATACAGCCGGCAGTCAGCGTGTACGACAATGGCAGGCTCTTGACCTTGGGTAAGGAATACACCATTGAATACGGAGACAACAACACGGAGGGAACCGCTGCTGGCAGCATCACGATAACTGGCGTTGATCCCTATTTTAACAGCAAAACTTTCACCTTCGGCATCGTTAGCGAATACTTCACGGAAGACGGTATTACATATCACGCCAATTCGAGCACGACGGTGGCAGTGGGCAACAAAGGCGATGCAGCCACTACAAAGACGGGGGCTGTGACCATACCTGCTGAAGTGACACATGTGGTTGTATTCAAGGTGACAGGCATAGAAACGGGCGCCTTCAAGAACTGTACGGAAATCACGGGCATCAGTATGCCGCATAATACCACTCTATACCTCGAATCGATTGAAAACGAAGCCTTCGAAGGTTGCACGGCCTTGCGCTATATCGACCTGTGTGATGCCACTGCCTTCACGCCTACCAGCCTTGAGCGTAACATTACAGCATCGCCGTTCTTTGGCGTTCCCAAGCAGGCACTGGTCTACCTGAACGGCACAACCTTTAGAGGTGAAAACTACGTCTATAAACCGGGCGACGGCACGCATTACTACTGCGAGCTGTTCAAGATTTACGACGATACGGGCGGCGACCAGTTGGGCTTCAGCGAAACAAATGGCTACAAGTGGGCCTTTGAGAACCGTCATAGCTTCACGGCCTATACCTTGCAAAACACCCGTATGCTGACTGCAGGCAAGCACTACACCACCTGTCTGCCCTACGAACTGGACATCCCTAACTCCTTCAAGGCATATACCCTCGATGCTGCCAGCGACAAGATCTTCGGATTCAGGGAGGTGACAGGTAGGCTGAAAATGAAAGACGACTATCCTGTGCCCTACCTCATCATACCCTCAGCCAGTGGCCAACTGCTGAGCACCACGAATGTCTTGGTGCAGGAGTTTAAGGAGGAGGATGGCATAGCAGACAAGTTGGCCGCCAACAAGGTGGAGGCAGGCTCCTTCGCCATGTATCCCAACATGCGCTATATGGATAAAGGTGATTCCTTTGGGAAGTACATCATGCAATACAATAACGGCAATCCCGCGTGGCTACAGATTATCAGCGATGGCGCACAATACACAAACCACCCGAACAGGGCCTGCATCCTGCCTATGCGTGCCTATATCGTCAATACAGGTAGTGGCAGTCGCGAGAGTATGGGTGTTAGCCTTACCAACCTAGATGGCAGTACGGTGCTCTTTGATATTGACCAGCTGCAAATCGACCGCAACGAACTCTACGACTTGCAGGGCCGTAAACTCTTGGCTCCACAGCGCAAGGGGGTGTACATCGTCAATGGCAAGAAGGTCATGATGAAATAGCTTGTTACGCAATTGTTTTTTTCCATGAAACCACGTCATTTCTGCCCTTAATTATTGTTAGGGGCAGTTTTTTTGACCGCAACCAATCGTGCCAATGTTTTTTTGACTGATATGGGAGCGTTTTAAGAAAAATCTCTGATTTTTTTCGTGGAATTATTTTTTTACACTAACTTTGCAACCTGATAGGCAAAATGTGAAGGAAATGAGAAAGATAGTCATTGTGCTGATGATGCTGGCCGGTCTGGCGGTCGCAGGAAAGGGCAGGGCGCAGGAGCGATTCGTCTTCATGCCGCAATGGACGGCACAGGCGCAGTTTGCGGGCTACTACGTGGCTCTTGAGAAGGGCTTCTACAAGGCTGAGGGCCTCGACGTGGACATCGTGCATCCGTCGCCTACGCAGTCGACGCTCAGTCGAGTGCAGAACGACGAGGTGGACGCTACGACGCTGCAGCTCTGTCAGGCCATGAAAGTAGTCGACGGCGGCGTTCCGCTGGTGAACATCCTGCAGACGTCGATGAACAGCGCGCTGACCATCGTCTCGCGACGGGGCATGGACCCGTTGAAGCAGAAAGGGGCACGCGTGGCTATCTGGAGCAGCGACTTTGCCGATATGGCTTTGTGCATGAGTGCTCAGGAGCACTTGGACTATGAGTGGGTGAAGTATGCCTCGACCATGAACCTGTTTATCAAGGGTGCTGTCGACGCTGCCGTTGCCATGAGCTACAACGAGTTCTACCAGCTGGCGCAGACGGGCCTGCCGGTGACGGAAGCCTGCGTCTATCGCTTCTGCGACAGCGACTATAACGTGCCTGATGACGGCATCTATATGCGTCGCGAGCTGTACGAGCAGAAGAAGGAGCAAGCCCTGAAGTTTGCCAAAGCCAGCCGCAAGGGTTGGGAATGGGCGGCTGCCCATCCTGACGAGACGCTGGAGATCGTGATGAAATATGTACGCGAAAACCATATCGCCACCAACAGCACGCTGCAGAAGCTGATGCTGGCCGAGGTGCTGAGGTTGCAGATTGACCGCGAGACGGGCAAACGCGAGTTCCGGCTGAATCCCAACATGGTGCTGCTGGCCTCGAACCTGATGATGAGAAACCATCTGCTCACGCATGATGTAAGTTACGAACAACTCATTGACCATTGACCATTGACCATTATGAAGAGTCCTATCAGATATATCCGCGATTCGCTCTCCACAAGACTTAGCCTGTGGATAGTGCTGTTTGCTGCCGTCGTGTTTGTGGCAGCCCTTGGTTTTATGTTCATAGAGTCGCGGAAGACCGTCCGCCAGGAGGCTGAGAGCCGTGCCTCGCAGGTGCTGGAGAGTACGGTGCTGCGGGTCAATGGACTGCTCGACCGCGTGGTGGTGGCTACTGATAACCTGGAATGGCTGGTGCTGCGACATTTGGACGAGCCCGACTCGATGTTCGTCTATGCCAAGTGCTTTCTGGAGAACAATCCCGATCTGAATGGCTGTTCGATTGCCTTCGAGCCTGATTTCTTCAAGGATCGCGGACGCTATTTCTCGGCCTATTCCTACAACGACAACGGCACGGTGCTGGTGACACAGGAGGGCAATGAGCAGTACGAGTATTTCTATATGGACTGGTATCAGCTCTGCAAACTGCTGGATCGTCCCTGCTGGACGGAACCTTTCTTCGACTATAACAACCTCAACGACGTCTACTCGAAGGAGATGATTGCCTCCTACTGCAAACCCATCAAGAATGCCCAGGGAAAGTATGTGGGCACCATCGCGGTAGACCTGTCGCTGGAGTGGCTCTCGAAAACGGTCTCTTCCGTGAAGCCATACCCCAACTCCTACAGCATCATGATAGGCGAGGGTGGTACCTATTTCGTCCATCCTGACACCACTAAGCTGTTCTACCAGAGCATCTTCACACCGATGATAGAGCAGACCTATGGCGCTGCCGCCGATGCCCAGCCCGATTCTACGCTGGCCGCCCTGGGACACGCTATGCAGCGTGGCGAGGAGGGCATGCAGGAGTTCAATATCGACGGCGAGAAGTGCTATGTGTTCTACAAACCGCTGGGCAACACAGGATGGAGCGTGGCTATCGTCTGTCCGGAAAGCGACATCTACGGCGGCTATAACCGTCTGCAGACGACGGTAGCGTGCATCGCCCTTGCCGGGCTGCTGATCATGCTGCTCGCATTTGGACGCATCGTAGCGAAGGAACTCAGGCCGCTGCGGAAGCTGGCCACCCAGACGGAGGCCATCTCGTCAGGCTATTTCGATATGGTGCTGCCCAACAACGGACGTACCGACGAGATAGGCCAGCTGACACAATCGTTCGACAACATGCAGCATTCGCTGGTGAGCTATATCGACGAACTGAAGAAGACCACCACGCAGAAAGCCACCATCGAAAGCGAGCTGAAGGTGGCCAGCGACATACAGATGAGCATGGTACCCAGGATCTTCCCTGCTTTCCCCAACCGCGAGGACATCGACCTCTACGCCTCGATGACACCGGCCAAGGAGGTGGGTGGCGACCTCTACGACTTCTTCGTGCAGGACGAGCGCCTCTACCTCTGCGTGGGCGACGTGTCAGGAAAAGGGGTGCCTGCATCGCTGTTTATGGCCGTCACTCGCAACCTGTTCCGCATCATCGCCCAGCAGGGCTACTCACCTGCCGAAGTGGCCACTCAGATCAACCAGTTCCTGACCAAGGACAACGAGACGGGCATGTTCGTCACGATGTTCATCGGAATGATCGACCTGCAGACGGGACGGCTCGACTTCTGCAACTGCGGACACAATCCTCCCATCATCGACGGCCAGTTCGTTAAGGTGGAAAACAGCAACCAGCCGCTGGGCCTGTGGGAGGAAGCTCCCTTTGTGGGAGAGAGCATCGACGACATCAGAGGCAGACAGCTGCTCATCTATACCGATGGTCTCAACGAAGCTGAGAACAATGAAAACGAGCCGCTGGGCGACGACCGCGTGCTGGAACTGATGGCCGACACAACGAAGCTCAGTTCGAGGGAGGTCGTTGAGAAACTCAAGGAGGCAGTCGAGGCCCACCGTTCAGGCGCTAATCCCAACGACGACCTGACGCTGATGTGTCTAAGAATATTAAGGTAAAAAGATATCTATTCAAAACCACAAAGTTATGGCAGACAGACTGTTTATTTTCGATACTACTCTGCGCGACGGCGAACAAGTGCCGGGTTGTCAGCTCAACACCGTAGAGAAAATTCAGGTGGCGAAGGCGCTGGAGCAGTTGGGCGTTGACGTGATTGAGGCTGGATTCCCCATCAGTTCGCCAGGCGACTACCACAGTGTCATCGAGATTTCGAAGGCTGTGACGTGGCCCACGATATGTGCGCTGACGCGAGCCGTGCAGAAAGACATCGACGTGGCCGTAGAGGCCCTGCAGTATGCCAAGCGCAAGCGCATCCACACGGGCATCGGCACCAGCGACGAGCATATCAAGTACAAATTCCAGACTACTCGTGAGGACGTCATCGAGCGTGCCGTATGGGCCGTGAAGTATGCCCGTCAGTTTGTCGACGATGTGGAGTTCTACGCCGAGGATGCCGGTCGCACCGACAACGCCTTCCTGGCACAGGTCGTAGAGGCCGTGATCAAGGCAGGTGCCACAGTAGTGAATATCCCTGACACCACGGGCTACTGTCTGCCCATTGAGTTCGGAGAGAAAATCAAATACCTCAAGGAACATGTCGACAACATCGACAAGGCCATCATCTCGACCCATTGCCATAACGACCTGGGATTGGCTACGGCCAACACGCTGGAGGGTGTGCTGAACGGCGCCCGTCAAGTGGAGGTGACCATCAACGGCATCGGCGAGAGAGCTGGCAATACGTCGCTGGAGGAGATAGCAATGATTCTGAAATGCCACAAGGGCATCGGCATCGACACCAATCTCAACACGATGAAGATCTATCCCACCAGCCGAATGGTTTCGTCTTTGATGAATATGCCCGTGCAGCCCAACAAGGCTATCGTGGGACGTAACGCCTTTGCACACTCGAGTGGCATCCATCAGGATGGCGTGCTGAAGAACGCACAGACCTACGAGATCATGAATCCCAAGGATGTGGGTATCGACATTGACAGCATCGTGCTGACTGCCCGTAGCGGACGTGCAGCCCTGAAGCACCGTCTGCATGCCTACGGCGTCGACGTGAGCGACGAGAAGAAGGTGGACAAGATCTACGAGAAGTTCCTGCAGCTGGCCGACCTGAAGAAGGAGGTGAGCGATGCCGACGTGCTCATGTTGGCAGGTGCCGACACCGCTGAGCAGCACGCCGTGAAGCTCGACTTCCTGCAGGTCACTACGGGTAAGGGTGTGAAGAGCGTGGCCTCCATCGGATTGGATATCAGCGGTCAGAAGTTCGAGGCAGCCTCGAGCGGCAACGGTCCTGTCGACGCAGCCATCAAGGCTCTGAAGCGCATCATCATGAAGCAGATGACCATGAAGGAGTTTACCATCCAGGCCATCTCGAAGGGCAGCGACGATGTGGGTAAGGTACACATGCAGGTGGAATACGAAGGACAGCTCTACTACGGATTCGGCGCCAATACCGACATCGTGACGGCTTCGGTCGAAGCATATATTGACTGTATCAATAAGTTTAGAAAATGAGTTCCACCCTTCTTGACAAGATTTGGGATGCCCACGTCGTTCAGAATATTCCAGATGGTCCTACACAATTGTATATCGACCGTCTGTACTGCCACGAGGTGACGTCGCCACAGGCCTTTGAAGGACTAAGGCAGCGTGGTCTGAAGTGCTTCAGACCTGAGCGCATCGTCTGTATGCCAGATCATAACACACCGACGCATGACCAGGACAAAACCATCGAGGACCCTGTGTCACGCAAGCAGGTGGAGACGTTGGAGCGTAACGCTAAGGAGTTCGGCCTCAAGCACTTCGGCATGTACTCCAAGGACAATGGCATCATCCACGTCGTGGGGCCTGAGAAAGGACTGTCGCTGCCTGGTATGACCATCGTCTGCGGCGATTCACACACGTCGACACACGGCGCTTTGGGCGCTGTGGCCTTCGGCATCGGCACCAGCGAGGTGGAGATGGTGATGGCCTCGCAATGCATACTGCAGCAGAAACCGAAATCGATGCGCATCACCATCAACGGACGATTGGGTAGGGGAGTGACGCCGAAGGACGTGGCGCTCTACCTGATGGCTCGGCTCACCACCAGCGGTGCTACGGGCTACTTCGTGGAGTATGCTGGCGAGACGGTGCGCGAGATGTCGATGGAAGGTCGTCTGACGCTGTGCAACCTCTCGATAGAGATGGGTGCTCGTGGCGGCTTCATCGCTCCTGACGTTGTTACCTTTGATTATCTCAAAGGCAGGGAATATGCACCCAAGGGCGAGGCGTGGGACAAGGCTGTCAGCTACTGGCGCACGCTGAAGAGCGACGACGATGCCTTCTTCGATAAGGAGCTGACCTTCAATGCCGCAGATATCGAGCCGCGCATCACCTACGGCACGAATCCTGGAATGGGAATAGGGATAACTGAAAGCCTCCCCCCAGCCCCCTCCCAAGGAGGGGGAGAGTTAGGGTACCTAAAGGCGCTGGGCTACATGCAGTTCCTGCCTGGCGAGAAACTATTGGGCAAAAAGGTGGACTATGTCTTCCTTGGTGCCTGCACGAATGGCCGCATTGAGGACTTCCGTGCCTTCGCCTCCATCGTGAAGGGAAGAAAGAAGGACGACGATATTGTTGCTTGGCTCGTGCCTGGCTCATGGGCCGTCCTTCAGCAGATTCAGAACGAGGGACTTGATGCTGTACTTGAGGCTGCCGGCTTCGAGATTCGTCAGCCAGGCTGCTCGGCCTGTCTCGCTATGAACGACGACAAGGTGCCTGCCGGCAAGCTCTGCCTCGCTACCAGCAACCGCAACTTCGAGGGCCGTCAGGGTCCAGGTGCACGCACCATCCTCTGCTCGCCGCTTACTGCCGCTGCTGCCGCTGTCACAGGAGTAATCACAGATCCAAGGGAACTACTATGAAACAGAAATTCAACGTCATCACCAGCACCTGCGTTCCTCTGCCCATAGAGAACGTGGATACCGACCAGATTATCCCTGCGCGTTTCCTGAAAGCCACCGACAAGGAGGGCTTCGGGCAGAACCTGTTTCGCGACTGGCGCTACGACAAGGAAGGGAAACCTGTCGAAAGCTTTGTGCTCAACGACCCAAGCTTCAAGGATGCTGTGATTCTCGTGGCAGGAAATAATTTCGGCTCTGGCTCTTCGCGAGAGCACGCCGCATGGGCTATCGCAGGCTACGGCTTTCGCGTGGTCATTAGTTCATTCTTTGCTGATATTCACAAGCAGAATGAGTTGAACAACTTTGTGTTGCCCGTGCAGGTGAGCGAGGCTTTTCTGCAGGAGCTCTTCGCCAGCATCAAGGCCGATGCGAAGACTACGGTCACCGTCGACCTGCCCCAGCAGATCGTCACCAACAACGCTACGGGCCACAACGAACACTTCGACATCAATGCCTACAAGAAGCATTGTCTCATCGAGGGCCTCGACGACATCGACTTCCTTGTGGCGAACCAACAGAAAACCATAGACTGGGAAAACAAACAATAACCCTATGCCAGAATCCTATACGACCATCAAACCCAGGTTCATTGAAATCATGGACTCCACGCTGCGCGACGGTGAGCAGACCAGCGGCGTGAGTTTCCTGCCCCATGAGAAGCTGATGATTGCCCGCATGCTGCTGCGCGACCTCAACGTAGACCGCATCGAGGTGGCATCGGCACGTGTCAGCGACGGCGAGAAGGAGGCCGTGAAGATGATCTGTCGCTATGCCCGCCAGATAGACCGCCTGCAGAGTGTGGAGGTGCTGGGCTTCGTCGACGGACACGCCTCTGTCGATTGGATAGTTGATGCCGGCGCCTGCACGATGAACCTGCTGTGCAAGGGCTCTCTGCGCCATTGTCAGGAGCAGCTTCACAAGACGCCCGAGGAGCATATCGCCGATATCCTCAGCGTGGTGGATTACGCTCATTCCAAGGGTGTAGGCGTCAATATCTACCTGGAGGACTGGAGCAGCGGTATGAAGGACTCGCCAGAATATGTCTATCAGTTGATGGATAGCCTGACTTCACACCTCTCACCTCTCACTTCTCACCCCTCTATTACACGTTTCATGCTACCCGATACGCTGGGCATTATGAATCCGCTACAGGTGGTGGAGTATATGCGTAAGATGCTGAAGCGTTATCCGGAGGTGCATTTCGACTACCACGCTCACAACGACTACGACCTCGCTGTGAGTAATTCTTTGGCTGCTGCATTGAGTGGTGCCAAGGGACTACATGTCACCGTGAACGGCCTGGGCGAACGTTGTGGCAATGCGCCGCTGTCGAGTGTGCAGGTCATCCTGAAGGATCAGTTCAACGCGAAGACCAGTATCAACGAGGAGAAACTGATGGATGTGAGCCGCCTCGTCGAGAGCTACAGCGGCATCGCTATCGCCCCCAACCAGCCTATCATCGGCGACAATGTCTTCACACAGGTGGCTGGCGTTCATGCCGACGGCGATCAGAAGGGCGGTCTCTATCACAATCCCCTTGTGCCAGAGCGTTTCGGTAGAAAACGTGAGTATGCGATGGGCAAGACCAGCGGCAGGGCCAACATCGCACGCAACCTGCAGGAGCTGGGCTTGGAGCTGACGCCAGAGCAGACGCAGCGTGTGACGAAGCGTATCACCGAGCTGGGCGACAGAAAGGAAGTGGTGACGCAGGACGATCTGCCCTTCATCGTGAGCGATGTCCTGAAGCACGACGTCACCGAGGACAAGGTGAAGCTCGTCAGCTATCAGGTGTCGCTGGCCTACGGTCTGAAGCCGCTGGCCAACGTGAAGGTGGAAATCAATGGTCAGCAGTACGAGGGTCACTCATCTGGCGACGGTCAGTACGACGCCTTCGTGAAAGCCCTGCGCAAGATTTACAAGGAGTACCTCGACCGCACCTTCCCTTTGCTGCAGAATTATGCCGTCACCATCCCGCCTGGTGGTCGTACCGATGCTCTGGTGCAGACCGTCATCACTTGGCAGATGCCCGAGGGCAAGGTGCTGCGCACGCGTGGTCTCGATGCCGACCAGACCGAAGCCGCCATCAAGGCTACCATTAAAATGCTTAACATTGTAGAGAAATAATACTATGAAACTGAAAATAGCCGTTTTGCCGGGCGATGGTATTGGTCCGGAGATTATGCAGCAAGGCGTGGCCGTGATGAAGGCCATCGCCAGCAAGTTTAATCACGATTTCTCATTTGAGGAAGGGCTGGTGGGTGCCTGCGCTATCGATGCCGTTGGCGACCCCTATCCTGAGAATACGCATAAATTGTGTATGGAGAGTGACGCCGTGCTCTTCGCCGCTGTGGGTTCGCTGAAATACGATAACGATCCTACGGCTCCTGTGCGTCCTGAAACAGGACTGCTGGCTATGCGCAAGAAGCTGGGCCTCTTTGCCAATATCCGTCCTGTGGCCACTTTCGACTGTCTGTTGCACAAGTCGCCGCTGAAAGACGAGCTGATAAAGGGTGCCGACTTCATCGTCATCCGCGAGCTGACCGGCGGCATGTATTTCGGCGAGAAGTATCAGGACAACGACAAGGCCTTCGATACCGATATCTACACTCGTCCTGAGATAGAGCGCATCCTGAAGGTGGGCTTCGAATATGCGATGAAGCGTAAGAAGCACCTTACCGTCGTTGACAAGGCCAACGTGCTGGCCAGCTCTCGCCTGTGGCGACAGATTGCGAAGGAGATGGAGCCGCAGTATCATGAGGTGACCACCGACTATATGTTCATTGACAACGCCTCTATGCGGGTGCTGACGGAGCCGCGATTCTTCGACGTCATCGTGACTGAGAACACATTCGGAGATATTCTTACTGATGAGACATCGTGCATTACCGGCTCGATGGGCCTGCAGCCGTCATCATCGCTGGGCCTGCACACGCCGCTGTTTGAGCCAGTGCACGGCTCATGGCCTCAGGCTGCCGGACAGAACCTGGCCAATCCGCTGGCGCAGATTCTCTCTGCCGCCATGCTGCTGGAACATTTCGAATTGAAGGAGGAAGGCGCGTTGATTCGTGAGGCTGTCGATGCCTCGCTGGCTGCTAATGTGCGCACTCCTGAGATACAAGTGGAAGGCGGCGCCCACTACGGCACGCGGGAGGTTGGCAAGTGGATTGTGGACTATATCCTCTAATCCACAGCCTCTTCAATTAAGGTTGCTGGGTTTCATAATGGTTTGTAAAACGCGCACGGCCTCTTCCACCGTGGGCACATCGGCGATGACCATCGAGCGACGCAAACCGCGCTGACCGGAGGGTGCCGGCATCTCGCGAAGATTGCAGCGGCGCACCTCGTGTGTGGCATAGTCGATGATGCAGTCGAAGGTCTCGCTTTGGTAATACGGACTCTCGGGATTCTGCACGAAGTAGAGGAACATCCGCCCCTGCTTCAGCATGATTTTCTCGCATCCCAGCAGCTTGCCCAATCGTCTCAACGGCACCACGTGCAACAGCTCCTGTGCCACGGGCGGCATCTTGCCGAAGCGGTCGGTCATCCTCGTCTTGTAGGCCTCCAGCTCCTTGTCGTCCTTGATGTTGTCCAACTCGCGGTAGAGCAGGATGCGCTCCGAATCGCTGGGCACGTAGCTGTCGGGGAAATACATCTCGAGGTCGGATTCGAGAACGCAGTCGCTTACAAATGAAGAATGAAGAGTGAAGAATGAAGAATTTGCTGCCGCCGTGCCATGCGTTGAAGAATTTGCTGCCGCCGCACCTTTACCAGTTGGGATGGCGGTGGCACATTCTTCATTCTTCATTCTTAATTCTTCATCCCCTTCATTCCTCAGCTCAGTCATCGCCTCGTTGAGGATTTTCTGATAGGTCTCATAGCCGAGGTCGGAGATAAAGCCGCTCTGTTCAGCACCGAGCAGATTGCCGGCACCGCGGATGTCGAGGTCCTGCATGGCGATGTTGATGCCTGAGCCCAGGTCGCTGAAGTTCTCCAAGGCCTCCAAGCGGCGACGGCTGTCGGCTGGAAGGGCTGAGAGTGGCGGCGCCAGCAGATAGCAGAATGACTTGCGGTTGCCTCGGCCTACACGACCGCGCATCTGGTGCAGGTCTGAGAGGCCGAAGTTGTGGGCGCTGTTGATGATGATGGTGTTCGCGTTGGGTATGTCGATGCCGTTCTCGACGATGGTCGTAGATAGCAGCACGTCGTAGTCGTAGTTGGAGAAGTCGAGCACAATCTGCTCCAGCTCGTCGGGCTTCATCTGTCCGTGACCGACGGCGACGCGGCAGTCGGGGATGTATTTCAGAATCAAGTCCTTCAGCTCCCTGAGGTTGTTGATGCGGTTGTTGACGAAGAAGACCTGTCCGTTGCGGCTCATCTCGAAGTTGATGGCCTCGACGATGATGTCGGCCGAGAAGGTGTGAATCTCCGTCTGTATGGGGTAGCGGTTGGGCGGCGGCGTCTGTATGACGCTCATGTCGCGGGCTCCTACCAGCGAGAACTGCAGGGTGCGTGGGATGGGCGTAGCACTCATCGTCAGCGTGTCGACGTTGGTCTTCATCTGGCGCAGCTTCTCCTTCGTAGAGACGCCGAATTTCTGCTCCTCGTCGATGATGAGCAAACCCAAGTCCTTGAACTTCACGTTTTTGCCGATGAGTTTGTGGGTGCCGATGAGGATGTCAATCTTTCCCTCCTCCAGGTCTTTCAGCAGGGCGGTGGTCTGCTTGGCGGTACGGGCTCGGGTGAGATAGTCCACCCTGACGGGCATATCCTTCAAGCGGTTGCTGAATGTGTGATAGTGCTGATAGGCCAGCACGGTGGTAGGCACGAGCACGGCCACCTGCTTGCCGTCGGTGGCAGCCTTGAAGGCAGCACGCACAGCCACCTCGGTCTTGCCGAAGCCCACGTCGCCGCAGACAAGTCGGTCCATCGGCGTGTTCTTCTCCATATCGGCCTTCACGTCCTGCGTAGCCTTCAGCTGGTCGGGCGTGTCCTCGTAGAGGAATGAAGCCTCGAGCTCGTGCTGCAAATAGCTGTCGTGACTGAAGGCGAAGCCGCGCTGATGACGGCGCGTAGCGTAGAGCTTGATCAGGTCGCGGGCGATGTCCTTGATGTGCTTCTTCGTGCGTTCCTTCAGGCGCTCCCATTGGCCTGTGCCCAGCGTCGACATGCGTGGAGGCTGTCCGCCGTCTTGGCTCTTGTATTTCGATACCTTGTATAGGGAATGGATGGATACATAGATGGCATCGCCTCGTTGGTAGATGATTTTGATCATCTCCTGGAAGGCCTCTCCTCCATTCGCATTAGTGATGGGCATTCTCACCAATCCGCCGAACTTACCCACGCCGTGATCGATGTGCACCACGTAGTCGCCCATCTCAAACTGCTGAATCTCCTTCAGCGTCAGCGCCACCTTGCCGCTGCGGGCCTTGTCGCTCTTCAGGTTGTATTTGTGGAAACGGTCGAAGATCTGGTGGTCGGTGAAGAGACAGAGCCTGAGGTCGTGGTCGATGAAACCCTCGTGCAGCGTCTTGTCGATGCCCTCGAAGCTGAGGCTGCTCTTCTCTGCGAGGATGTCCTTCAATCGCTCTATCTGCTTGGGACTGTCGGCCAGCATAAAGAGCTTGTAGCCTTTCAGCAGGTAGTCCTCCAAAGATTGCGTCAGCAGGTCGAAATTCTTGTGGAACAACGGCTGCGGCGAGATGTGGAACCTGATGATGGCAGGAGCGGCGCTCCCGCTTGAGACAAATTCTATGTGCCTGAAGGACTGCGCCAAGGTGTCAAACTGCGTGCCTGTGGTGAGCAGGGTCTCGCGTTGCATCTCCTGCTCTATCTGCTTGGCTTCCATCTCCGTAGCACCCTCCAAGCGCTCCTTCATGGCCTGCGTAGAGAAGCCCTCCTGATAGGTGCGCTCGATGGTCTCGCGGGTGTAGTTGTAGTTGCGGAACACGAGGATGGCATCGTTGGGCAGGAAGGTGAGCAGCGAGGCTTTCTGCTGCGTCACACTCATCTCGGGCACGATGGTGGCCTGCTGGCAACGCTCCTTCGACAGCTGATCCTCCACCTCGAAGGTGCGGATAGAGTCGATGTCGTCGCCGAAGAAGTCGATGCGGAAAGGATATTCGTGGCTGAAGCTGAACACGTCGAGGATGCTGCCGCGCAGGGCAAACTGTCCGGGCTCGTAGACGTAGTCCACCTCGCGGAAACCCAGCTCGCGCAACTCCTTCAGCACCTTCTCCACGTCTGCCGTCTGCCCCTCGGTCAGCGTCAGCGACTTCTCGTCAAACTGTTGGCGAGCCACCACCATCTCGGCCAAGGCCTCAGGGAAAGATACAATGTAGAGACCAGAGGTGGGGTGGGAGAGACGGGAGAGCACCTCCGTGCGCAGGATCTCGTTGGCAGGGTCTTTCTGACCGTATTTCACGGCGCGCTTGTAGCTGGAGGGGAAGAACAGCACGTGGCTGTCGCCCATCTGCTGTGTCAGGTCGTGGTAGAAATAGCCTGCCTCCTCGGCGTCCTGCAGGATGAAAAGGAAGACTTTCTGGAGCTTCAAGGCTGCGAAGACCACCGACGACGAAGAGGCCGACAACCCTTCAAGGGCCATCCGCCGCATCTTCTCATTCCCTAAGGTCTTCGTCAGCGCCTTCACTTGCGCTGATTTCCCGTAAAGGGCTTGCAGCTCCTGAAAATTCATAAATAAGCGGTTGCAAAGGTACGATTATTTTTGTAGCCTCGCAAATAATCCAGTTGAAAAAGTTACTTCGCTGGTATCGCCAGCGGTTTCAAATCGTCGTAAGTCCCGTTGAAAATGTTCAGGTCTACCTTCTCCTTGATGCCAGGCAGCTGGCCGCGGTCGGAGTGTTGCCAGAAGGCCCACGGCCCCTTGTAGCGCACGCTGTCCACGTGGTAGTGGGCAATCCAGTAGGGGTAGAGGTCGAACACGGGGTCGTTCATATACTGCTGGCGGAAGCTGTGATAGGTGTAGAGGATGGGCCTCACGCCGTAGTGCTGCTCCACGCGTGCCAGCCATTCGAGGATGCCCTGCCGGAAGTCCTCGGCGCTGATGCCCTGCGGCCTGATTTCCACGTCGAGCACGGGTGGCAGGTCGCCAGGCTGCAGCTCCACATTGCGGATGAAGTGCTCGGCCTGCTGCTTCGCCGACGTCGTGGTGCGATAGAAATGATAGGCGCCACGCATGATGCCGTATTTCCTCGCCCCTTCAAAGTTCTTCCTGAACTGCGAATCCACGATGTCGCTGCCCTCGGTGGCCTTGATGAAGGCGAAGATGATGGGGTAGCCGTCGATGGAGGCGCTGTTGCGCAGCAGCTCCCAGTTGATGCTGCCCTGATGGTGGCTCACGTCGATGCCGTGCACGGTGTAGCCCTTCGGAGCATCGGCATTGTCGGCGACTGAGGACGTGAAGATGGCTCTAAACAGGAAGAAGCAGCTGACCACAACGATGACGGCACCTATCAGCGATGGCCAAAGCCGCTGCCACCGCTTTCCCAGAGAGGCCTTTCTCGTGCTTTTGCGCCTGGTGCCTTTCTTCTTGCGTACCGTCTTCTTCCTTACCATGAATGGTGTGTTGATATTTGCGCAGAAACTCCCCTCCCTTCAAGGGGAGGGGCCAGGGGTGGGGTCTGTAACTGTTTTCTATTTGGTGATTACTGACCCCACCCCCAACCCCTCCCCTACAAGGGAGGGGAGCGGCTGCGCGTAGTTATGACGCGGGTCTCTTACTTTGCCTGCTCCAGAGCCAGGGTGCGTGTGGGCTGGTCGCACACCTCGGTGGGTCCCCAGTACTGGATGGGGCCGGGATAGATGTAGGCCGTCTTGCGGGCCCACTCGTCGCGATGTGCGGCAAACTCCTTGAAGGGAGCGCCGTCGAGCTCGACGAGGGCCTTGCGGATCACGGGCTTCATCTCGCCGTTGCGCTTCTCCATGTTCATCATCATCGTGATGGGCACACCGCCGGCCTTCCACTCAGCAGCGGGAGCTGTGGTGTTCTGCACGATGGCCATGTAGCCGGTCTTGCCGGCAGCGATGAGCTGGGCAGCGCTGTTGCCGAGGGCATAGCAGTAGTCGGCGTCGAAGTTCGACGGAGCGGCGCAGCGGCCCTCGTAGCCGAAGAAGTGGTGCTGTGTGGCGAACTTGCCCTTGAAGGTGCCGGCCTTCTTCATCTTCTCCAGCTTCTGGGCAACCATCGTCGAGAGCAGTTTTTCTGTTTCGATGAGGCTCACCTGCACGTTGCCGTGAGGATCGCGGTCGAGAGCCAGCTGACGGGCCACGCCTACGGGCAGGCTGTTGAACACGGCGAGGTTCTCCTCGGTGAGGTGGCTCTTGGCGAAGTCCACCTGTTCGTCGCGGCTGATCTCCTTAGCCTCGGGCAAAGCCAGCACGTCGTTGAGCTGGGCGATGAGCTTCTTGATGGCGGGGATGAACTCGATGACGCCCTCGGGAATGATCACCGTGCCGAAGTTGTTGCCGTCGGCAGCGCGCACGGCCACAGCCTGTGCGATGTAGTCCACGATGTCGTTGAGGCTCATGCCCTTGGCCTCCACCTCCTCAGAGACGAGGCAGATGTTGGGCTGTGTCTGCAGGGCGCACTCCAGGGCTATATGGCTGGCCGAGCGGCCCATCACCTTGATGAAGTGCCAGTATTTGCGGGCCGAGTTGCAGTCGCGCTCGATGTTGCCGATGAGCTCGCTATAGGTCTTGCAGGCGGTGTCGAAGCCGAAGCTGGTCTCAATCTGGGCGTTCTTCAGGTCGCCGTCGATGGTCTTCGGGCAGCCGATCACCTGCACGCCGTACTGCTTGGCGGCATAGTATTCAGCCAGCACGCAGGCGTTGGTGTTCGAGTCGTCGCCACCGATGATGACGATAGCCTTGATGTTGAGCTCGCGGATGATCTCCAGACCCTTCTCAAACTGCTCCACCTTCTCCAGCTTCGTGCGGCCAGAGCCGATCATGTCGAAGCCGCCGGTGTTGCGGTAGTCGTCGATGATGTCCTTCGTCAGCTCCATGTAGTTGTGGTCCACCAGACCGCCAGGGCCCAGGATGAAGCCATAGAGGCGGTTTGCGGGGTTCAGCTTCTTCACGGCGTCAAACAGGCCGGTGATGACGTTGTGGCCGCCAGGAGCCTGACCGCCGCTGAGGATGATGCCCACGTTCATGGGCTCGTGCTTCGTCTCCTCGCCGGGAACAAACTCCACCAGCGGCATACCATAGGTATTGGGGAAGAGCTTCTTGATCTCCTCCTGGTTGTCAACACTCTGTGTGGCGGCGCCTTCCACAGCCTTCACGGCACCCTGCAGGCCTACGGGCAGCTTCGGCTGGTAGGCGGCACGGGCCATCTGCAATGCACTTTTTTCCATTGTTCTGATTCTAAAATTATAAATAAAGTGTTCGGTTTTCTAACGGGGTGCAAAGTTACTGCTTTTCATTGATATTCTATCATTTATGAAGCAGAAATTTTTCGCGGCGGATGCGTTTTTTGCTTTACCTCAAATGTTCAGACCATAGGTCTGCTTCACCTCGTCCATCACGAAGGTGCTCTCGATGGAGGCCAGGCTCTCGATCTCGCCCAGTTTGTTGAGCACAAACTCCTGATAGTGCTTCATGTCGCGGGCACGCACCTTCAGCAGATAGTCGTAGGCACCCGACGTGTTGTAGCACTCCGTCACCTCCGGCAAGCGCTGTATGCGCCTGACGAAGGCGTCGGCTATCTCGTGGTTGATCTGCTTCAGCTTCACCTTGCAGAACACCAGCAGTCCCTGTCCGCATTTCTCCGCATTGAGCACGGCCACGTATTTCTTGATATACCCCTGCCGTTCTAGCCGTTTCTGCCTTTCAAACACAGGTGTGGGCGTCAGGTGCACGGCGTCGGCCAGCTCCTTCGTCGTCAGTTTGGCATTCCGCTGCAGCGTGCGCAGTATCTGCCAGTCGGTTTCATCCAGCTTTTCCATCGTCTCTTGGTTTATATGTCAGTTCAGCCTGAACGTTACGGGGATGTTATACTTGACGCGTACAGGCCTTCCATCCTGAGTACCGGGAGTCCAGCGGGGCATTGATCTAAGAACGCGAACTGCCTCCTTGTCAAGCGAGGGGTCAACACTTCGAACCACGGTGACATTACTGATGGAGCCGTCAGTCTCAACGACGAAGGTACATACCACTTTGCCTTGAATGCCGTTTTCTTCAGCTACTGCAGGATATTGGATATTGTTGGCGAGAAATTGCATCAGCGCAGTTAGGCCTCCTGGGAATGCGGGCTGATTTTCCACCACGTCATAGACTCTGTTGTCTGACTCTTGCCTGCTGGGGCTTTGTTGGGCAGCCCTGTCGGCTTCTTGCCGCTGTCTTTCCTGGGCAGCTCTGTCGGCTTCTTGCCGTTGTCTTTCTTGTGCAGCTCTTTCGGCATCTTGCCGCTGCCTTTCCTGGGTAGCTCTGTCAGCTTCTTGCCGTTGTCTTTCCCGTTCGGCCTGTTGCTGGGCCTCGCGCTCTGCCTGTCTGATACGTTCTTCCTCCAAGGCTTGCTGGCGCTCCTGCTCCAAGGCTGCAATCATCTCGAGGGAGTCTCTTTCTGCATTGTCCTCGTCTGCGTCCTCCATATCGGCATCTGCCAGCTCTTCTTCATCGTCGTCATCGTCATAGCGATGTTTGTCCGAGCCTTTGCCAAGCAGCAGTATCAAGGCCGCTATAATGGCTGCGGCCAGCACGCCACCCACTATGTACCACACCTTGCGCCGGCGTCCGGCAGTCTCTTCGTATTCATCGTCATCGTCATTCAGCTGTTGCGGATTCGACACTACCGTCGGCGAATCATCCGGATGGAATGTGGCGGCCATGAATTTGCGCACCTCTGCCACCGTCTGAGGGCGCTCGTTGCGGTTGGGCTCCATGAGCCAGGTGATCAGGTGCCGTGTGCCTTCGCTGGTCGACGGGGGGAAATGGAATGCGCCGCCGTCTTGTATGGCCGATACCGAGGGAGGCGTCTCGCCTGTCATCAGGTTGTACAAGGTGGCTCCCAGCGCATACAGGTCGGTCCAGGCACCCATGCGTTTGGTCTCGCCTGATATTTGTTCCGTGGGGGCATAGCCTGGTGTGTAGCACAATCCGGTAGAGGTGGATAGCGAATAGCCCTCGGCATCGTGAAACTGCTTACTGGCGCCGAAGTCGATAAGCACCAGCCTGCCGTCGTCGACAGCAATGATGTTGCCCGGCTTCAGGTCGAGGTGCCAGATGTTCTTGCTGTGCACCACCTCCAAGGCATTGAGTATCTGGTCGGCGAAACCTATCACCTCGTCCTCGCTGAAAGGATGTCCCTGCTGCTTCAGGCGTTCGGAAAGCGATGCCCCGTTCAGGTAGTCCATGAGATAGTAGGCCGTTCCGTTTTCCTCAAACAGGCTAAACACATGCACCACGTGGGGATTGTCGAGCTGCTGCAGGCGAGTGGCTTCCTTGCGGAACTTCGATTTCTGCGCCTCAAACTCATCACGGTTGTCGGCATTGCTGAC
Organism: Prevotella sp.; assembly: GCA_017615355.1. Classification (GTDB taxonomy): domain Bacteria; phylum Bacteroidota; class Bacteroidia; order Bacteroidales; family Bacteroidaceae; genus Prevotella. The sequence continues at coordinate 79,011 of JAGAAJ010000130.1, forward strand.
GCTCACCTGCTGGCTGTCGGTATCGCGTTCGTTGACGCCACGCAGGAAGAATTCCTTCAGCGCGTAATTCACTTCACTGGCAGTATCGACCACACGGTAGGTGTTGCCAAAGCCGCCCGATCCCAAATGCTGTACCACCCGGTATCTGCCATCTTGAAGCAGATAGCCGATGGGGAGGATGTTCGTTCGTTTTTCCATCGTCTCTTGGTATTTGTTTCTACTATTCCGCTGCAAATTTAGTCATTTTTTCTGATTTCTCTCTCCGTTTCAACATTATTTTTCTCTGATGCAGAAAAATGGGAATACCGTCACTCCCGTTCGGGAACACCGTTATTCTGCTGAGGAGGCTCTTTATTCTGCTGAAGAAGCTGTTTATTCTGCTGAAGAAGCTGTTTATTCTGCTGAGGAGCCTCCTTATGAAATTTTAGAGCTTCGCTACGAAAACCAAAGCGAAAACCAAAAAGCCTCCCCTCATCGGGAAGGCTCTTTCATGTTCAGCCGGCGTTTAACGTTCTTTCCTCTCTCCTCTTTCCTCTTTCCTCTAGATTAGGGATTCACCACGGGCTCATCGCCCCAGCCGCTGTTGTTGCCGCTGCCAGCGCTGCCACCGACAAGGTACACGCCCTTGGTGTTGGAGAGCTCGACCTCGCCGTTCTTGATGCGCTGAGCCATCGAGGTGTAACCCAGCTCGGCGTCCTGCGTCAGGCGGGCCTGAGTGGCCTGGCCGGTGGTGCGGCAGTGAATGCGCACGCACTTCACGTTGCCGTTGGAGGCGTCGTACGTGCCGTCGGCAGCACGGGTGGCCTTACCCAGGCTGAAGGCCTCGACATCGTTGGCGTGCATCGTGGTGACGGCAGGGGTGAAGATGCACAGGTCGTCGAACTTCACGGGCGTGCCCTCCAGCACCAGGTGACGCACACAAGTGGCGCATTTCGTCAGCACACCGAGGATGATGTCGTAGGTGTAGGGCGAGCCGTGGCTCTGGATGTGCTTGGCCAGACCCTTGATGTCGATGGGGGTCGTTGTTGTTGGAGCGAGCATAGATCTTGCCGAAGTTCTTGTGCCCCTGAATCTTGTTTTTGTTATAGAACTTGCGGGTGGAATCCGGCGTCGACGAGATGGTGAAGCAGGCACGGATGGTAGGATTGCCCGTCACACCGTCGGCCGTGGCACGAAGGGCACTGGCGCGGTCGCGGTCGTAGACATTGCGGAGCAATACCGATACCTGCTTGTGACCGCCACACAAGCGGTCGGCCATCTCCACCTCGGGCAGGTTGAAGTACTGCGTGAGTCCACCCTGTGCCTCCAGCGCCATCGCGTTCTGGATAAAGGCGGCATTGGTCGTGTTCGACGGCGGGAAACGGAAGGTCACCTCAGGGCGTTCGGGCTTGTCCTTGTTGGCGCCCTTGGTGTTCTTCTGCTTCTGCCACTCCAGGAGCTTCTTCTCCTCGGCCTCGTCGTGCTGGCGGAAATCGCGGCAAATGGCTTTCGCAAGAGTGGTCAATTGGCCCTTGTTATCGCCCGAATGGGCCACAAGGTTGGCCATCATGCCCGTCGGCTCCTTCCAAGTGAGGTCAGGATACTGAAATTCCGCGCCGCTGATGTGTGCGCCAAGGATAGGGAAGAACATCGGAACAAGGGGTTCGTACATGTCTTTTGAGGCCTGTGAGAGCAGGATTTTGATGCATTCTGTGCCCTTGCCGAGGCTTGGCATCGTGGGGGCTGTCTGTTTTGAAATGTCGTATTTCATTGATTTATAGCTTTTTAGATGAATTATGATTGGCCATTATTCCAGTTATTCCAATTCCAGTTATTTTTTTAAGCATGTCCAATTCTTTTCTTTTAT